>CAZVDH010000032.1:0-18221 GCA_964625595.1 uncultured Oscillospiraceae bacterium | reverse complement strand
CCAGAGCCTTGCCCATGATGGAGACTTCCTTCTGCACCAGATAGCCGCAGACGGCGGGCAGATAGTCGGCCACGCCGGCGGTGGAGGAATGGGCACGATGGGCGGTGCCAAAGGCGTCGTTTACAAAAATGTCCGCCATGGAAGCCAGAGCCTTGCTAAACTCCGGATCGTTCTTGGTCTCGCCCTTGACGAAGCGGGTGTTCTCCAGGAGCATCACATCGCCGTCTTTCAGGGCGGCAGCCTTGGCGTGGGCATCCTCACCTGCCACATCGGCAGCCATGATGACTTTCTTGCCCAGCAGCTCGCTGATCCGGTCAGCGACGATCTTCAGGCTCAGTTCGGGCTTGTATTCACCCTTGGGCTTGCCCATGTGGGAGCAGAGGATGACCTTGGCGCCCTTATCGACCAGGTAGCGAATGGTGGGCATGGCAGCCACGATCCGCTTGTCGGAGGTGATCTTGCCGTTCTTGGTTGGAACATTGAAGTCGCAGCGGCACAGTACGCGCTTGCCGGCTACGTCAATGTCCTCAATGGATTTCTTATTGTAATTCATAGACATTCCTCCATGTTTTCCCGGGTTATACCCGCATTTTTCCAAAGTCTTTCAGATCGGGAAAGGAAAGCTGGCGCAGAGCCTCATAGACGGTGACCGCCACGGCATTGCTCAGGTTTAAGCTCCGGGCATCGGCACGCATGGGAATCCGCACGCAGCTGTCGTAATAGGCCGCGAGGAATTCTTCCGGCAATCCCCTGGTCTCTTTCCCAAAGAACAGGTAGCAGCCGTCATGGTACTGTGCCTGGGTGTAGCACCTGGGTGCTTTTGTGGAAAGGCACCACATTTCTTCCACCCGGTTCCGGGAGAAGAAATCATCCAGATTTTCGTAATCCAGCACCTCCACCATATGCCAGTAGTCCAGGCCCGCCCTGCGGACAGCCCGCTCGGAAATATCAAAACCAAGGGGGCGGATCAGGTGCAGACGGCTTCCGGTTGCGGCGCAGGTCCTGGCGATGTTGCCGCAGTTCTGGGGAATCTCCGGTTCCACCAGTACAATGTTCAGCATTGCCATTTCCTCCCGGTGAAGAATTGCTGGGATTGCTTTCCCTCAATCCGTACGGTGACTATTGTAAGCCAAACAACGGATAAAATCAATCCAAAAATCTTAATATTTGGAAGTTTTTTATAGTATTCACATAAAGAAAGACGGCAGAGACAGAAATTTGTGAAAAATGATACTTTTCAAAAAAACAGCCTTTCGGATGGTCTTCGGCGCAGCGGAGGGATCAGCCTACCACCAGGCTGAGCTGTCCGTCGGAGAGGAACCAGCTTCCGCCGACGGTGGAAATGACGCCGTCGGTAGTCAGCGTGACTTCCAGAACCAGGTCCAGCTGGTCGTCATCGCCCAGCTGGGGGATGGAAAAGCTGAGGTCGTAAAGGGCTTCCTCGTAGCTGCCCTCACCCTCGCCCTCCGGCAGGGTCAGGTTCTGGCTGTCGATCTCCATGCCGTTGAGCTGCAGCACAAGACGGGCACCCCGGAAGCCCACATTGGTGCCGCTTTCCGCCAGACGGGGAAGCTGGGCCTGGGCAAAGCCGTAGCCGATGGTCAGTTTCCCGTTCTCTGCGGACCAGTCGCCCAGGAAAAGGTTGCAGTAGGCGGTAAGGCTGGTCTGCAGGTATACAATGCTGTCTTCCACCGGGGATTCCGGGGAAGTGAGCAGAATCTGGGAGCTTTCGCCGGCGTTGTCAGAAAGAATACAGAAATAGCTGTAGCCGTCGGCAACCGGCAGGGCCGCTCTGGCAGTAAAGCTTGTGCCGTCCCAGCTGCAGGGGGTGGAGGAAGCGATCTGGCTATCCAGGTAGACCAGGAACTCGGCGGTCATACCCTCCTGAAAAGCGGCGGGGGTGGCAGTGAGGGTAACATCGGCACCGCCGCTTCCCTCCCAGATAGAGGCGGACAGGTCCCAGTCGCTTAAGTACAGTCCGCCGGCGTCGCCAAGCTGGGCGGTGAGGGCATCGATTTGGGCACGGAGGGCAGCATTCTCCGCTTCGAGATCAGAGATTTTCTTTTCGTATTCCGATGTATCCGCTTTGCATCCGGCGGCAGTTACGGCCAGCAGAGCCGCAAGCAGGGCGCAGGCAAAAGCGAGGATTCTTCTTTTATGCATGGTGGAGCCTCCTGTACAGGTAATGTCCGGCGAAAAACACGGTAAATCGCCTTCAGCCCTCCATTATACCCTAAAAACCGGAAATATGCAACCGGTAGTTTATTGACTTTTCCTTACAATTGAGGATATAATGAGAAAAAAGCCGGAATCTTTTTTCCAAAGGAGTGCAGCCCCAATGATTGCGATCCGGCCTTGCGGTCCCGTGCCCAATAGGCGGCAGCTTGCCTGGTATCGGCGGGGAAAGACGGCTTTCCTCCATTTTCCAGGAACACCTTTACGGGAAAGGAATGGAGGGACGGCAGGGAGGATCCCGGGCAGTTTGCCCCCGGGGATCTGGACTGCCGGCAGTGGGCAGGGTCCTCCGGGACGCGGGCTTTACCGCCGTCATTCTTACGGTCAAGCATCATGACGGCTTCTGTCTGCGGCCCAGCCGGTTTACGGAGCACTCCGTGAAGCACAGCCCCGGGGCGCGGATGTGGTGCGCCTGTTCACCGATGCCTGCCGGGAATATGGAATACAGCCCGGGGTATACATCTCTCCCTGGGACAGAAACCATCCGTCCTGGGGGACGGATGCTTACAATGATGTATTTGCCGGACAGCTTACGGAGCTGATGACCGGGTACGGCCCTTTGCGCGAGTGCTGGTGGGACGGAGCCGGGAGCACCGACGCCTGTTACGACTGGGGCCGCTGGGCATCCGTCGTCAGAAACTATATAACGCGGTTAAGCTGACAAAAGGAAAGGGTTCTGTGCGGGTGCTGGCCTTTAACGGCGCACGCTATGAAACTGTTTTTAATGGGGAGGCATCGGATCATGTCCGGTTTCCCACTGTGACGGGCAGCAACCAGCTGAAAGTCCTTGGAAAAATGGAAAGCGTTCCCGGCGTCTTCCTACTTCCGGATGAAACGGAATAGAATTCCCCCGGCGGAAATTCCGCCGGGGGATATTTATGGGGTTATCAGCCCTCGTTTGCCTTGGCGTCGGCGATGATCTTCGCCTGGTTCGCCTTGGGAACTTCCTCATAACGCTCGAAGTTCAGGGAGAAAGAGCCTCTGGCCTGGGTCATAGCCCGCAGGTCAATGGCGTAGCTGCTCATTTCGGCCATGGGAACCTCGGCCTCCACCACGGTGACACCGTGGCCGGCGGGATTCATGCCCATGACGCGGCCCCGGCGCTTGTTCAGGTCGCCGATGACATCGCCCATGTAGCTGTCGGGAATGGTCACTTTCAGGGAGCCGATGGGCTCCAGAATGGTGGGCATAGCGTTGGGCATGGCTTCCTTGAACGCCAGAATGGCGGCCAGCTTAAAGGACAGTTCGTTGGAGTCCACGGGATGGTAGGAGCCGTCATACAGGGTAGCTTTCAGGCCGACCATGGGGTAGCCTGCCAGAGGGCCTTTCTGAACGGCTTCCTGCAGACCCTTTTCAACGGCGGGATAGAAGTTTCTGGGCACGGAGCCGCCGAACACTTCTTCCGCGAAAATCAGATCATCCTGCTCGTCCTGGGGCTCGAAACGGATCCACACGTCGCCGAACTGGCCGGAACCGCCGGTCTGCTTCTTGTGACGGCCGTGAGCCTCCACCTTTTTCTTGATCCGCTCCCGGTAGGCGATCTTGGCGGGGCTGAGGACGGCATCCACGCCGAAGCGGCTCTTCAGCTTGCTCACGATCACATCCAGCTGCTGGTCGCCGGCGCCGGAGATCACCAGCTGCTTGGTCTCGGGGTTGTTGGCGACGGTGAAAGAGGGATCTTCTTCGTTCAGGCGGAGCAGGCCGGAGCCCACCTTTTCGTCCTGACCCTTGACCTTGGGGGCAATGGCCATGGAGTAGCAGGGGGCGGCGTAGGGAATGCTCTTCAGGCTGACGACCTTTCTGGGATCGCACAGGGTGTCGCCGGTCTTGACACGGTCCATCTTGCCGATGGCGCCGATGTCGCCGCAGGACAGGGCCTTGACTTCCGTGGCTTTCTTGCCGCAGACGGTATACAGACGGCCCAGCTTTTCGGTGTCGCCGGTACGGGCATTCACCAGGGTGGTGTCGGAGGTGATCTCACCGGACAGGACCTTGATATAGGAATACTTGCCGTACTGGTCGGAGACGGTCTTCCAGACAAAGGCGCAGGGAACGCCGCCGGGGGAGACAACGAACTCCTCGGTGCTGCCGTCGGCAGTGGTAGCCTTGTGGTAGTTGCCCTGCACGGGGTTGGGCAGCAGCTCCACAATGTGGTCCATGAGCATCAGGCTTCCCAGGCAGGTAACGCCGGAGCCGCAGAGCACGGGGAACATGCTCAGCTCGCTGACACCCTGGTGCAGGCCGGTGATCATTTCCCGGTAAGTAAAGTCGTCACCCTCGAAGAACCGGTCCATGAGGGCCTCGTCGGTCTCGGCAACGGCTTCCTTCAGCGCGTCATTGAACTCTTCAATGACGGGAACCTTGTCGTCGGGGACCTGGATCTCCACACGCTTCAGGTTGTGCATCTCGTAGGCCCGCTTGTTCAGCACATCGATGATGCCGGTGACCTTTTTGGAGGCATCCCAGATGGGAACCACAACAGGGGCAATCTTGTTGCCATAGCGCTCCCGCAGGGCATTAAAGGTGGCGTTGTAGTCGGAGTGATCCTCGTCCACCTTGGAAATGTAGACAAAGCGGGGCATATTCCGCTCTTCGCAGTACTGCCAGGCCTTTTCAAAGCCTACGGTGATGCCGTCCTTGGCAGAGCACACCAGAATGGCGGCGTCTGCGGCACGGAGAGCTTCCATGACGGCGCCGGAGAAGTCGAAACCGCCGGGGGTGTCCAGCAGGTTGATCTTGCAGTTATGATACTCCAAAGGCACCACGGAGGTGGAGATGGAAATATTGCGGCGGATCTCCTCGGGATCGTAGTCGCAGACGGTGTTTCCGTCGGCGTTCCGGCCGATCCGGTCGATGGCACCGGTCATGTAAAGTAAGCTTTCCGCCAGGGCGGACTTGCCGCTGCCGCTGTGACCCAGCAGGCAGACATTTCGAATGGCGTTGACAGTGTACATATCAGAAAAAATCTCCTTTCGGGAAGGCTGCCCGAAGGCAGACACCGGAATGGTGTCATTATACACGAAAGGCAGCGGAATTTCAACGATTAATTTCAGCAGATTGTGAAAATATTAGGCTTTTTCGCCGGAGAACATTTTTCTTATGCAATCTCTCCAAAAGGAACATACAGAATTTGTAGATAATCACTGACAGCACCCGCAAATGCGGAAAAACACAAAAAACAGGTGACAAGGGAACGGGGCTTTGCTATAATCTTATATGTATATTGGGTTTATTCAGCAAACAGAAAATTTTGGATTTAATTGACAATTGATAATTGAAAATTGACAATTATGGAATCCCTTCGGGATGATTATAAAAGAATTTTGGACGAAAACACCACAAATCATTTCAAAATCGTCCCGTAGGGACACAATCATTGTCAACTGTCAATTGTCAATTGTCAATTCGGCAAAGCCGTCAAATTACAATTTGCTTCGTTGCTGCGTTAACCCGATGAGCATTTACAATTATTTTGAAAGAGGGGTACCTTTATGGAACATCTTGGCATCAAAATGGAGGTTAAGTGTCGTCCCGAATTGGATCCCGGCTTTATTCCTCTGGAAAAATTCAATCGGGCATATCTCGCCGGCGCGAAGAAGCCCATTGGAATCTGTGTGGAGCGTGCCGGGGGAGAGATGGCATCCTATCAAACCTATATTTACGGTACGCCGGAAATGCGTGATGCGGACTGCTACTACATTGACCGGCTGGTGAAGTTCCTGCTGTGGATGAAAGGCGGCTTCCGGATCTATGTCAGCGGCGACGAGGGGATCTATGATTACCTCCGGGATGCCTACTGCCCGGACGGGACCCGGGCATTTGACATGGACTTCATGGCGGGCGTGTTCGAGCGTCCCTTTGAGGTCCTGTTCACTGACCGGCTTCCCGAAAATAAGGATGCCGCAAAATCCATCGGCGGTCATTTTTCCGGCTGCCGGATCGGCTTTGATGCAGGCGGAAGTGACCGGAAGGTTTCTGCCGTGGTGGACGGGGAGACGGTGTACTCCGAGGAAGTGGTGTGGTTCCCCAAGATCAACCCCGATCCCGATTACCACTACGAGGGCATTGTTTCCGCGCTGAAATCCGCCGCGTCCCATATGCCCCGGGTGGACGCTGTAGGCGTCTCCACGGCGGGTGTGGTCATTGACAACCGGGTGATGCGGGCTTCCCTGTTCCTGAAAGTTCCTCAGGATCTTTTTGACAGGAAAGTGAAGAACATCTATCTCCGGGCGGTGGCGGACACCTTTGGAGATGTTCCCTGCTGCGTGGTCAACGACGGTGACGTGTCCGCGCTGGCCGGTGCTGTCAGCCTGGAAAGCAATAATGTGCTGGGTATTGCCATGGGCACCAGTGAGGCCGTCGGTTTTGTGGATGAAAACGGCTGCATTACCGGATGGCTCAACGAACTGGCTTTCGCCCCTGTGGACGGTTCCCCCGATGCAATGTGTGACGAGTGGTCCGGGGACATCGGCTGCGGTGTCAAGTACTTCTCCCAGGACAGCGTGATTAAGCTTGCCCCTGCCGCAGGCATCGAACTGGAGGACAGCCTGTCTCCTGCCGAGAAGCTGAAGGGGGTTCAGAAGCTCATGGAGGCGGAGGATCCCCGGGCTGCCGGGATCTACCGGAGCATCGGTGTGTATCTTGCCCACAGCCTGGCGCTGTACTGGTCTTTCTACCGCTTCCACCATGTGCTGCTGCTGGGCAGAGTGATGTCCGGAAAGGGCGGCGACCTGCTCCTGGAAACCTGCCGCCGGACTCTGGCGGAGGACTATCCCGAGCTGGAGGAGAAGATCCATCTGGCGCTGCCGGATGAAAAATTCCGCCGGGTGGGCCAGTCCGCCGTGGCGGCCTCCATGCCCGAGGGGAAATAAGACGGGAGACGGGCAAATTGGAATTTGCAGAGGAAAAACTGGGCATCGAACAACACTGTCATTCCGAACCAGTCCGCTTTCCTGGTGTGGGAAGCTCCATCGAATTTCAGGAAGCCTATCGTCATCCATCCGTAGGGGCGGTCATTGACCGCCCGCAAAAATGTACCGAATTCCAGAATAAAATTACGTTGAATGGCACCTTTTCGCCGAAAGAAATACGAATACAGAACCTTTCCCTGCCGGGCGCTCAATGAGCGCCCCTACGGAGGTAGACGTTCGTGATTCGGAAATTCGAGGGGGATTGCCACGGAAGTCGGAGCACTGGCTCGCAATGACCGGGAATTCGATAGATCGTCAAATTCTAATTTATCGATCTATTGTGTTTCCTAATCATCGCAGCATATAAAAAAGTACCGTTCTCCAAAAGAGAGCGGTACTTTTTATGTGGATTGTGATTTCTGATCTTTCGGCTTCCCGTCCTCCAGCCGCTTCAGGCAGGTGTCCAGGTAGATGATATGGGACACGGCGGTGATGGCGCTGCGGAGCATCTCCTTTTCCAGGGAGTCGGTGACGCCGATGTTATCCAGACTGTCACGCAGACCGAAGCGGTAGAGAACCGTGTTTTCCAGCTCCATGCAGAAATAATCGAAAGCGGTCTCATCGGAATAGCTCTGCATCTGAAGACGGAAGAGTTGGTGGATATTATCCAGGGAGATCACGGATTTCAGCACGGTCAGGGTCAGAAGACGGCTGATGTGCTCCCGGTAATACTGCTTTTGGACAGGGTTTTTGACCAGCCCCATTTTCACATAGTTGCGAATCATGGAGCCGGTGATTTCAAAGAACCCCAGAGGAGCCAGGGTCATATTGATATATTTTGCGGTCTGCTCCAAATAAAGCCCCATGTCGGGGAGCTGGCTGTACTTCGGCAGACGGAAGTTCTCCAGGGAGGAAGCCAGACTTGTATTTCTTTCCTGTTCCATGGGTATAGTATAACCCAGTTTTGAGAATATGTCAACAGTTGTCTAATACCCTATAACAGGTTTTTTAAAAACCCTTGACAGAGTATAGAAACAGTGATAGAATGACAGCACAAAAAAGAAAAGGACGGCGCGGTATGACAATACGACTTGTGGCGGACTCCTCCGCCAATCCTATACAGGACCCGACTCTGGAGGTCCATTTTGCTCCCCTGAAAATGATGGTTGGCGACCAGGAATTTATTGACAATGCCTCGCTGGATATTGACGAATTCCTGGCGGCTATGGAATCCCACCGGGGAAAGACCTTCACTACCTGCCCCAGTGTGAATGACTGGCTGGATACTTTTCAGGGTGCGGATACGGTGCTGGGTGTTGCCATTACCGGCAATCTGTCGGGAAGCTACAATTCCGGCCGGGTCGCTGCCGAGGAATATGAGAGCGCGAATCCCGGGGCAAAGGTTTTTCTGATGGACTCCCTGTCCACCGGGCCGGAAATGGTGCTGATCCTGGAAAAGTACCGGGAGCTGGCGGAAGCGGGCGCTTCCTTTGAAGAAATTGTGGAGCAGGCGAAAGCGTACCTCAAGACAACCCATCTGATTTTCTCCCTGGAGTCCCTGGAGAATCTGGCGAAAAACGGCCGGGTCAGCCCCATAATTGCCAAGGCGGCAGGGCTTTTGGGTATCCGGGTGATCGGACGGGCCAGCCGGGAGGGAACACTGGAGCCCCTGCACAAGGCAAGAGGGGAGAAGAAGGCCCTGCGGCAGATTTTCGCGTCCATGGAGGACCTGGGCTATCGGGGCGGAAAGGCCCGGATCACCCACACCCGGAATGAAGCTGCGGCGCAGCAGCTGCGGGATATGCTGCTTGCCGCGTTCCCCGGGGCGGATGTGACTGTCAGCGACAACGGCGGCCTGTGTGCCTGCTACTCCGAGCGGGGCGGCATCATGGTGGGCTTTGAGACGGACAGCACCGCCGCAAAAGAATGAAAGGGTATAAAAATCCGGCGCACCGTTTTTGCGGTGCGCCGATTTTACTTTTATACGGATCTGGTCCATTCCGTAATCAGCAGTCCGGGGATCATCCAGACGAGCTGATACAGCAAGATGTTGATGGGCGTGAGCAGCTGGGTGGAACCGAGATAGGCGATCACCAGCATAATGGCAATGCCCACAATGCCGCCCAGCAGGTGGATAGCTACCCCCAGGCGGGAAGCGGTGCGCAGGGCACCGGAACCGGTAACGGCATAGATATAGGATGCCAGATCCTGCCGGGTAGTCAACGCCAGCACATCGGCCTCGGGATCTGCCTGGATGGCCGCCAGAGCGTCCCGTGTCTGCTGATCCGGGAATACCATTCTCCGGGTGCGCACGGAGAATTTGCTGCGCAGGAAGCTTTCCGTCAGCATGAAGTCCCGGGTCAGCATGACCGGCGTAAGACGGCGGCAGCCCGTCAGGGAAACCAGGCCCGCGGCGGAGGAACGCATCTTTGCGTAGGAAATGGCAACTACAGCACTGAGTTCACCGCCAATGGCGGCGTATACTGCCTGGTTCACCATGGTCCCGTCGGGGATGTGAACGCCCATGTCCTGCACGAAATCCAGGGTGCCCAGCAGCACAGGCTCCCCCTGAATGATGCCGCCGATTCCACCGCTGCCGTAGTTGCGGAACTCCTCCACCGGATATTCCCGGCCGCCCCGGCTGGTAAGCAGGGTGCGGAACACACTGACCAGTCCGCCGCCTGCCTCTTCGATCAGGGAGGTGGTGAGGGACACGATCTCGTCCGGGGTACGCTCCCCATAGAATTTTACGCCGTTGAGCTTGGCGGAGCCCTCGGGGAACAGGTCTTCATCCCGCAGTGGGATCACAGCCTTTCCGCAGAGCTTTTTCACGCCCTGCCAGCCGCAGATCACGCTGCCCACCATGTGCAGCCGCCGTTCCAGGAGGGCGGCGGGGCGGGTAAGGGATACGAAGAAGCTGGCGGGCACCGCCACCAGCAGGGAGGTGGACAGAATCTGCACCGCCATGCTGGGCCCGTGGAGAAGCCCTGCCAGGGTGGAAATACCCAGGCTTGCGATGAGACTGATAAAAGCGTAGACGCACTGGAGCTTTTCCGGGCCGGAGGACCTGCTGTAGGTATCCATGAAGTCCTCTACATCACCCTGCCCCCGGAGAATGCCGGGGCGCTTATTATAGTAGTCGGGAGATTTTACAATGCTGCCCAGATTCACGGCCTTGCGCAGGGTATCCATCTGGGCCATTTCCGTGGAGCGGCGGTGGTAGCGTGCCCACAGCGCCATGGTCATTTCCAGACAGAAAGCGGCGCAGCAGGGAATCCGCAGCTCCATGAGGCAGTACACCCCGTCGGCGCAGCAGGCAATGAAAGTCAGCGCCATCAGGGTGTTCAGGGTGAATTTACCGTGGAAGATGTCGCCCAGCCCGTCCAGCAGCGCACTGGACCCGAGCAAAGCGGAAATCAGCATGGCCAGCACCTGACTGAAAGCCAGGAACCGCATCCGGTTTCCGGGGACCGCACCCATGGCATAGAGGACCGCGCCGAGGGCACACAGGGCAACCAGAACAAGATTCAGCAAAATGGCTATCTGGAGCTTGCCGACTCCTACTTCCTCCAGTTCGTAGTACCGTTTTTCCGGTCCCGCAATGAGCTTCGTTTTCAGCTCCCGGAGGCGGGCCCGGGGAGAGAAAGGAATGGGTTCCTTTTCCGGCTGGGCAGTCGCTTCCTCCGTGTTCCCGCTGCCGTCTTCGGCGGCGGATTCCTCCCCGGCGGAACCGTCTTCGGCAGCTTCCGCGGCTGCATCTGCCTGAACATCGGAAATGTCTTCAATACGGACGGTGGCAGTGGGATCCGCGGAAGTCTCTTTCCCGGCGTCTTCCTCCGGGATAATCTTCCCGATGTCCAGTTCCTCCATGGAGTCGGGCACCGGCGTTTCATCCTCCGGAACTTCCGGGACGGCGGTAGCATTCTCGGGTCCGGCATCTTCGGGAGCTGCGGAAGGCGCTTCTTCTGCCGCTTCTTTGCTTTCTTCTGTTTCCGGTTCCTCCGGAGGCAGGTCCTTGGACGGGTCGTGGAATTCCCGCATGATCGCTTCCAGGTCAAGCTCCTGGAGCTCGTCTTGATTGTCCATATTTTTCCTCCCGGGTCATGCCATGCGCTGGCGCAGGGCTTCGTACAATAAAATGGATGCGGCGGCGGAGGCGTTCAGGGAGCTGATCCTACCCCGCATGGGGATGGACAGCAGCATGTCGCAGTTTTTGCGGACTAGGGGACTGATGCCGTCGCCCTCGTTTCCGATGACAATAGCGGCAGGGCCCTTAAGATCCGCCCGGTACATGGGGACGGACCCCTCCGCGGCGGTGCCGAAAATCCATACGCCTTTTTCTTTCAGCTCGGCAATGGCGGAATTCAGATTCGCCACCCGGGCGACTTTCATATATTCCACGGCACCGGCGGAGGCCTTTGCCACGGTGGCGGTAAGGCCCACGCTGCGCCGCTTGGGAATGATAATGCCGTGGGCGCCGGCACATTCCGCGCTCCGCATGATCGCTCCCAGATTGTGGGGATCGGAAAGATCGTCGCACAAAACCAGCAGGGGTGCTTCGCCCCGGCTTTCCGCTTTCGCGAGAATTTCGTCAATGGAGCAGTAATCCCGGGCCGCCGCCTGGGCGATGATCCCCTGATGGGCGTGGGTGAAGGACATGGCGTCCAGCTTTCTCCGGTCCACGGGAACCACGACGGCGCCCGCCTCCTTGGCCAGTGCTGCCAGACGCTGGAGCCCCCGGTCCGTCTGCCCGTCGGCAATAAAGACCTTGTCAATGGTCCGTCCGCTTTTCAGCGCCTCCTGCAGGGCGTTCCGGCCCTCCAGCTGTCCTTCCGGTTCCTCCTGGGGAGGGGCCGCAGGGCGGCGTTTCTCGTTCATAGGGTTCATCTCCTGAAATCAAAAATCAATATTCTATGCTATTATAACAGATTCTACCGGTTTTCACAAGCCTTTTTTTGAAGCCCTGGGGGAGGCTGCGGGAATGCACAGGAAGCCCGGAACCGGAATCCATGCCGGAAATGCGCAGGTTCACAGAAAATTTACCGGCTTTTTCTGAATCATTCATTGCCTAGCGCGTAAAAATGTGTTATGATAGCGCAAAAGACCCCGTTTTGGGAAAGAGTGGGGCACCGGGCGGTGCTCCGGGAGGCGAAGGAAATGGATCCGAATCGAAATGACCAAAACCCCAAGAATAACAACCAGCCGGAAAAGGACAAGCCCAAAAATATATGGACCGCGCTGATCATCACCCTGGCGCTGGTCCTGATTTTCAGCTGGATTTTCAATGCCGTGTCCAACAGCCAGTACACCGAAACCACCTATTCCGATTTCCTGGACGCGATGCAGTCCGGAAATCTCGCGGAGGTGGAGATCCGGTATGACCGGATCGTTTACCTGACCAAGGACGAGGCCAAAAAGCCGGCCCAGAGTCAGAAAGCCTGCTATACCGGCCTGCGCAGCGGCGGAGATACCATGGCCCTGGCGGCGGAGCTTCATGACATGGGCGTAACGGTGAACGAGCCCATTACCGAAGACAACTCCATGATTATGATGATCCTGTACTATGGCATCACCATTGCGGTTCTGTTCTTCTTCATGCGGATGCTGACCAAGCGTATGTCCGCGGACGGTGCCATGGGCGGCTTCGGCAAGAGCAAGGCTAAAATGTATATGGAAAAGCAGACCGGTGTCACATTCAAGGATGTTGCCGGACAGGACGAGGCCAAGGAGAGCCTGGTGGAGATCATTGATTTTCTCCACAACCCCAAGAAGTACACGGACATCGGCGCGAAGCTTCCCAAGGGCGCGCTGCTGGTGGGCTCTCCCGGCACCGGCAAGACCCTGCTTGCCAAAGCGGTGGCCGGCGAGGCGGATGTGCCTTTCTTCTCCATTTCCGGCTCCGACTTTGTGGAAATGTTTGTGGGCATGGGCGCCAGCCGGGTGCGGGACCTCTTCCAGCAGGCGGCGAAAGTGGCTCCCTGCATCATCTTCATCGATGAAATTGACGCCGTGGGCCGGGCAAGAGACAACCGGTTCGGAAACAATTCCGAACAGGAGCAGACGCTGAACCAGCTCCTGTCCGAGATCGACGGCTTTGAACCCTCCAAGGGCATTGTCTGCCTGGCAGCCACCAACCGCCCGGAGATTCTGGACAAGGCCCTGCTCCGCCCCGGCCGTTTTGACCGGCGGATCATTGTGGATAAGCCCAACCTCCAGGGCCGTCTGGATACCCTGAAAGTCCACACCCGGAAAATCAAGCTCAGTGAGGATGTGGACCTGCGGAAAATCGCTCAGGCGACTGCCGGTGCCGTTGGTGCGGACCTTGCCAACCTGGTGAACGAGGCAGCCCTGCGGGCGGTGCGCCAGGGCCGGAAAGCCGTGAACCAGGAGGATCTGATGGTCTCCTTTGAGACGGTCATTGCCGGTACGGAAAAAAAGAATACAGTGCTTACCGATATGGAAAAGCGGCTGGTTGCCTACCATGAGGTGGGCCATGCCCTGGTGGCGGCTCTGGAAAAGCACTCCCAGCCCGTATCCAAAATCACCATCGTGCCCCACACCTCCGGCGCGCTGGGCTACACCATGCAGATGCCCGAGGAGGAGAAATTCCTCAATACCGCTGAGGAACTCATTACGGAGCTGCGGACGCTTGTGGGCGGCCGGGCCGCGGAGCAGCTTGTTTTCGGTGTGCAGACCACCGGCGCCGCCAACGATCTGCAGCGGGCAACGGGACTTGCCCGGAATATGGTCACCCAGTACGGTATGAGCAAGGAACTGGGCGTTATGACCACCGCTTCCGTGCAGAACGCCTATCTCGACGGGCAGGCCTATATGGACTGCGCCCAGACCACCGCCGCCCAGGTGGATCGGGAGGTAAAGACCCTCCTGGACCAGGCCCTGACCGATGCCACCAAGCTGCTGCGGGAGCACCGGCAGCTGCTGGATGAGGTTTCCGAGTACCTGCTGGTCAAGGAGACCATCACCGGCGACGAGCTCATGGCCTATGTGAACGCGGAGAACGCCCCCAAGCTGCCTTCCGGAGAAGAGCCGGAAAATGAACCCACAGCCGAGCAGACGGAAGGACCGTCGGAACGGTAAAACAGAGCCGTGGCTTATGAGACGCGTTGCAGTCTCAGAAGCCACGGCTTTTTTTGTCAAATTCTGCCTAAAACCGAATGTGTATGCTTAATTTGCTGTTTTCAAATTCCGCGGAAATGGTGCCCCCCATCTGCTCCACCAGCGTTTTGGAAATGGCGAGCCCCAGCCCGCCCGAATTCCGGGCGGCTTCCACGGTGAAGAACCGGTCAAAAAGCTTTCCTACCTGAATTTGATTCAAACCGGTAGCGGTGTTGGCAAATACAATCTCTCCGTCGTCGTGGAGGGTGATTTCAAGATCGCCGTCGCTGTATTTCAGGGCGTTGCTCAGAATGTTGCTGAACACCCGGCTGAGGGCCTCCCGGTTGAGCTGCTTTTCGATTCGCTTGCCGCTCATGTGAATCTGGGGCCGAATGCCCCGGCTGGTGAGGGCGGCGTAGAATGATGCGATACTCTCTTCCAGCACACCGTTCAGGCAGACCGTTTCCATATCCAGCTCCTGCGTCGAGAGAATGACGGAGTAACGGAATAGTTCCTCGGTCAGCTGCTTCATAGCCTCCGTTCGGTTTTCAATCAGGGACAGATACCGGACGGCGTTCCCGGTTAAGGGTTCCTTTTTTAGTAAATCCAGATAGCCGCAGATGGCGGTGAGGGGCGTGCGCAGATCGTGGGAAATGTTGGTGACGGCTTCCTTTAATTCCCGGTCGCCGTTTTGATACCGGTGCCGCTGGTCGTGCAGAATCCGAAGCTGGGTGTTGACGGATGCTGCCAGCCGGCACAGGTAGGGATCCCGGGAAGAAATGTCAATAAGGGTATTGGTATCCGATGCCAGTTTCTCTTCAAAGGCATCCCCGATCTCCAGGGCGGCTTTGTGCATCAGATAGATTTTCGTCAGCAGGGCAAAATTCCCAAGTACCAGAATCGCAATGACGGCCAGCAGCAGTTGTTCCATAATTACCTCTTACTTTACTCAGCGAATATCCTGTTTCCGGAAAGGGAGAAAGCCAGCCAGTGTGGCAATGGGCAGCATAAGGGCGGACATCCACAGCCAGCGGCCGCACCGTTCCAATTCCATATTGTTAAGCTGAACCGCCTGTCCGGTGGGAAGCATGTCAAAAATAAATTCCATAACTTTTCGGGTGTTTCCGCTGACATAAGCCGGGTTTTTAACCAAATCGCCGAACTGAACACCGTCCACGGTGGAAATCGTAATGCCTTCATAGGTCATTTCCGGTTCCAGCAGCGCGCCTTCCAGATAGGAGGCTGCAAACAAGAGGACAAGCATCACAACCAATGTGACCAGAATGGAAATAGCCCGCTTTTGGATATTCATGCAGAAAGCAACACAAATCGCGGAAAACACCATGGTTACCAGTACGCAGCACGCTGCGAGATAGACAAGCTGTGTCCAGTCCAGCAGGAATGCTTTGAAGCAGAGGAATCCTGTTACACCGGAGAGAATCAGCGTAGAACCAAGCAGCGCAAGGGAGGCTGCCGTGCAGGCAGCGTAGGCGGAGAAGAAAATGGCGGTTCTGGTGTGTCCGACGGTCAGCTTGTTCCGGATGGTATTCTCGTCAAATTCCTGCCCCAGAAACAGCGCGATGACGGCGGCGCACAGGAAGGGCAGAGCGGGGATCATGTTAAACAGGACATCCTCTACATGTACGGGGTCTGACGGGTACTGAATGCTGGACTGATAGTTCAGCAGACAGGAAACAAGGGACAGGACGCTGTAAACTACCAGAACGACCCAGAATATTACATCTTTTCTCAATCTGGAAAAGAATGCGGAAAGCAGTTTACGCATGATCGCCACCTCCTACCAGGGATACAAAGTAGCTTTCCAGGCTCTCGTCCTTTTCTTCAATGGAAAGCACCTCGCAGCCTTCCTTTGCCAGAGCCAGCGTCAGTTGGGAGATGTTGACTTTTGCGTACACATCCGCCTTGGTTTCGGAGAGTACCTTGTAGTCAATGCCCATACCGTCCAGCACCCGGGCCAGAGCGGTTACCTTGGTGACTTCCATCCGCATACATTTCCGGCAGGCATTTTCCAGTTCTTCCGCGCTCAGCTCCTTTACCATGCGGCCGCCGTCGATGATGCCGTAATGGGTGGCAAGGCGGCTCAGCTCGTCTAAGATATGGCTGGAAATGAGAACGGTGATCTGCTTTTCCCGGTTCAGCCGCAGAATAAGCTCCCGGGTTTCAATGATGCCCTGGGGGTCGAGGCCGTTGGTAGGCTCATCCAGGATCAGAAAGTCCGGGTCCCCGGCCAGGGCCACGGCGATGCCCAGCCGCTGCTTCATGCCAAGGGAGAAATTGCCTGCCTTTTTCTTTCCTGTGTTGTGAAGCCCCACCAGCTGCAGAAGCCCGGGAATCCCCTCGAAAGAGGGCAGTCCCAGCACCCGGTACTGCTGGCGAAGATTTTCCTCTGCGGTCATGTCCAGATAGATGGCGGGGGTTTCCACCACCGCGCCCATCCGGCGGCGGGATTTGATAATGTCCTTGCTGTCGTTGCGGATGCCGTACAGAGAAAAGCTGCCGGAGGTAGGCTCCTGCAAGCCGCAGATCAGGCGGATCAGGGTGGTCTTGCCTGCACCGTTGCGGCCCACAAAGCCGTAGATGGCCCCTTTGGGAACGTGCATGGTCAGACCGCCCAGGGCTTTGAAATGGCGGTATTGTTTTCCGAGATTCTCGGTGGTCAGGACGTATTCCATAATCAATCGTCTCCTTTTCTGTGATGACCGTATTGTAAAGCCAAAAGGTAAAGGAAACGGTCAGGAAAAGAGTAAAGATTTCGTCAAGATTTATCCGCCAGTTTGAACCCGATTCCCCAGACGGATTCAATGTAGTCTTCGTCTCCCGCGTCCCGCAGCTTTTTGCGAAGATTGCTGATGTGCTGCTTGAGGGAGCTTTCCGTGCAGTCCGGGGTATCCAGGCTGATCCTGTCCAGCATGACGGACTTGGCAATGACCTGCCCCGGGTTCTGCATAAGCAGCTTCAGAATCGCGTACTCCGTCTTTGTCAAGCGAATCTCGCTATTTTTTACGCAAAGTGTGTGGGCATCTGAATCCAGATGCAAATCACCTACGGTGATCCGGTGGGATATGCTGCCGCCGGCCTTTCGAAGCTGCACGGTGATCCGTGCCAGCAGTTCCGCGGTATCGAAAGGCTTCGTTATGTAATCGGCCGCGCCGCCCAGCAGCAGCTTGACCTTATCCTGTACATCCGCCTTGGCGCTGATGACAATCACCGGGAGTCCCTGAATTTTGGGCAGAACTTCCTCCCCGGAAAGCCCCGGCAGCATCAGATCCAGCAGCACCAGATCGGGCCTGCACCTGGAGAGCAGAAGCAGTGCCTCCGTGCCGGAGTAGGCCCGGAGAATGTTGTAACCGTTTTGCCGGAGCATCTCTTCCAGCATATTTCCAATATAAATGTCGTCGTCGATAATGGCAATCGTGTTCATGGAGGTCACCTCTTCGCCTATTGTATTCTGTTCGGCTCCATAATACAAGAAAAAATGATGAGAAAAGTTGCCGCCGGGAAGAAAATAAGGATTTCTTAAACTTATGTAAAGATTCACCCCGCCCGGGAAATGTCAGATAAATGATCGTTTAGCGCACTTGCCCCAAAAGGTGTGCGGGTGGTTAGACGCCTTGCCCCCCGCACTTGTGAGGGGGGTGCCACCAGTTCGCAAACTGGTGGCGGGGGGAGTACGAATTCCCGGTCATTGCGATAATGTAGCGCACATTGGCGTGGCAATCCCCATATTTAGAAGAAAGCGGTCACAATGACGAGGGAGATTCCCACACCAGTTTGCGAACTGGTTCGGAATGACACATAAATTGGAACGCAGCCGCTTATACGAGCTCCCCCCGGTACCAGTGTGCGCACTGGTACCACCCCCCTCATAAATGCGGGGGGCGAGGGCGCTCCCGCGCCACAGCAGCTATCTAGCCGCGTTGCTCATATAAACGATCATTT
>CAZVDH010000031.1:0-18386 GCA_964625595.1 uncultured Oscillospiraceae bacterium | reverse complement strand
TACCGCATCGGCCCGCAAACCATTCATCAAACAGCCCGACAAATTCCAATTTGTCAGTATGCTTACAAAAGCCGACAACTTTCATTTTGTTTTTCAAAGGTTAAAAGCCCGCGTCAACCAGTTCATCCACAGCCGCAAGGGCCCGGGCGGAAATGGCGGCGTTCTTTTCGGATTTCTTCCGCACCCGCTTTTCCAGGGGCGCAATAATGCTGAAATTGATATTCATGGGCTGGAACGCCGTGACCGCTTCGTCGCTGATATACAGCCCCAACGCGCCGATGGCGGTGGTTTTGGGAAAGTCCGGCGGCTCGGTACCCCGAAGCCTTGCCGCCATGGCAACGGCAGCCAGGAAGCCGGAGGCCGTGGATTCCACATATCCCTCCACCCCGGTCATCTGCCCGGCAAAGGCCACCATGGGATTCCGGCGGTCGGCGTAATACCGGTCCAGCAGCCTGGGGCTTTGCAGGAAGGTATTGCGGTGCATCACGCCGTAGCGCAGAAACTCCGCGTGTTCCAGGCCGGGGATCATGGAGAAGACCCGCTTCTGCTCCCCGAATTTCAGATGGGTCTGGAAGCCCACCAGATTGTATACGCTCTTTGCCGCGTTGTCCTGGCGGAGCTGGACAACCGCCCAGGGCTCCTTCCCCGTCCGGGGGTCCGTCAGGCCTACGGGCTTCATGGGGCCGTAGCGCAGGGTATCCGCACCCCGGCGGGCCATGACCTCCACGGGCATGCAGCCTTCGAACACGTTCGCGTCCTCAAAGCCGTGGACCTCCGCTTCCTGGGCGGTACTCAGCTCCCGGACAAAATCCGCGTACTCCTGAGGATTCATGGCACAGTTTACATAATCCGGCGTACCCCGGTCATACCGGGACTGCCACCAGGCCTTTTCCATATCCACCGAATCCGCCGCGATCAGCGGGGCGGCGGCATCAAAGAAGTGCAGGTACTCCGTGCCGAAGTAGCTGCCGATGGCATCGCTCAGGGCATCCGAGGTCAACGGGCCGGTGGCAACAATCACAGGGCCCTCCGGCACCCGGGTGACCTCCCCGGGAATCACGGTAATATTGGGATGGCTGCGGACCTTTTCCGTTACCATGGCGGAAAAGCCCTGCCGGTCCACGGCAAGACAGCCCCCCGCTTCCACCCGGGTGGCATCGGCGCAGGCCATGATCAGGCTGCCGCAGCGGCGAAGTTCCTCTTTCAGCAGGCCCACGGCATTTTCCAGCCGGTCCCCCCGGAAGGAGTTGGAGCACACCAGCTCGGCAAAATCCGTGCTGTGGTGGGCGGGGGTCATCTTCTCCGGCTTCATTTCGTACAGCGCCACCTGGAAGCCCCGGTTTGCCAGCTGCCAGGCAGCCTCGGACCCGGCAAGCCCCGCGCCGATCACTTTTACCGTCATACGCCCGGCTCCTTTTTGCTGCCGGACTTCTTCGCCCCGGCAGCGGTCTTTTTCGTTCCGGTCTTCTTTGCCGTGGTTTTCTTCCCGGAAGTTGTCTTCTTCCCGGAGGCCGCTTTCTTCCCGGCAGACTTGGCGGTCTTAGGGGCTTCCGCCGCAGACGCTTCCGCCGTGGGCGCTTCCAGTTCCTCCGGTGTGGCTTCCCCGCCGGGAGCCGCGTCGGTTTTCTTTTTATAGTAGCCCCGCTTGTCCTCCGGCAGGAACCGGGAACAGTTCGGATTGACGCAGAAAGGCTTCATACGGCCCTTTCCGGACCGCTTGAACAGGGTCTGCCCGCACTCCGGGCAGTCCTCCGCGGTGGGAACGTCCCAGGTCATAAAGCCGCACTCCGCGCCCCGCTCGCAGGCATAGTAGGCAAAGCCCCGCTTGGACCGGCGCTTGAGAATTCCGCTTCCGCACTTGGGGCACCGGCCGGGCATCCGCTCCACCAGAGGCTTGGTAAATTTGCACTCCGGGAACCCGGGGCAGGCCAGGAATTTGCCGAAGCGGCCGGTCTTAATGACCATCTTCCGCCCGCACACCTCGCAGATTTCGTCGGTTTCCTCCTCGGGAACTTTCAGGCGCACACCCTCCAGGGCGGTTTCCGCCGAATGCAGCTCCGTTTCAAAGTCCTTGTAAAAGTCCGTCAGCAGGTCCACCCAGTTCTGTTTGCCCTCTTCCACCTGGTCCAGGCGGCTTTCCATATTGGCGGTGAACTCCACATCGATGATGTCCCGGAACCGGTCCACCATCAGTCCCGTGACCACCTCGCCCAGAGGCGTGGGAACCAGATGCTTGTCCTTCTTTTCCACATACTCCCGGTCCTCAATGGTGGAGATGGTGGCGGCGTAGGTGGAGGGGCGGCCTACCCCCTTTTCTTCCATCGCTTTTACCAGGGTCGCCTCGGTGAACCGGGCGGGGGGCTGGGTAAAGTGCTGCTGCTTATCGATTTTGGAAGCCGTGGCTTTCTCCCCTACCTGCAGCTCCGGCAGCGGGGAGCCCACCGGCTCCGTTTCCTCATCCCGGCCCTCTTCATAAACGGCGATAAAGCCGGGGAACCGAAGGCTCTGATTGGTGGCCCGGAACACATGTCCCGCGCATTCCGTATCGATCGATACGGTATCATAGACGGCGTTTGCCATCTGGCTTGCCAGGAACCGGCTCCAGATCAGCTTGTAGAGCTTATACTGGTCCAGGGTCAGGCTGGAACGAACCCGCTCCGGGTCCAGCTCCACATGGGTGGGCCGGATGGCCTCGTGGGCATCCTGGGCACCGGCCTTGGTCTTGTACACATGGAATTTTCCGTAATAGTATTCCTTGCCGTAGCGGCCCCGAATGAAATCGGCGGCTGCGGCCATAGCCTCGTCACTTAAACGCAGGGAGTCGGTACGCATATAGGTAATGAGACCCAGCGTACCCTCGCCGTCCACGTCAACGCCCTCATAGAGCTGCTGTGCCAGCATCATGGTGCGCTTGGGGGTCATGTTCAGCTTCCGGGAAGCCTCCTGCTGCAGGGTGGAGGTAGTAAAGGGAGGGGCGGCAGAGCGCTTCTTCTCCGCTTTCTTCACATTGGTGACGGTGAATTTCTTTCCCTGAATGTCGTCGATTACCGCCTGGGTGGCAGCCTCGCTTTCCAGTTCCCGCTTCTTTTCCTCGCCGTAGTACCGGGCCACAAAGGAACCGGGCTTTTGGGTCCTTTGCAGCGTCACATCCAACGACCAGTATTCCCTGGGCTGGAACGCCCGGATTTCATTTTCCCGGTCCACTACCATCCGGGTTGCCACAGACTGGACCCGTCCGGCGGACAGTCCCCGGCGGACCTTTTTCCAAAGCAGCGGAGACAGCTCATAGCCTACGATCCGGTCCAGGATCCGCCGGGCCTGCTGGGCATCCACAAGGTCGTAGTCAATTCCCCGGGGATGCTGAATAGACTGGCGTACCACATTCTGGGTGATCTCGTTAAAGGTGACCCGTTGGGTTTTCCCGTCGGGGAGCTCCAAAAGCTCCTTTAAGTGCCAGGAGATGGCCTCTCCCTCCCGGTCCGGGTCGGTTGCCAGATAGACGGTATCCGCCTTGTCGGCAGCCGTTTTCAGTTCCCGGATAAGGTCCTCCTTGCCCTGTACCGGCTGGTACTGGGGCGTAAAACCGTTTTTCAGATCCACGCCCATGGTACTCTTGGGCAGATCCCGCAGATGGCCCATACTGGCTTTCACCACATAGTCCGGCCCAAGATATTTTCCGATCGTCTTCGCCTTGGAGGGCGACTCCACGATCACAAGATTAGAAGGTCTTGCCATGAATAGTCTCCGTTTCCTACTGTTGTGATTTCAGGGCGGCCCGTTTTCCCGGCCGCCGGAGGATGACGCCCTTGACTTCCAGCAGCGTCATCAGCGCGAGGACTTTCCCCGCAGCTATGCCGCTTTCCGCGATCACCTCGTCCACCGGGCGCTCTCCCGGCATCAGGCACCGGACGATGGTCTGTTCCTCCGGGCTCAAGCCCGCAAGGACATCTGCCCGGTCAGAATACTCCCCGGCGGGAGTTTTGTCAATGTCTTTTTTGTCAGCCGCCTTGGTTGGCGCCTCTTTTTTCGGGCGGCGGGGCTTCTCCGCCGCCATGGTCCGGGACGGTGCGTTTCGAGGCGGCGCGGGGCGGTGGATCTGTCCGGGATACTGGCTCTGGTAGATTTCCAGCACATCCCAACCGCAGCTCGCCGCGATTGCTCCCTCCCGGAGCAGACGGTTGCTGCCCTGAAAGCCCGGCATATCCACATTCCCGGGCAGTACGAATACATCCCTGCCCTGTTCCAGCGCGTGCTTCGCGGTATAGAGGGAGCCGCTTATTTCCGGGGCCTCCACTACCACAACGCCCCGGCTCAGGCCGCTGATAATGCGGTTGCGTCTGGGGTAGGTCCACTTCGCCCCGGGCATTCCCGGGGGATACTCGGAAAGGATGCAGCCCCGCCGCCGGGTTTCTCCGAAGAGCTCGGCGTTGGATTTGGGATATACCAAATCGATCCCGCACCCCAGGACCCCGATCACCGGGGCGCCCGCGGCCAGCGCGCCGGTCATTGCCATCCCGTCAATGCCCGCTGCCAGGCCGGAGACCACGATCCCGCCGCCCGCGCCAAGCTCATAGCCCATCCGCCAGGCAGCGGAAGCGCCGTAGGCGGATGCTTTCCGGGTGCCCACCACGCCGATCACCGCGTTGGCATCCACATCCGGCAGTTCCCCCAAAGCATAGAGTACCACCGGCGGGTCAAAGATTCCTTTCAGCCGGGCGGGGTATTCGGGGCTTTCCAGGCAAAGCACACGGACCCCTTTCTCCATGCACGCACTCAGAATCTCCCGCTCCCGGGTCAGGTCCTTGTCAAGCAGAGTCTTTACCGCCTCCGAAGACAAATCCTCCACTTCCTTAAGGGCCGCCTCCCCGGCATCATACACCTTTTCCGCAGAGGAAAAATGCCGGATAAGCCGTGCGCGCGCATACTCACTCATCCCGGACCGCCGGGCCAGCCAGACCCAATGCTCCAGCATGTTTTTCCCCTCTTTTCTCTGGTTATTATGAAACCAGTATGTTTTCTGGTTAATTCAGGCGATAAATTGGTATTTGTAAGGCTGGCGGCGCAGCCGCCCTCGCCCCCCGCACTTGTGAGGGGGGTGGTACCAGTCCGCAGACTGGTACCGGGGGGAGTACGAATTTCCGACTGCAAAGTGTCAAATAGAATAATTCTTCTGTGTTTCCAGCTCTATTCTTCACGCTTTTTTGTGAAAGATATGCGGGTGCCGGGCTCCCCCCGCCACCAGGAAAGCGAACTGGTGGCACCCCCCTCGTAAACGCGGGGGGCAAGGCGTCTAACCACCCGCGCACCTTAACTGCCCGCCAAATTCCAATTTGTCAGTTTATCACGTCAAGCTCTGCCGGCAATCCCCGTCTTGCCCATCTGCCACATGACGATCGCGGCGGCAATGGCGGCGTTCAGGGATTCACAGTTGGGAGTCATGGGGATAATCAGGGTCTTTTCGGCCTGCAAAAGAATTTCCGGCCGGACCCCCCGGCCCTCGCTGCCGATAACCACCGCAAGGCTCCCCGCATCGGCCTGCCGCAGATCCCGGGCTTTTTCGTCCATTGCCGTGGCTGCCACCGGAATCCCGGCGGTTTTCAGCGCCGCGCTTGCCCGCTCCCAGGTAAGCGTCACCGGCGGCGTGCGGAACACCGCCCCCATGCTGGAGCGAACGACCTTATGGCTGTAGGGGTCCGCGCAGCCCTCCATTAATACAACGGGAACATTCAGCGCGTCCGCCGTCCGCAGAATGGTGCCCAAGTTTCCCGGATCCTGGATGCCGTCTAAAAGCACCGTCCCCGGTCTGGGAACATAGGGCCGCTTCTCCGGGAACCGGCAAAGAAACAGCGCTCCCTGGGGCGTGGACATGGGAGAAATGGAGACCATCACATCCTCCGGCACCCGCACCCGGCGGACACCGGGGGGTGTCTCGGCTTCCACGCCGTCGGAAAGAATCACCGTATCCAGGCCCGGACAGAACCTTATTGCCTCTTCCAAAAGCTTGGTCCCGTCGGAGACATATAGCCCCGCTTCCTCCCGGGCAGACCGGGAAGAAAGCAGCCGCCGCACCTGAACCAGCAGCGGATTTTTCCGGGATGTGATTCTCTCTTCCATCAAAGCTTCTGCACTCTTTCCAGCGCCACATTGTCTCCCAGCACCACCATCACATCCCCCTGGGAAATGCGGTAGTCAGCGGCGGGTGAAACATTGGTCTTGCCCTCATTTTCCACGGCAATAATATTGATGCCCAGCTTTGCCCGGACATTCAGTTCTTTCAGGGTCTTCCCCAACCACCCAGCAGGGGCGGGAACCTCCAGAATGCCGTATTCCGCGGACAGCTCGATATAGTCCAGCACATTGTGGGAGTACAGGCTCCGGGCCAGGCGCTGGCCGTGCTCCTGCTCCGGGATGACCACCCGGTCCACCCCCAGCTTTTCCAGCACCCTGCGGTGGGTCTCGTCGTGGGCCTTGCACACAATATAAGGTACGCCCAATTCTTTCAGATTCATGGTGGTGAGCACAGAGGCAGCCAGATCGTCGCCGATGGCAATGATGGCGCAGTCGAAGTTCCGCACCCCCAGGGCGCGGAGGACCTCCTTGTCCTGGGCATCTCCCACCACCGCGTGGGTCACCTCGTTTGCCACCTGCTGCACCAGCTCGCTGCGCACATCCAGCGCCAGCACCTCCGCCCCCAGGGTGCAAAGCTGCCGGGCAATGGCGGAACCGAACCGGCCCAGGCCGATCACAACATAGTTTTTCATGGTATGCCTCCTATCCGATAAGCAGACTGGTCTGTGCGTACTGGAATCTGTCCACTGCCCTGTCTCCCATAAGGAAACCCAGGCTGATGGTCAGAACGCCGACCCGCCCGAAGTACATGTAAAGAATGATAAGAATCTGGGACGGAACCGTCAGGCTCCCGGTGATTCCCGCCGTCAGACCCACGGTCCCCAGCGCCGAAACCGCTTCAAACAGGGCGTCGGTAAAGCTTACCCCGGAGGTGGCGCTGACAAAGGCACCGCCGAGGAAGCCCAGCAGGATCATAATGACGGCAATGGTCATGGCGTCCAGAACCTGGGACTGGGGGATGGTGCGCTTAAAGGCGCACACCGTGCTTCTGCCCCTGGCCCGGGCCCGGATAAACAACAGCAGCACCACAAAGGTAACGGTTTTCAGGCCGCCCGCCGTGGAGCCGGAGGAACCGCCGATGAGCATCAGTCCCATGGACACCGCCTTGCCCGCATCGGTCAGGCTCCCCTGGTCAATGGCGGCAAAGCCCGCGGTACGCAGGGTAACGGACTGAAAAAAGCCGTTTAAGAGCTTATCGCCCCAGCTCATGGAGCCAAGGGTCAGAGGATTGTTCCACTCAAGGAGCAATGTGAGGCCCCACCCGGTCAGAAGCAGGCAGCCGGTGGTTACGAGGACCAGCTTTGCGTACACACTGTATTTGCGAAAAGCAAAGCGGTGGGTGCCGATTTCCTCCCACACAAGAAAGCCCAGGCCGCCGATCACCACCAGGGCGCTGATGGTCAGCAGCACCACAGGGTCCGACTGAAATTCCATCAGGCTGCTGCCGGGATTCAAAACGCCGAAGATGTCAAAGCCCGCGTTGCAGAATGCGGATACCGAGTGAAATACGCCCCACCTAAGGGCCCGGGAAAAGCCGTATTCCGGCCAGAACCGGCAGGTGAGGATCGCCGCGCCCAGGGCTTCCATGCTCAGGCTTCCTACAAGCACTGTTTTTTGCAGGCGGACAACACCATCAATTTCATTCAGGCTCAGTGCCTGGGCCATCACCAGCCGCTGGCGCAGGCCGATCCGCCGCCGGAGGACAAACACCACCAAGGTTGCGGCAGACATAAAGCCCAGGCCGCCGATCTCAATCAGGCACAGAAGCACCGTCTGTCCCAGGCCGCTCCACTGGGTCCAGGTGTCAAAGGGGGTCAGCCCGGTGACACAGGTGGCGGAGGTAGCGGTAAACAGGGCGGGCAGGAAGCCGCAGGAGGTGCCGCTGCGGGACGCGGCAGGCAGCATCAGCAGCACCGCGCCCACCAAAATGATCACCGCGAAAGCGGCGGCGATGATCTTCGTGGTGCTCAGTGGCTTTCCCCGTTTCTTCATTCCCAGAGAAAGCAGTTTTGATTGGATGGACATTTTGGGCGCTCCTTTCCCCAGGAAAGACAAGGCATTTTGCATAGATACTTTTCTATTATACCAAGCTTATTCACTTTTTCAAGTATCTTTTCAAATTGGAAATCCTATCCTCTGTTTTCCGCTTTCAGGCACCGAAAGACCGCACCGGCTGCCCGGTGCGGTCTTTCATCCTTATCCGTTTGTAAAGCTGTACACCACCGTATCGGCGTAGCGGTAGTAGACGGTGCAGCCCTCGGGCAGGCCGGAGAGGATCTGTACCCGGTCCCCGTCGGAAAGGCCGGTCTGTACCTCCGTCAGGTCCGTCAGCTGGTCCTTTTTCTCGTCATAGCCCAGATACACGCAGGTGCGCCCCCCCGTCTCCACCAGAGCGTTGGCAGGCAGAGTCTGCACCGGATCGCTTACCGCCGTGACGATCTTCACCGAAGCGTTCATGCCGGGGAGCATGCTTTCCTCCTTTGGCAGGGTGACCTCCACGGCAAATTTGGTGTTGCCGCCCGCGTTCTCCCCCTCTCGGGCAATGGAAGTGACGGTGCCCGCAAAGGACTGTCCTTCCAGGGCATCCAGGGTGACCTGGGCGCCCAGCCCTGTCCGCAGGGACAGAATATCCAGTTCATCCACCTGGATGGAGATGGTCATTTCCTCCTGGGGCGTGATGGTCAGAACCCTGGTTGTACCGGTGCTGTAGGTGTCATAGACTTCCTGACTGCTCTTGCCGGTGCTTCCGCCGGACATAATGCCGCTGAAGCCTCCGGCAGGGGAATTCCTGTCCGGAATGGCGACGCCGTCCGGGATGGTGATCCCGCCGGGAAGCTGACCGGAACCGCCCTGGCCTCCTCCGCCCTGGGACGGATCGGTAGGCTTCTCCGGCTTGGCGGAAACGACACGCCGGATGGCGTCAATGCTGATATTGCCGTCTGCATCCATGCTCACCGTTATTACCAGAACATCTCCCGCCGCCAGATCGGAAACCATCAGACTGTTTCCATCCGCATCCGTAATGGGCGTGGTTTCGTTATGGGTGTAGGGGATGGGCTGGGTGGGAAGCAGAGCCAATGCAGACTGGGCATCCATGGCCGTCAGGTCCACAGGCTCCGTGGTAATGTTCAGAATCATGGCGCTGCCGGAAATAACGGAAACCGATGCCGCGTAGGTCACCGCACCCGCGGACGGGTCCTGGGGATCGCCGGGATTTACAGGCGGCTCCTCGCCCTGCACATCGGAAAGAAGCACCAGCCGCACAGGCTCCGAAGCTGTCAGGTTTGACCCGGTCCATTCCTCGCAGGACGCGGCCAGCGGCACATAGTCTTCGCCCTCCGGAATTCCGGAAACCTGCCCCGCCTGCTCTGCCCGGAGGAAGCCGTCCCGGTTGAGCTTCGTCAGCTCCAGCATGATTTCCTCCAGCTCCTGCCGCCGGGCAAGAAGCCGGTAATATTCAAAGGTTGGGCCGGTATCTTTCAGGGTAATGAGCCTGGTTCCCGCAGTCACTTTCCGGTTCAGCGTCACCTGGACCCGGGACACCGTTCCGGAGAAGCCGGTGACTTTCAGCTGGCTGTGGATATAGAGTTTTCCGGTGCCCAGGGTATTCCCCTCGCCGTCCGTCACGGAAACGGGATCGTCACAGGGCGCGGTGTCATCCGCGGTGGTGACAGTGGCAATCCCGTCCAGAATCTGGGAGACCCGGCCCGGCTGGGCAGTGCCGTCGGACAGAGTGACCGTTACGCTGTCCCCCGCTTTCAGGTCTCCGGCGGGAATGTCCACCGCCATGAGGCCGTCCAGGGACAGGAGCATCAGCGCCCCACGGTCATACATCACATCCGCGGCGCTGTCTCCGGCCTGGACAAAAATCGCTTTCACCCGGCCGGAAGCCGACGCGTCCACAGCGGTATCCGCGGTCTTGCCCCGCTGCTCATTCAGGTCCTTGTCCAGTTCCTCCAGTACGCTTTGAAGCTGGGCAATCGCCGAGGCTGTTTCTGCCTGGCTGACACTGGCAAGGATGTCACCGGCTTCCACCAAATCCCCGTTTTTCACATGGTAGCAGGAAACACTCACCGAATCGGGTATCTCCGCCCCGATTCCGTCGGAGCTGATCAGGGTACCCGCACCGGAAAGCACCGTGGAAATAGCGGTGGTTTCCGCCTGGGCGGACAGGACCTGGGTGTTGACCACGGTTTCTCCGTCGGAGCTTCCGGAGGGCAGAGAAGAAAGAATCAGCGCAAAAGTCAGCAGTACCGCAATGGCGGTGACCCAGGAAGCTGCGCTGCTTTTCCGGGGGCGGACATCATTTTCCGGCTCCGTCTCCAGTTCCGGCATTGTGGACTTGGGAGGTGTCTCCTGCTTTTTCTTTTTCAGCCGTACCAGCAGGATCAGGCAAACCGCGTCCGCTGCCACGCACATAATCACAATGGGAATCCAGGCTCCGCGAAGGGTTCCCAGGATCCCGCTTGGGGGGGAAGCGGGCATGGCCGCAAAGTCCCCCGGCTGCTCCGGGGACGCAAAATCCCCTGCCTGGCCGCCGTTCTCCGGGAAACCGGCATTTCCCGTCCGGTCACCGCCCTGGGGCGGGGTGAAGCCCTCCCCGTCAGACGGCGCAAAATCTCTTCCATGGGCCTGTTCCCGGGAAACCGAATCCGGCTGTACCGCCGTTCCCTCCGGGCCGCTCCCGCCTGCATACAGGCATACCAGGGCCAGCTCCCCCACAAGGAGCAGTGTAAACACGCAAACAAGCGCAATGAGGATCCCACGTCTGGGATCAATCTTTTTCATATTCGTCGCCTCGCTCTGGAAAAGGATAGACATACTCAGCCGCCGTAGTGAAGTGCGTCAATGGGCGCCATTTTGGCCGCTTTATTGGCAGGATACAGGCCGAAGATCACGCCGATGGCAAAGCAGAACCCGATGGCAATGGCAACCACGTTCCACTCCAGGGCAAATACCATGCCAAGGCTGGATACCACAATGGAAATCACCTGCAGCACCGCCCAGGAGGCAAATACGCCGATGGCGCAGCCCAGCATGCACAGCACCACGGATTCCAGCAGAAACTGCAGGAGGATGGCCCCCCGTCCCGCGCCGATGGCCTTGCGGATGCCGATTTCCCGGGTCCGCTCCGTCACCGTCACCAGCATGATGTTCATAATGCCGATGCCGCCGACGATCAGGGAAATAGCGGCAATGCCGCCCAAAAGAACCGTCAGAATGGAGGTAACATTGTTCATGGCATCCTCCATAATGTTCCGGGCGGACAGGGTGAAAGCGTCCTCATCCTCGTCAAACCGGTCCATCAGCAGCTCCCGCATGGCGCTTTCCGCCGCAGCCATATCGGAGCCCTCCGCCGCACTGACGGAAAAGCTGGTGATGGTGCTGGACACGGTGGAGGAAAGCCGCGGCAGTGTAGTATAAGGGATGTAGGCTACCAGGGAGTCCGCGCCGAACACGGCGGTGAGGGAATCCTCGTCATCCTCCAATACGCCTACCACCCGGAATTTCCGTCCGCTCAGGGAGATTTCCACATTCAGACAGTCGGTGTAGCCCACCAGCTGCTCCGCCGCCGCCTCGTTGATAACGCACACATCCGTATGGTTATCCACATCGGAGGCTTTCAGGAATCTGCCCAGCAGGAGCTTCAGTCCGTTCACCTGCTCATAGGCAGGGGTCGCTCCGTACACCTGGAAAGTGGCGTTGGTAGAGCCGTATTTTCCCGTGGCCGTCGCCGTGCCGGAGGGGGCAATGAGGCCGATGCCCTCCGTGTCCATCCAATCATCCAGGGTATCCAGGGTAATGGGCTTTCCCTTGTCGTCGGAGATCCGCACGGTAATCAGGTCGCTGCCCATCTTTGCGATGGTGTCCGTCACGGTGCCGGTAGCGCCGTTTACCAGGCTCACCAGAATCACCAGGGCCATAACGCCGATGATAATGCCCAGCATGGTGAGAAACGCCCGGAATTTATTGCCGGCAATGGATTTCATTGCCATTTTTAATGCCTGTGTCATAGCGCTCCCTCCGATAGCTGTCCGTCCCGGATATGAACGATCCGCTCGGCCTGACGGGCCACATCGTTATCATGGGTAATGAGGACAATGGTGTTGCCCTGGCTGTGGAGTTCCCGGAAGACCTCCATAATTTCCTCACTGGTGTGGGAATCCAGGTTGCCCGTAGGCTCGTCGGCCAGAATGAGGCTGGGATTTGTGACGATGGCCCGGGCAATGGCCACCCGCTGCTGCTGTCCGCCGGACAGCTCCGTGGGCAGATGCTTTGCCCGCCGCTGCAGCTCCATCCGGGCGAGGGCCGCTTCCACCCGTTCCCGGCGCTCTCCCCGGGGGACCCCCTGGTAGATGAGGGGCAGCTCCACATTCTCCTCGGCGGTAAGCTTGGGAATCAGGTTGAAGCTTTGGAAAACGAAGCCGATCTTCCGGTTGCGCACCCGGGCCAGCTCCCGTTCGGAATAATCCTGAATGGGGATCCCATCCAGCAGATAGGTGCCGGAATCGGCGGTGTCCAGACAGCCGATAATGTTCATCAGGGTGGATTTGCCGCTGCCGGAGGGGCCGATGATGCTGACAAATTCGCCGGGATCAATGTGCAGGCAGGCCTTATTCAGAGCATAGACCTTTTCCGAGCCCATATGGTACACCCGGGATATATCTTTCAAATCGATCATGGCAGCCTCCTATTTCCGGCGTCCGCTGGTACCGCCCATGCCGCCGGGGATATTGCCCATGCCGCCCATATTGCCCATACCGCTGCCAAAGATAAAGTCAAACATATTGCTGCTTTCTTTTTCGGTATAGTAGACCACATCTCCCTCTTTCAGGCCGGAGGTGATTTCCGTGTGATCTCCGTCGGACATTCCGACAGTAACTTCCACAGGGCTTCCGTAGCTCTTGGTCTGGGTATCGTAAGCCGTATAGACATAAGCGGCGGTGCTGGTCTTGTGCACCGCGTCCGCGGGCACCAGCAGGGCATTCTCCACACCCTGGATGGTCACCGCCACATCGGCGGTCATGCCGGAGAGCATGTTTTCCGCTTTGTCCAGGGTGATCTTTGCCGTGTACATGGTCACCCCGTCGGCGCTGGAAGCGGTGGTATCGATCTCGGTCACAGTACCGGAGTAGGCGTTTGTCCCGATGGACTCCACAGTCACGGATGCCGTCTGGCCCTCCCGGAGGGACAGAATATCCGTCTCATCCACCTGAATGGTCACGGACATCTCCCGGCCGGGGTCAATGGTAAACTGCACGGTCTGGTCCAGCGGGCTGGCGGTCCCGGAGGCTGTTGTTGCCGCATAAGCGGAAAGGGCCGTGTCCTCCTGCGTATCCTCCGGAATACTTGCTACAGTCCCGTCGCAGGGCGAAAGAACCGCCCCATCCTTATAAAGCTTCACCAGCGTCCGGTACATATCTTCATACTGGGCCCGCTGGGAGAGGATCCGGTCATAGTTTGCAGAGCTTAAGGTGTCCGTCAGGGTAAACAGGGTCGTCGTACGGCTGACCTGGGCGTTTTCCCTGGCGCTGACCCGGGAAACGGTTCCGGCATAGCCCGTCACTTTCAGGGGCTGGTGGATCTCCAGCGTACCGGTGTCGGTTCCGTCCACAGTGACGGTATCGCCGTACAAGGGGCCGTTATCCGTCAAAAGCACCGTGGCCCCGGCGCTGGACGCGGCGCTGACGGTTCCCTCATATTCTTTTCCCTGGGAGTCAGTGACGGTCACGGTCTGGCCCTGGGTGTAGCTGCCGCCGGGAAGCTTCACCATCATTTTCCCGTCCAGGGACAAAAGCGCCAGGGCGCCGTGCTCGTACATCACGGTGGAAACATCGTCCCCCGCTTCGGCAAAGACGGCTTTCACCCGTCCGGAAACACCGGCGGAAATATAGGCGCTCACCGCGTCGTTTTTCGCGTCTTTCAATTCCTCGTCAAGGGCTTCCAGTTCATCCTGCAGATTGGACAGCGCCGCCAGAATGTCGCTGGCTTTCACGGAAGCCAGCACGTCCCCGGCCTGAACCCTATCGCCTGTCTTTACATAAACCGTGTCCAGAGGAACACTGTCCGGGACCTCCACTTCCACGATCCCCTCCCCGGTAAGAGAGCCGGTGCCGGAAACCGTTGTGTGGATGGAGCCGGTGGTCACAGCGGCGGAAAGGACGGTATCCAGGTCGCCCGACGCAAATTTTTCCTGCACACGGCGCTGGAAAAACAGCACAGCGGCGGTGATAATGAGCACGGCCACCGCAATCACCGCAATGGTTTTCTTAATAAAGTTTCTCCGCTTTACCGCTTTCGGAGAATTCGACGCTTTTGCCATAGGGATTCCTCCTCCGGGACTTCATATGGTTTCACAATAGCGGGATTGTGCGAAACAAAAATGAAAGGAATGTAAATTAATTATGAATCCGCCGGGAAATACTTCCGGCAAAACCATGGATTTGTTTGTGAATTTTTCATAATGTGCATATTGGCTTTTAAGCAGCAGGCAGATGCATCGGGCAGATAAATTGGAATTTAATTGACAATTGACAATTAAGGAATCCCTTCGGGATGATTTAAAATAAAAAGAATTTGGATGAAAAACAATAGAAATTATTTCTAAATTGTCCCGTAGGGACACAATAATTGTCAACTGTCAATTGTCAATTCGGCGAAGCCGGCAAATTCCAATTTGTCTTCCTGCCGCGTTAAGCCAAGCAGCATTTATATAGTGTTATAGAAAACGCCGCCGGGGAGCCGGCGGCGTTTGCCGCATTGTCTCAATGTTCCCTTTTCCGGAAAGCCAGGTAGCCCTCCAGGATCAGGGTCGCCGCCACGGCATCCACCGTCTGCTTGCGCTTCTGGCCGTGGTAATTGTGGGCGGAGAGAATATTGTGGGCCTCCACCGTAGTGCGGCGCTCATCCCACATGACCACCTTCTTCCCCGTGGCAGCGGCCAGGGCATCGGCAAATTCCCGGCACAGCTGGGCCCTTACGCCCTCGCTGCCGTCCATATTCCGGGGCAGGCCCACGGCGATCTCCCCCACCTCGTTTTCCTCCGCCAGCCGGACGATATCGGCAATTGCCTTTTCCCGGTTCCGGCTGGGAATCACCGAAGCGGAGCCGGGTATGGTGCAGGTAAGGTCCGATATGGCGATGCCCGTCCGCGCGTCGCCGTAATCAATGCCCATAATGCGCATACGCTTCCTCTTTTCTGTTTTTGAAGATTGAACAGGGCCATTGTACAGGAAATCCCCCGAAAAAACAAGCAAAAAGTTGTTGACTTTACAGCCCCCCTGTGATAGTATATTTCTACCTGTGAAAAAGGGCTTTTTTTCTGCGCCTTTTTCGGCCTCGGGGCGGTCTTTGTAGTTGACCGCTGTCTAAATTTTACTAGCCGGGGCGATACAGGGAGGCAAAATTAAGGAGGTGCCGTTATGCGCGTTAAAGTCACTTTGAGATGCTCTGAGTGCAAGCAGAGAAACTACAACACCATGAAGAACAAGAAGAACGACCCTGACCGTCTCGAAATGAAGAAGTACTGCAGATTCTGCAGGAAGCACACTGTTCACACCGAGACGAAGTAAGGAGGTCTTGTCATGGCAGAGGCAAAAAAGGAAAACTGGTTCAAGAGAACCTGGGCCAAGGTCTGTAAGTACTTCCGTGAGCTTCGCAGCGAGCTGAAGAAAGTCGTTTGGCCCACCCCCCAGCAGGTTCTGAAAAATACAGCCATCGTTGTCGTCTGCGTTATCGCCGTGGGCGTTTTCATCTGGCTGTTTGACTTCATTGCCCAGATCGGAATCGACGCTCTGATCCGCGTCTTCCACTAAGGTACCGGCGTCATGGCAGAAACTGCAAAATGGTATGTGGTCCATACCTATTCCGGTTATGAGAACACTGTAAAAGCCACCATCGAAAAGACCGTGGAATCCCGGCAGCTCCAGAATCAGATTCTGGCTGTCTCCATTCCTCTGGAAACGGTCACGGAGATCACTGAGTCCGGCGTGAGCAAAACCTTCGACCGGAAGGTTTACCCCGGCTACGTGCTGGTCAAGATGGTTTACAGCGACGACACCTGGCATGTGATCCGGAACATCCGCGGAGTCACCGGCTTCGTGGGAACTTCCAGCAACGACCCCACTCCCCTGACGGAGGACGAGGTCTACGCCATGGGTGTGGAGAAGAAAGAAATCGTGGTCAACTATCAGGTGGGCGACACCGTCCGCATTCTGGATGGTCCCCTCAGTTCTTTCACCGGCACCGTGGAATCCATCGACATTGACAACAACTCGGTCAGCCTGCTTGTTTCCATGTTTGGCCGGGAGACCTCCGTTGAGTTCCAGCTCGACGAGGTTGAGGTTGTTTCCCCGTAAACGCACCGGCCGGATCACCGGCGTGACGTGGGAGGGGCTTTGCCCCGAAAAAAATGCGCAGCGCGCATGCTACCACATTTTATTCAGGAGGTGCTTATAATGGCACAGAAAGTCACCGGCATTATTAAGCTTCAGATCAACGCCGCTAAGGCAACCGCTTCTCCCCCTGTTGGCCCCGCCCTGGGCCAGCACGGCGTGAACATCGCGGCTTTTATCAAGGAATTCAACGCCCGTACCAAGGACATGGAGGGCTACAAGATTCCCGTCGTCATCACGGTCTACGCTGACCGCAGCTTCACTTTCATTACCAAGACTCCTCCGACCCCCATGCTGATCATGAAGGCCATCGGTCTGGACAAGGGCTCGGGCGTCCCCAACAAGACCAAGGTGGGCACCATCACCAAGGCGCAGATCACTGAGATCGCCAAGACCAAGATGCCCGACCTGAACGTCTCCACTCTGGAAGCTGCCGAGAGCCAGGTTGCTGGCACTTGCCGCTCCATGGGCGTTGTCGTCACCGATTGATGAATTGTCAGTCCGGGGCGCACTCCCCGGAAATGTGGGAGGATTATTCCGCATCACCACGATAAGGAGGAAAAAATAAGTGTTTAGAGGTAAAAAGTATAAGGAGAGCGCCAAGCTCATTGACCGCTCCGTTCAGTATGATCCCACCGAGGCCCTGGGCCTGGTTGTAAAGGGTGCTTCCGCGAAGTTCGACGAGACCGTGGAACTGCACATCAAGCTGGGTGTTGACTCCCGGCACGCTGACCAGCAGGTCCGCGGCGCCGTCGTCCTGCCCAACGGCACCGGCAAGACCCGCCGGGTGCTGGTCTTCACCAAGGACGCCAAGGTTGACGAAGCCAAGGCTGCCGGCGCCGACTATGTTGGCGGCATGGACCTGGTGGAGAAAATCACTAAGGAGAACTGGTTTGACTTCGACGTGGTCGTCGCTTCCCCCGACATGATGGGTATCGTCGGCCGTCTCGGTAAGATCCTGGGACCCAAGGGCCTGATGCCCTCCCCCAAGGCCGGCACCGTGACCCCCAACATCGGCGCTGCCGTCAAGGAGATCAAAGCCGGTAAGGTCGAGTACCGTCTGGACAAGACCAACATCATCCACTGCCCCATCGGCAAGGTGTCCTTCGGCACCGAGAAGCTGGCGGAGAACATGGACACCCTGGTTCGTGCCGTGGTCAAGGCGAAGCCCGCCGCTGCCAAGGGCCAGTATATCCGCTCCTGCACCGTGGCCTCCACCATGGGCCCCGGCGTCAAGGTCAGCACCGCCAAGTATCTGTAAGCTGTTAGGCTTCCATTATCCCCCTGACGCACCGCGTCAGGGGGATTTTTGCATATTTGCTTCAGTTGGCAGCGCTCAGAATAGAGCATAAAGACAAATTGGAATTTGCAGGCTTCGCCGAATTGACAATTGACAATTGACAGTTGACAATTATTGTGTCCCTACGGGACAATTTAGAAATAATTTCTATTGTTTTTCATCCAAATTCTTTTTATTTTAAATCATCCCGAAGGGATTCCTTAATTGTCAATTGTTCATTGTCAATTGTCAATTAAATTCCAATTTGCCAATGTGCTTACAAAAGACGATCACCTGTTACTCTATTAATGCCAACTGAATGAGGGCGCAAAAATACCGCGGAAAAGCAGCCCTCGTTTCTGGCTGCGTCCCGCGGCGACCCAAAAAAGCGAAAGGTTACTTCAAAACGGCGCAGAAACAAAGGGGTCGCACCCCCATCTGTTTATCGCGCCCTATTCCGTTAGCTGGCAACAACCTCACGAACAGTCATTTGAAATCTCCTTTCTTGCCCGCAATGCAAGCGGTATTGAAACTAGTACTCTGTAAATCCTAAATCTTTATAATGGGGTATAGATGCTTCAGCT
>CAZVDH010000030.1:8979-18751 GCA_964625595.1 uncultured Oscillospiraceae bacterium | reverse complement strand
CGTGGTTGACGGCGGCCTTCTCGAAGGTGAACTTGGGCTTGCCGATCTCGGCCACGATGCCGTTAATGAACTTCACGATCTCCATGTTGGTCTCGTGGGCTACACGGATGGCCTCCAGCACCACGGCTTCGGGGGCCTCGTTGGCCTCGGTCTCGATCATGACCACCTTTTCAAAGGTGGAGGCGATGCACACGAAGCAGTCCGCGGCGGCCCGCTGGTCGGCGGAGGGGTTAATGATATACTCGCCGTTCAGGTGGCACACATTGGTGGTGGCGACGGGGCCGTTCCAGGGCACATCGGAGCAGGCGATGGAGATGGAAGCGCCCAGGGAGGCCACGATCTCCACGGGGTTATCGTAGTCGTTGGCAAGGACGGTGCAGGTCACCACGGTGTCGTTGCGCAGCTCCTCGTCAAAGAGGGGACGCATGGGCCGGTCGATGATCCGGCTGTTCAGGATGCCCCGCTCGGAGGGCTTGCCCTCCCGGCGGTTAAAGGAGCCGGGGATCCGGCCCACGCTGTACAGCCGCTCCTCAAACTCGATGGTCAGGGGGAAGTAGTCGATGCCCGCCTTGGGGATGGGGTTGCAGGTGACGGTGGTGAGCACCACGGTGTCGCCGTAGCGGCAGATGCACTCGGCGTCGGCCAGCTCAGCGACCTTGCCGGTCTCCACGGTGAAAGGCCGTCCGCCGATCTCCATTTCATAGACCTTGTGATTTGGGAATTGCTTATGGGTTACCATTGTTTTACCTCCATTTTTTGCATCTGCTCAGTCACCCGTGTCATTGCGAAGAGTAGCGCACACTGGTGTGGCAATCTCCCGGATTTACCAGCCATTTCCCAGCTTTTGGCGGATGAGAATAGCGGCTTCTGAACAGATATTTTTTTATTTTTTCGGGAGGTTTAGCACTTGAAACTGCCGCGTAGGCCGCGCGGTACTTTCAACTGCTAAAGCATCTCCCGAAGTTGATGAATGATGAATAATTAAGGTATCGCTGCGCGATGATGGATATTGTGATTATCGGCGTACCCCAGCCGCGCGGCAAGTTGAATTTATCGCACCGGCGCGGCAGCGCCATGGCTTCCCCCGGGGGGAAGCTGTCGAGCGAAGCGAGACTGATGAGGAACGGCGAAACAGACCGATTTTGCATGCAGTTCGTAAAAAAGGTACAATTTGAAAAGCTGTACGTTCTTATTTGCCTGCGTCCCATATCAGAAAATGTCGCCGTTCCTCATCCGCCCCTGCGGGGCACCTTCCCCCCGGGGGAAGGTATTAGCCCGCCAAATTCCGCTTTTCCCGGCTGCCGTGTACAGCATCCTTGGGGGGGATACCCTACCGATTCACATACTTCAAAAGCGGCGATGATACCATCGCCGCTTTTATCGGATTACTTACGGATACCCAGCTTGGCGATCAGAGCACGGTAGCGGTTGATGTCCTTCTTGGCCAGATAGTCCAGCATGCTGCGGCGCTTACCGACCATCATCAGCAGGCCGCGGCGGGAATGATTGTCATGCTTGTGCACACGCAGGTGATCGGTCAGCTCGTTGATACGGGCAGTGAGGATGGCGATCTGAACCTCAGGCGAACCGGTGTCGCCCTCGTGGGTAGCGTTGTCCAGGATGACCTGGGTCTTCTTTTCCTTCTGAATCATGATGTTTTCCACCTTTTTTTGAATTACCCGGCGGCTAAGTAAGGGTCGGTGAACATTCCCGGAACTGAGCTGCGGGCGAAAAATAACTCTGGTCACACAGAGCGAAGCTATCTTACCATAAGTTTGCCCAAAAGTAAAGGACTTTTTTCATTTTTTTAAGTCGTGCCCATAATTTATGTTGCCGTTTTACGCCTGCCCCGCTCGGTATCGTTTTATGGCGCGCGGGCGGACACGGTACGCGTCCTTGCCCCCCGCACTTGTGAGGGGGGTGCCCAGTTCGCAAACTGGGCGGGGGGAGTCCGAACGGGGGCGAGTGAATAGTGAAGAGTGAAGAGTGAATAAGTAAGGTGCCGCTGCGCGGCGGTTTCAAAGACGTGCGTGGGAATCCCCATCGAATTCCGGGCAGCCATCGTCATCCATTCGTAGGGGCACATTGAGCGCCCCTACGGAGATAGACGATCGTGATTCCGCTAATTCCAGGGAGATTGCCGCGCCGGTGACGTCGGTCTGCTCTTTGCAATGACGGGAATTCGATGGCCCGCAGCCCGAAAGCCGCCTGAATTGTCCATTGTCAATTGTCAATTTCCCCGTCCAGCGGGATGCGCACATCGGTGCAGAAGATACAGCCCTCGTGGTGGAACCGGGCGGAGCCGCCGTATTTTTCGGCGGTGAGGGTGATGGAGGTCAGCCCCATCCCGGTGCCCCCCTCCCGGGTGGAAATATAGGCGCTGCCCTTGCGCCGGACCTTGCCGTCAAAGGTGTTGGCAGCCACGATATACAGGTTGGGTTCATTCATGGTGGTGACGGTGAGGCGGATGCTCCGGTCGCTTTCCGGAACGTTTTTGCATGCCCGGACGGCGTTTTCCAGAATGTTGCCCAGAATGCAGCACAGATCCATGTCGGAAACCGGGCATTTTTCCGGCAGGTCGATCCGCCACAGGGTACGGATTCCCTCCTCCCGGGCGGCGTGGGCAAAGAAGTTGAGGGTGGCGTTAACGGCGTTGCTTGCGCAGTAGTTGGTCACTTCGTTCACGGGCATACGCTGCACATACCGGTCCAGGAAATCGGCGATTCCGGCCTGGTCGCCGGCGTCGGCCATGCCCTTGAGGGCCAGAACGGTGTGCCGGAGGTCGTGGCGCATGCGGCTGGTTTCGGCAAGGTAGGCCTGCTGGGCCTGAAACTGCTTTTCCTGCATTTCCAGGATCCGGACCCGCTGCCGTTCGGTTTCCAGGGCCATCATGGTCATGACGATCTGGTAAAAGAAGAAAAAGACGGCAAACTGGAGGGCGAACATCATCCCCAGGATGGCGCAGTAGGAAACGAACACGGTCCCCTCCCGCAGGACGGAGTAGTAGGTGGGCTGCAGGCCGATATTGATGAGCAGGAAGCCGCCCATGAGCCAGGCCATCACATACCAGATGTGCTTCAGGGCGAACTCGTTGACCAGCCTGGCGCCGTAGCGCAGAAGGGGGAAAGCCAGCGTCACCACCATCACCGATCCGAACCCCAGGGAAAAGATGGTGTTGAAGGGGCTGACCTGATTGATCTGGGCATCGGGGAAGAACGCGCACTCGAAAGCGGCGGCGATGTTGCTGACAAAGGACATGAGGGCGCAGATGGAGACGAAAACACAGAGGCTGCGGCTCAGGTCCACCCGCAAGGTGGCGTGGTAGAACAGGAAGAAGATCACCAGCACCGGGTAGAACAGGGTGTTGCTGTCCAGGCCGAACCGGCAGGTGAGGTAGCTGCCCGCGGTGGACAGCAGGCAGTAGAGTCCGGCGAACAGCAGACTCAGGGCCGGCAGGGACAGACGGAACTGGCTCCGCATGGGCAGGTAACATAACACCACGGCGGGAAAGACGATGGTGTAGGAGAACAGCTCACCAATAAATGCGGAAACGTTGATCATAGCCTACCTCCCGGAGCGGACGCGGTTAAACTTGTAGGTTTCCCAGAGCTTGACCAGCAGATTCTGGCTGCGGACGTTGACAGGCAGGCAGCTCCGGTCGGAAAGGCGGCACTGGCCGTCCTGGAATCCCACCACATAGTCCAGGTTCACCAGCACGCCCCGGACCAGGGTGATGAACCTGGGGTCATGGGCGAGGCTGCCCTGGACGGCGCTGAACGCCGTGAGGGGGACGTAGGTCTTGCCGTCCCGGGTTTTGATTTCGGTGTAGTGGCCCCGGGCGACAACGGACATGATGTCCGGCAGGGGCAGGCGGTAGTCCTTGCCCTCCCAGCGGATGGGCAGGCGGTCGCAGACCTCGGTGCGCAGGCGCAGGATCCCGTCCAGGACGCCGAAGACCCTTTCCCGGTCCGTGGGCTTCAGGAGGTAATCGTAGGCGTGGCAGCGGAAGGCGTCCTGCATGTGGTCGGGGCTGGAGGTGAGAAAGACGAGGCTGACCTGGTTGTCGGATTTGCGCAGCTCCCGGGCGGCATCGATGCCGGACATTTCCCCCAGGTAAATGTCCATGAACACGGCAACGTAAAGATTGGGCCGGAAATCGGCAAGGAAGCTTTCCCCGCTGGGAAAGGCCCGGACGGCCAGGTCCTGGCCATGGATGGCGGCGTACTCCCGGATCTGCCCGCGGAGCCCCTCCCGGGCATCGGCGTGGTCGTCAACAACGGCAATATACATTATAATATGTCACCTCTTTCGCCGGGCAAGGCCCGGGGCTAAGTCGTGTGTTTTATATGTGGTATCGTTTTACGCCTGCGCCGCTCGGTATCGTTCCATGGTGCGCGCATCGGTGCGGAACGCGTCCTTGCCCCCCGCACTTGTGAGGGGGTGCCCAGTTCGCAAACTGGGCGGGGGGAGTCCGAACGGGGGCGAGTGAATAGTGAAGAGTGAATAGTGAATAAGTAAGGTGCCGCTGCGCGGCGATTTAAAAAAAGGGCGGCTATATGATCGTTTTCTATTGAGCGGTACGCGGTTGGATACGGAACGCGTCCTTGCCCCCCGCACTTGTGAGGGGGGTGCCCAGTTCGCAAACTGGGCGGGGGGAGTCCGAACGGGGGCGAGTGAATAGTGAATAAGTAAGGTGCCGCTCCGCGGCGATTTCAAAGATGTGCGTGGGAATCTCCCCCGTATAGCGGGCAGCAAATCAAATTACGTGTCATTCCGAACCAGTGACCGATGTCACTGGTGTGGGAATCCCCATCGTCATTGTGAACACGTTCTTCTAACCGGGAGATTGCCGCGCCAGTGATGTCGGTCTGCTCTTCGCAATGACGGGGAATTCCATGGTGCGCGGGTGGTCAGACGCCTTGCCCCCCGCACTTGTGAGGGTGGTGCTGCACGCAGTGAATCAAAATTCCAATGATTGCCGGGGGCAATCATACCTTGATTAAAGTGTCGCTGCGCCAGCGCAGAGACGGGGGGAGCACGATTAAATGTATAGTGAAGAAGGAGAGGAGGGGCCACACTTGTTTCTGCGCTGTTTCTTTCATTATAACATCCCCTCTGAAAAAAAGCCAGTAAAAAAGTTTTCCTGCGTCTCGTGCAGAGGTGAAAGCGGTTCGTGCAGGGGGGGTTGAAATTCTTGTAAAATAGTATATAATGATTTAACCAAGACTATAGATACTATATCTAGTGGCCTGCCCAAAAGGGCGGCGGGATTCCCGGCGGAACCCGGCAGCGATTTATTAAAAACGCCCTGGGTCGAGCTATGACGAAATTTTTCCTTTCTGCGAAAAAACCGCAAAAGTTTTTTCAAAATGCAGAAAAAACCTGTGAACTCATAGCGAAATCATAGGGCCATGATATATAATGAACTTGCGATACGGGAAACGGGCGTGTTCTGCCCTGCTCCTGTGGGCGGGTCCACATAAATTTGTTAATACATAATAGACATAGTATAGATCAAGGAGGGTACATACCATGACTAGAAGACTGATTGCCGGGCTTCTGACACTGTGCATGCTGGTGTCTCTATGCCCCCCCAACGCCTTCATGATCCGCACCTCCGCCGCGGAAATCTCCGGGACGGAGCCTGCCGTCGTGGAGACGCAGGCTGAGGAAACCGAGACTAAGGAAACGGAGCCTGCGCCCACGGAGACCAAGGCAACGGAGCCTGCGCCCACGGAGACCAAGGCAACGGAGCCTGCGCCTACCGAGACAAAGGCAACGGAGCCTGCGCCCACGGAGACCAAGGCAACGGAGCCTGCGCCTACCGAGACAAAGGCAACGGAGCCCAAGCCCACCGAGGCTGAGGAAGAGAAGCCCAAGTATGCCACCGTGAATGTGGACGGCAGCGCCAAGCTGACCGCTTCCGCCGAGGACGGCGGCAAATGGACCAGCGACAATATCGCCGCTGCTACCGTCGGGGCGGAGAAAACCGGCGACGGCACGGACAAGAACGTCGCCACTGTCTACGGCGTAGCCGAGGGCTATGCCACCGTGACCTACACTCTGGGCGACTCCGTGGAGACCTGGATCATCACGGTGACCGCCGCCTCCACTGAGGAGACCGAAGCCACCGAAGCCACCGAGGCTACCGAAGCCACCGAGGCTACCGAAGCCACCGAGGCCACCGAAGCTACCGAGGCCACCGAGGCTACCGAGGCTACCGAGCCCGCCGGCGAAACTCCTACTGAGACTGAGGACGTGACCTACACCGTCAGCCGTCTCCTGCAGGAGGAAGCCCCGGAGGACGCGGAGGAGCCTTTCACCTACACCCCCATCGGCAGGATCGCTGTCACCGGCAAGCCCGGCGCCGATGTGATCCTGCCCGCTGTGGACGGCGCCATCGCCTGTGCTGCTTACCTGTCCGACGGCACCGAGCTGGACATCTTCCCCTATGAGGACGGCACTGCTGCCCTGACCCTCCCGGAGGAGACCCCTGAGGACCTGTCCATCACCGTCTACTATGTGACGGAGGAATCCCTGGGCGAAGCAAGCACCCTGAATATTATTGAGGAGACTACTCCCCGTGCCACTTTCAATTTCGTAAACGCAGACGGTTCGCCTTTTATCTTTGCTCTGAGCGGAACCGAAGAAGGAACCACCTCCCGCCAGATCGTCCTGAATGGCGAAACCCTGGTCAAGCCTGTTGACCCGGTTATGGAAGGCTTTAAGTTCGTCGGCTGGATGCTGGTGGGGGATAGCTCGTACTTTGATTTCAGCCAGCCTGTCTCCGTCAGTGCTGATGTAACTTACACACTGAAGGCGACTTTTGTGGAGCTCGTCTCTGTCCGCTTCCTGGATACCGACGGAACCACCTGCATTTCTGAGCTGGCGGTGGGTGCCGGTGAGGATGTTTCCTGGACTGGCATCTCCGCTGCCCCTGTGATCAGCACCCAGAAGTTCTCCGGCTGGTCTACGACCAAGGACGCCGAAACTGCTGAGTACGGCGAGGACGGCGAGATCAAGAAAGTCGCGGAAAACATCACCCTCTACCCCGTTTTTGAAAACGCGTATACCATTACATTCGTTCTGCCCGAGGGCGCGCAGTACGTTGCTCCCCGCCAGTACTTTACTTCCTATGAGCTGCAGGAATCCGACGCCCCTGTGACCCACTGGACCGGCTATACCTTCGACGGCTGGTTTACTGACGAAGCATGCACCGATGCTTTTGAGTGGGATCACGCGCTGACCGGGGATATTAGCCTGTACCCCAAGTTCACCGCCGCCGCGACCCAGTATTCCATCACCGTGTGGAAGCAGTCCATCAATGACAGCGTGAACGCGGAAAATAAGACCTACGATTATGAGTCCTCCGAAAAGGTTGACGCGAACACCGGAGATATAGTAAGCGTTCCCGATAGCTACAAGGGTTACGACTTCACGGGATTCCATTACGACCGCTGCGACGAAGAGAAGACCGTAGCTGCCGATGGTACCACCGTCCTGAATGTCTACTATGACCGGGATGTAATGACCATTAACTTTTCTAGGTCGAATTTCAAATTGGAATACCAGGGTGTGGATACGCTCTATGGAAACAGGAATGGCACAGACTGGAGCGAATCGAAAGATTATTCACACTCATACACCTATACCTGGGATGGAACCGGCTATAAACGCACGAATAATAATACTTACCTGACCGTCGCTAGTGCAACTACGATCTGGGACGGTGTCAACCATTCCTACAAGGGCCTCTATGGACAGAAGCTGACCCAGGGTGTGAATGATGATGGCGATTTCTATACCGGATGGCCAAGTAATTACAAATGGACATACGGGTCGGGCTGGTACAGTACAGAAATGTCCTATTTGGATGCGTTCATTTTCCCGGCTGGTGTTGGGCAAACCATGAACCTTAGCAGTAGCAATGGGGCAAGCTCGGATACGGTCTATCAGGTTCTGCAGGGACTGGACGGAAAATACACTAAGACGATCACTACCCATTGTGACGATTCAGGTGACTTTAATGTTACTAAGAAATTCGACGGTTTCAAACCTGTTGGATACGACACAACTTTGAAAGCGGATGGCCCATCCAACCCTGCTAGCGCAGGAGATGCTGTTCCTTTCAACACCACACTTTACATCTATAACGAACGCGAAAGGTTCGCCGTTGAATTTGTAGACCCGGTAACAAACAAAACGATAGAAACCGTGGATGGCGGCGTCCTGTATGAAGACGTGATCCCCAAGCCCGCGACTGACCCTGTTTCCACCCGGGATGGTTACTACTTCACGGGCTGGTACAAGGACAGCACCTGCCAGGTTCCCTTTGACTTTGAGACAGAGACCATGCCTGCCAACAACCTGGCGATCTATGCCGGCTGGGCTGCGGACGGCTACCAGATCGACCTGGATCCCAACGGCGGCACCCTACCTGCCGGACAGAGCGCGTCTTTCTGGCTGGACTTCGACGAGACCATGGATGCTGCTTCCCCTGTATGGGTGAAAGACGGCAAGGATGTTGCCACGTTTACCGGCTGGTATATTGTGAAAGCGGACGGAACCAAGGAAGCTTATGTCATGGGCTCCCGTATTACGGATGACGACGTTTATAAGACTGTAGAGGATGCAACTTGGGGTCTTGTAAAGCATGTCCATATCCAGGCCTCCTGGAAGATGATCGGCACCTACACCCTCACCATCTTCTATACGGATGGCGACGGCAATGATATGACCCTTTCCGGCGCGGGCTATGCCGATGGCGCTGCGGCGGTCACACCCACCGCAGTTCCCAATACCCCCGATGGCAAGACTCTGGTGGGTTGGAAACTTCCGAACGGCACTGAATTGGGACTGGGCGCGACCTTTACTGTGGACGCCGCTACCATGGGCACCGTGACGGAAGACGGCAGTTACATCATTCGTATCGAGCCCATCTTCGCGGATAATGCGTCCCTGGATGTTACCGCCATTCACTATGATTCCAACGGTGGTACCGGCACGATTGACGACATGACCGGCATCGAGATCAACGACAGTGTGACCCTGTCCAATGGCGCTGGCTTCACCAAGACCGGCTACAGAATTATCGGTTGGAGCAAGACCCCTGGTGATGACAATGTTGCTGATTTTGATCTCGGCGCAAGCTACATCGCAAACAACATCGGCCTTCCCGGCCAGGTCAATACCCTCTACGCCGTGTGGGAGCAGTCTGAATTCGAGGTTTCCTATACCTATACCGGCGATGTTCCCGCCGGAGCCCCGGCGCTTCCCGATGGTGACACGGAAGCAGATGGCACCCAGCCTTTCGTCTATACCTATAATACTACGGTTAACGTTCAGGCAGTGCCTACCCTCCCCGGCTACACCTTCAACGGTTGGACGACAACGACTGAGGGCGTTACCGTTGCCGAAGACGGAAGCTTCACCATGCCTGCAAAGAATGTGGAGTTCACCGGCAGCTGGGAGAAGGACGACAGCCAGACCCAGGATACCAGCTACACGGTAAAGCATGTGGTGGACGGCGTTGAGAAGACTGCGGACACCAAGACCTATACGGGCACCGCATGGATCAACGATGATCCTGCCATGATCGCCATTGTGGACGGCTCCCTGGCTAAGAACACCTACACAGGCTACAAGTTCTCCAGCATGAGCGTGGCTGAGGACACCACTGAGGTAGTAAGCGGCACCACCATCACCCTGACCTATGTCAAGGACGACAGCCAGACCCAGGATACCAGCTACACGGTAAAGCATGTGGTGGACG
>CAZVDH010000030.1:0-8879 GCA_964625595.1 uncultured Oscillospiraceae bacterium | reverse complement strand
CTGAGGACACCACTGAGGTAGTAAGCGGCACCACCATCACCCTGACCTATGTCAAAAAGACCGACCTGACCTACACTGTCAACTACTACTTGCTCGATACCGAAATAAAGGTTGCTGCTTCCAAGCCTGTTAACAACCAGACTTTCGACGCAGAAGCAAGCGAGAGTGCGATTGATGTACCCGGTTTCACCAAAATTGATACCAAGGAGCATCCCGCCAGCGTTACATTCCGTGTCACCGATCCCGGTAACGTGATCAACTTCTACTACTACCAGAATGTGACCGTTACCGCCAACGACAAGACCAAGGTCTTCGGCGCTGCAGATCCCGAGCTGGATGCGACCGTGTCCGGTACCCGCGAGGACGAAACAGTTAACTACTCCGTCACCCGCACCGATGGCGAGGCAGTTGGCAAGTATCCGATTACGGCCGCCGGAGACGAGATCCAGGGCTACTACAAGGTTACTTACAACCCCGGCACCCTGACTGTTGTTACCCAGAGCATCAATCCCACCGATCCTCCGAACCCCACCGATCCCGATGATGTTGATCCCGATCAGCCCTACTACGGCGGCGTCACCGTGGAAGACCCCGCGGATGTCATGTACAACGGCGAGAGCCAGAAGGGGCTGCCCGTAGTCAAGGACGGCAAGGGCAATGTGCTGGTGCTGAATAAGGACTACACCCTGTCCTACAGCGATGACACTGTCAACGTCGGCACTGTGACCGTAACCATCACCGGTATCGGCAACTACCAGGGCGTGTTCATCCATTTGGAAGGAAGTGGCGACGGACTGTACACCAGACCCGTTACCTACCAGATCACCAAGCGCACCGTGAACCTGAAGTCCGAGAGCGCGACCAAGGAGTACGACGGCACCGCCCTGACCCGGCCCACTGTGGCTGTCACCGGCGACGGCTTCGTGGCTGGTGAAGTCACCGGCATCAAGGCTACCGGCTCCGTAACCAACGTGTCCGAGGGCACTGTGGCGAACACCATCACTTACACCACCGGTGCGAACTTCAAGGCCGGCAACTACAACATCACCCAGGAAGAGGGCACCCTGGCAATTACTCCCGCGGAGAAAGGTATTGTCACCGTCACCGGCAACACCTCCCTCTACTGGTGGACCGGCGCCGAGCGCACCGTCACCGGCTACACCCATGACGGCGATGCACGCCAGATCACCGTTAAGATCGATGACGCGGACAACGCCAGCGCAAGCGGAACCGCTGTTGGCCGCTACTACATGGGTCTGACCGCGGATAACTTCACTGCCAGCTCCCCCAACTACAAGACCGTTAAGGTCGAGGTTGTGGACGGCTACCTGGACATCGTGCCCATCAACATCACCGTGACGGTCACCGTACGCGGCAACCGCGACACCGTGACCTACGACGGCCAGCCCCACACCGTGAAGGGCTATGAGGTTGTTTCCGCCATCGCCAACACCGGCCGTGACATGGGCATGAACGGCATCACCCTGAAGCTCAAGGGCGACGCCTCCGTCACCGGCACCGAAGTGGGCACCTACGACATGGGTCTGAGCGCCGACGACTTCACCATCACCTGCGAGATTTACCGTGTCGTGAGAGTGGTGGTCGAGGACGGCGGTCTGGAGATCACGCCCGCTCCCGAGGAAGAGATTCCCGAGACCACCGAGGAGATCCCCGATGAGACCGTGCCTCTGGCGCCTCCCGAGGAGGATAACATCCCCGACGAGCCCGTACCGCAGGCCGGTCCTGCCTGGGCCCTGATCAACCTGATCCTGTCCATCCTGACGGTTCTGGCAAGCTTGTTCCTGCTGGTCGGCTACTTCGGAAAGAAGGAAGAAGAAGCCGAGGACGAGAACGGCAACGCCATCCTGGATGCCGAAGGCAACAACGTGATGAATGAGATCAAGAAGCGCGGCGGTTGGAGACTGGTCAGCCTGGTGCCCGCCATCCTCTCCGTGATCGCGTTCCTGCTCACCGAGAACATGCGGAATCCCATGATCCTCGTTGACCGCTGGACCCTCCTGATGGTCATCATCGCCGTGGTGCAGGTCCTTGTGATGCTGCTCAGCAAGAAGAAGACCGAGGACAACACCCAGGAAGCGTAAGAAAGACCCCTAAGGATCTCTGATCCAACCCCAAATGACATTAGCCCCCGGACTTTCCGTCCGGGGGGCTTTTGCGTGCAGGTAGTTTTGGCGACGTGTACAAATGGGGATGCCGAAGAGTTGTGGGATAAATCGAAATACGGCGCACTGGCGGCGAAGCCGCCCTCGCCCCCCGCACTTGTGAGGGGGGTGTCACCAGTGCGCACACTGGTGACGGGGGGAGTCCGTATAGGCAGCTTATATTCTCAAATGTGCTTATCGGCTTTGTGGTTATCGGTTTTAATAAACCAATCGTGAAATTGTAATCTGGCGAATTCCAAGAAATGCTTTGGCTCCCCCTATGGGGGAGCAGTCACGGCTTAAGCCGTGACTGAGAGGGCCCTCTTAGGGGTACCACTCCCAAAGGGAGAGGCAAGGGCGGCTGCGCCGCCAGCCTGACAAATTGGAATTTGGCGGGCTATCGAATTCCCGGTCATTGCGAGCCAGTTCGCTTTCCTGGCGGGGCAATCCCCCGGTTAGACGTACCACTTCTCGTGGATGAATTCCGGGAAACGGCACGTTAGATCAGTCTGCATGACGATAGGTAGCACGAAATTCGATGGAGATTCCCACACCAGTCTGCGGACTGGTTCGGAATGACAGTGTTGTTCGATGGCCCGGTCTTTCCTCGACAAATTCCCAATTTTTCAGGGTGTTTGAGCTCATCAAAAACCACAAAATACTGCCCGCCGGAGAATTCCGGCGGGCAGTGCGCGTCCTTGTTTACTTTTCCAGGATCATGGGAAGATCCTCTGCCTGCCGCAGGGTTTCCCCGATCCACAAGGCAGCCTCCCCGGGGGTCAGGAGCCGCTGCTCGCCGGAGGCCATGTCCTTGACGGAGCATTTGCCCTGGGCAATCTCGTCCTCTCCCAGCAGTACCGAGAACGGCACCCCCAGCTTGTTGGCGTAGACCATCTTCTGCTTGAACTTCTTCTTTTCGCCGTAGAGCTGCACCCGCAGGCCGGCGCTGCGGAGCTTCTCCGCCAGAGCGATGGCTGCGCCTATGTCCTCTGTCATAGGCAGCACCAGCGCGTCCGCCGGCGCGGCGGGGATGGCGGGATTCAGCAGTCCCTGCTCGTCCAGCACATAGAACAGCCGTGTCAGCCCGATGGAAATCCCCACGCCGGGCAGAGGCTTATCGATGTAGTACCCCGCCAGGTTGTCATAACGCCCGCCGGAGCACACGGAACCAAGCTCCGGATGGTCAAGCAGCAGCGTCTCATACACGGTGCCGGTGTAATAGTCCAGACCCCGGGCAATGGTCAGGTCAACGGTGAAGTTTTCCTCCGGCATTCCGAAAGCAGCCAGATTGGCGGTGACGGCTTTCAGCTCTTCCAGTCCCAGGTCAAAGGTTTCGTTCCGTCCGGCGTAGCTTTCCAGGGCGGTAATCACCTGGGCGTTGCTTCCCTGAATGGAAATAAAAGCAAGGATTTCCTCCGCCTGAGCATCCAATAGGCCGCAGTCGCTCAGCAGCAGCGCCCGCACCTTATCCCGGCCGATCTTATCCAGCTTGTCCACGGTGCGCATAATGTCGCCGGACTTCTCCGTCAGGCCAAGCATGGCATAAAAGCCGTTCAGGATCTTCCGGTTATTGACATGGATCTGAAACCGCCGCAGACCGAAGCCGCGGAATACCTTGTAGATCACGGCGGGGATCTCTGCCTCGTTGAGAATGTCCAGCTTGCCGTCGCCGATCACATCGATGTCCGCCTGGTAGAATTCCCGGAACCGGCCCCGCTGGGCCCGCTCGCCCCGGTAGACCTTGCTGATCTGGAACCGCCGGAACGGGAACGCCAAGTCGCTATAGTGCAGGGCCACATATTTTGCCAGGGGCACCGTCAGATCGAACCGCAGGGCAAGATCGCTGTCCCCTTTCTGAAAGCGGTAAATCTGTTTTTCCGTTTCGCCGCCGCCCTTGGCCAAAAGAATCTGGGCGTCCTCGATGGCGGGGGTGTCCAGGGGCGTGAAGCCATAGGAGGCGTAAGCGCGCCGGATGACGTCAGCCATCCGGTCGAAGCGGAGCTGCTTGTCCGGCAGCAGCTCCAAAAAGCCGGACAGGGTCCGGGGTTTGATCATTTCCATAATCTATCTCCTTTCATGCTGAACGACTGAATGCATGAGTAAATTCGTATTTAATTGACAATTGACAATGAACAATTGACAACTAAGGAATCCCTCCGGGATGCTTTAAAAAATAAAATTTGGACGAGAACGATAGGAATAATTTCGAAATCGTCCCGTATGGACACAATAATTGTCAATTGTCAATTTGGCGAAGCCGCAGTTGTTAACATAAAACGCCGCCCGCGGGGTCACGGGCGGCGAACAGGCGCAGTAATCCCCTATCAGTATCTGGGCTTGGTGTGGAGCATTTCCCGCCAGTCCAGATCACCACGCTGCAGACCCATGATGAACATTTCCGCGCTGGCCAGGTTGGTGGCGATGGGCACGTTGTTCTTGTCGCAATGCCGGATGGTCTCGATCATCTGGCTGTCGTCCCAGGGATCGATGGTGTTGGGGTCGGTGAACAGGAGCACCAGATCGATCTCGTTGTAGGCGATCCGGGCGTTGATCTGCTGGTGGCCGCCCTGCTTATGGGACAGCAGCAGGGTAATGGGCAGACCGGTATTGTCGGCAATCAGACGGCCTGTGGTAGCCGTTGCAAAAAGGTTATGCTTCATAAGGACACTTTTGTACGCGGTGCAGAATTGAACCATCAGTTCCTTTTTCTTGTCATGAGCCAGAAAAGCAATATTCACAACCGTCACTCCTTTTTCCTTTTATATCTATGTATCGGATTCTCTATTTCAGGGGAATGGGCCGGTGGAAGCCCTGGAGCCTGCCTGCCATCCGGCGGAACGCGGCGGCGGCGGCGCAGTGGGGCTTGTAGGAAAGCAGCGGCCTGCCGAAGGCGGCGGCCAGGGTCATATTGGGGTCCTCGGGAACAATGCCGGCCAGGGGCAGCCCGGCGGCGTCCATCACATCGTCCACGGTGATGCGCAGGGCGGAGAGCATATCCTTTTCCACCCGGTTGACAATGATCCGGACCCGGGTTTTCCCGGCAAGCTCCAGAAGCTCCCCTACCCGGGCGGCGTCACGGATGGCGGCGGGGCCGGGGCCGGTGACCAGAAGAAATTCCTCCGCCGCGGCGCTTACAAGCTGGAACCCGGCATCCAGTCCGGCGGGGGCATCCAGAAATACGAAGTCAAACTGCACCCGCGCCTGCCGGAGGAAAGCGGCGAACGCGTCCCGGTCAATTTTGTCCGGGGAGCAGTTCATGGGCGCGGTGAGAAAGGCAAGAGTGGGATAAAGCGGGTGCCGGGGGGCGTCGTCCAGGCAGTAGCTGCCCTGGCACACATCCAGAAAAGAAAGGGCGCTGCCCTCGGTCAGTCCCAGGGAGATGTCCAGGTTCCGAAGACCCACATCACAGTCCACACACAGAACGGCGCAGCCGCTCTGGGCCAGTGCGGTAGCGAGCCCGGCGCAGACGGAGGTCTTCCCGGTCCCGCCCTTGCCGGAGGCGATGGCAATGAGTTCCCCCATACAAGCCCTCCTGGCAATATTTTCAATCATTATAAAGCAAAATCGCACAAAAATCAATAGGAATTTGGGGGATAAAAAATTATTTTTCATCGTTTTCAACAAAATGCACAAAAAGGTGGGGCATGCTTTGGAATGACAGGCGGCAGAAGATATAAGATGGGAGATACAAGATATAATGAAAGATGGAGCGGAAAAGACCGTACAGCCGGCGCGCTGGCTCGCAATGAACTTATTAGAATATGAATTCGGTCTTCCCCACTGCGGGTCGGAAGAATATACTTGACAAATTCCTTTTTCTGTACTACAATATCCTCAGATCGATTAAACAAATATTTAATCGTTTAATATTTAAAATCAAAGGAGCGGACCGGAATGAAAAAGACCTATAAAATCGAAGTGGACTGCGCCAACTGCGCGAATAAGATGGAGGCGGCGGCAAAAGCTACCCCCGGTGTGGCAAACGCCACCGTGAACTTCATGGCCCTCAAAATGATCGTGGAGTTTGCCGAGGGCGCCGATCCCCGGTCCGTGATGGAAGCGGTGCTGAAAAACTGCAAAAAGGTGGAAGACGACTGCGAGATCTTCCTGTAAATTCCGGAATACGCGGCATTTGGCTTAAACGGATAAATTGGAATTTGCAGGGCAGAGCCCGAGTGGACAGTTGACAGTGGACAGTTAAGGAGTCCCCTCGGGACAATTTAAAAAATAAAATGTGCTTATCGGCTTTTGTCAGCTAAACGACAAATTGGAATTAAGGTTATCGGCTTTAATAAGCTGATCGTGAAATTGTAAATTGGCGGGCCAATACCTTCCCCCGGGGGGAAGGTGCCCCGCAGGGGCGGATGAGGAACGGCGACATTTTCTGATATGGGACGCAGGCAAATAAGAACGTACAGCTTTTCAAATCGTACTTTTTTACGAACCGCATGGAAAATCGCTCTGTTTCGCCGTTCCTCATCAGTCTCGCTGCGCTCGACAGCTATAAATTATGGTATGATTGCCGGGGGCAATCATACCTAAATTAAAAGGGTGGAAACGAAAACAGACCACGCTCGTCACGACTTGTCAGCGGCGACTCGCCGCCAAATTCCCAATTTACCGAATGAATCCGATAACCATTCCTATCTTCAAACGGAGGGAACTCCATGACGAAAAAACAGAAAAAAGTCCTGGTTCGGATCCTGATTTCCGCGGGGCTTCTCATTATTCTGCAATGTGTCCCCGCTGATCTCTGGAACCGGCTTGACACCGTCCTCTTCCCCGGGGCCGGTCGGGTGCTGCGCCTGCTGTGCTACCTCGCTGACTACCTGGTCATCGGCGGAGACATCCTGAAAAAAGCATTCAAGGGCATCCGCAATAAGCAGCTCCTGGACGAAAACTTCCTCATGGCCGTTGCCACGGTGGGGGCCATGGCCCTGGCCATCTACGAAAACGGCGACTACCTGGAAGCCATTGCCGTCATGCTTTTCTACCAGATCGGCGAGCTGTTCCAGAGCGTTGCCGTGGGCCGGAGCCGCCGGAGCATTTCGGCGCTTATGGACATCCGCCCGGACTACGCCAATGTGGAGGAAGACGGCCAGCTTCACCGGGTTGACCCGGACGAGGTGGCGGTGGGCACGGTGATCGTAGTCCAGCCGGGAGAAAAAGTACCCATTGACGGCGTGGTCACCGAGGGCACCTCCTCCCTCAATACCGCCGCCCTCACCGGCGAGAGCCTGCCCCGGGATGTAAAGCCCGGGGAGGAGGTCATCAGCGGCTGCGTGAATATGACCGGGGTGCTGAAAGTCAGGACCACCCGGGAATTCGGGGAGTCCACCGCCTCCAGGATCCTGGACCTGGTGGAAAACGCCAGCTCCCGGAAGTCCAAATCCGAAAATTTCATTTCCAAATTTGCCCGGGTGTATACCCCGGCGGTGTGCGCCGCGGCTCTGGCCCTGTTCCTGGTGCCCCCTGTGGCGCGGCTGGCCATGGGCCTTGCTCCCCAGTTTGGCAGCTGGCTCTACCGGGCCTTGACATTCCTGGTGGTGTCCTGCCCCTGCGCTCTGGTTATCAGCATCCCCCTGAGCTTCTTCGCCGGAATCGGCGGAGCCAGTCGGGCGGGTATCCTGGTGAAAGGCTCCAACTATCTGGAAACATTGTCCAAGGTGGATACCGTGGTCTTTGATAAGACCGGCACCCTGACCCAGGGCGTTTTCCAGGTCAGCGGCATCCACCATGCCAGCATGGAGGACGGCAAGCTCCTGGAATACGCGGCGCTTGCCGAGAGCGCGTCGTCCCATCCCATCAGCCGGAGCATCCGGCAGGCCCACGGGACCGAACCGGACCGCAGCCGGGTCACGGACATCGAGGAAAAGAGCGGCCACGGCGTGACGGCAAAGGTGGACGGCGTTCCCGTTGCCGCCGGTAACGGCAAGCTGATGGCGCAGCTGGGCATCCCCTACCGGGAGTGCGGCAGCGCCGGAACGGTGGTCCACATGGCGGTGGACGGGGACTACGCAGGACATATCCTGATCTCCGACCGGGTCAAGCCCCAGTCTGCCCAGGCTGTGGCAGGGCTTCATAAATGCGGGGTTGACCGGGTGGTGATGCTCACGGGAGACGGAGAAAAGGCGGCGGCCCAGACGGCAAAGGAGCTGGGCATCCGGGAATACTACGCTTCCCTGCTCCCCGGGGACAAGGTGGAAAAGGTGGAAGCCCTCCTTGCCGGCGAGAAAAAGGGCAGAAAGCTTGCCTTTGTAGGCGACGGGATCAACGACGCCCCGGTGCTGTCCCGGGCGGATGTGGGCATCGCCATGGGGGCCATGGGCTCCGATGCCGCCATCGAGGCGGCGGATGTGGTGCTCATGGACGACGACCCCAGGAAGCTGGTCCAGGCCATCGCCATTGCCCGGAAGACCCTGGGCATTGTGTACCAGAACATCGTCTTTGCCATCGGCATCAAGCTTTTGTGTCTGCTGCTGGTGGCGGTGGGAGCCGCGGGCATGTGGCTGGCGGTGTTTGCCGATGTGGGGGTCATGGTTCTTGCGGTGCTGAACGCCATCCGGGCCCTGTTTGTAAAGAAGCTGCAATAAGGAAAATGTCCCGGCGGTGAAAACCGCCGGGCATTTTTAATGGACAATTGCGGGATTGACGCAGCGCACCGGCAAATTGGAATTTGTCGGGCTGTTTGATGAATGGTTTGCGGGCCGATGCGGT
>CAZVDH010000029.1:0-19401 GCA_964625595.1 uncultured Oscillospiraceae bacterium | reverse complement strand
CCAAATTCCAATATGTCAGTGTGCTTACTAAAGCCGATAGCCTGAATTCCAATTTGTCTTACTGTTTGTTTCCACTGATACGGTTTCATAAAAAAGCTGTCACGCCGAACCGGTCGTTGGTTCGGCGTGACAGCTATTCTGCCGTGGGCAGGCACGGATCAGATATTTTCCGAATCGGAGGGAGCGGCTTCTTCGGTCTGGGCGGTTTCTTCGGATTCCGCGGCTTCTTCCGCTTCCGTGGTTTCGGCGGCTTCGACAGCTTCCGACGCCTTTTCGGCTTCCCCGATTTCTCCGGCGGCCTCCGCTGCTTTCACAGCCGCCCGGTTGACCGCCAGTTTGGCAGGGTCGTGGGGCCGGAAAGCCTGCACCAGCAGAACGATGACGGCTACGGCGCAGCTTCCCGCGGCCAGAAGCTGGCTCACCCGGAAGGGGCCCCAGTAGAGGCTATCCACCCGCAGGCCCTCAATGAATGCCCGGCCCAGGCCGTACCAGGCGCAGTAGCCCAGGGCAATCTGTCCGTCGTACCGCTTTTTCTTCGACAGGAAGTGCAGCAGCAGGAAGCCTGCCTGGTTCCACACCGATTCATACAGGAATGTGGGGTGGTAGTACTCCGTGACGCCGGTGACGGTGTTGTAAAGGCCCATGGATGTCACGGCATCGGTGGCCGCGCCAAAAGCTTCCCGGTTGAAGAAGTTCCCCCACCGGCCGATGAACTGGCCGATGAGAAAGCCCAGGCTGACCAGGTCCAGCAGGGCGGGCAGGGAGCATTTCTTGATTTTGCAGAATACGACGACGCCCAATGCCGCGCCCAGAACGGCGCCGTAAATGGCAAGCCCGCCCTCCCAGATATACAGCACGGAGATGGGATTGTTCCGGTACATGGGCCAGGAGAAGACGCAGTAGTAGGCCCGGGCGCAAAGAATCGAAAAGGGCGTGATCCACAGCACACCGTCCAGCAGATCATCTTCGGTAAGCCCTGCCTCCCGGCTGCGGCGGCAGGCGTAAACCACCGCCAGAATCAGGCCGCAGGCGATGATGACGCCGTAGAAATGGATATACAGGGGGCCGATGGAAAAGCCCCTGGGAGGATTCATAGAGATCCCCAGAGCGGGGAAAGAAATCACGGAATAGTTACTGGGATTCATTGACAAGCCTCCAGATCATGAAGTATAGGGCTTTAAACGCTGTTTCTACGGCGGTCAGTCTTCCTCCGCCGGGGTGGGATCGATCACGGAAAGGGCGCACCGCTCCGGTGTCACCGCCCGGGCCAGGAAATCCAGGACATCCTCTTTCCGGATGTCCCGGTATACCGCCGGGAAGAGGAAGTAATCAAAGTGGGCAAAGTGGTAGGCGCACAGCCGGAAGCAGGTGGAGTCGAAGCTGTCAAGGGCCTTGATCCGGCGGCCCAGGGCGCTGCGCTTCATTCTGAGGAAGTAATCCTCCGGAATGCCCTGTTCTGTTAAGACCCTGGCCTGCCGGAGCACCGCTTCCCGGACGGCCTCAGCATCCTCGCTGTCGCCGGAGCACAGGAGCATGGCGCAGCCGTCGGCGCAGTCATAACCGCCGCCGAAGGAACTGTCGATAAGCCCCTCCTGATAGAGCCGCAGGTACAGCTCGGAGGATTCTCCGAACAGGGCTTCCGCCGAAAGGTCCGCGGCCATTTCCTGCCGGATGGCGGCTTCCCCCAGTCCCACGGGGGCGCATTTGAACCCGAGACAGAATGTGGGCATGGCGATGTCCATGGCGCAGCGGGTGCGCGACGCCGGGCAGCGCATTTCCTCTTCCGGCAGGGGCTGCTTTTTCCCGGCGGACCGGGGGGCGTCCCCCAGTACCTGCCGGACGGTTTCCGCCGCTTCTTCCGGGTCCACATCCCCCACAACACACAGGCAGCAGTTTACAGGGGTATAGAACGCCCGGTGGCAGGTTTCCAGCACCTTTGGGGTAATTTCCCGGATGCTCTCCCGGGTGCCCAGAATGGGAGTGCGGATGGGGTGCTCCCGGTACATGGCCGCCATCAGCCGGTCAAAAATCACGCTGTCCGGGCTGTCCAGGTTCATGCCGATCTCCTGATCGATGATCCCCCGCTCCTTTTCCACGCTTTCCGGGGTGAAGTAGGGGGTGAACACAAATTCCGTCAGCAGGCGCAGGCACTGGGTGAAATTTTCCGTACAGGAGAAATAGTAGGCGGTCATGTCGTAGCTGGTAAAGGCGTTGACGCTGGCTCCCAGGGCGGCAAATTCCCCGGACACATCCCGGCCGTCCGGCATATCAAAGAGCTTGTGCTCCAGATAGTGGGCGGTTCCGGCGGGCACATGGTATTCCTTTCCCTCCAGGGTAAAATCCGTGTGCACGGAACCAAAATCCACCGCCAGGTAGCAAAGCTTCTTGGAAAAGCCCTGCCTGGGAACCACGATCAGGGGCAGACCGCAGCCGAGGGTTTCCCGGAAGACGGTCTCGTCCAGCTCAGGGTAAGTTCTTTCGGTCATGCCCGGTCTCCTTTCAGGAAGTAGGTGCTGTGCAGGGTCAGGGTTTTGGCGGCCTCCACCACCTGCTCCATGGTAACATCCCGGATGGCCCGGATGGCGTCTTCAGGGGACGGATTTTTCCCGCTGAGAATGGCGCTGAAGCAGTAGCTTTCAATGGAGCCGGCGGAATCGGGCACCGCCCGCAGGGAGGAAATCAGGGCCTCCCGGGCGCTGACCAGCTCCTCCCGGGTGATGGACCCTTCCCGGCACAGCTGAAGCTGGCGGAGGATCTCCTCCCGGGCATCGGATTCCTTGTCAAAGTCAATGCCCGCGGACACGGTGAGGATACCCTTGGTGCCGTAATAGGAAGAACCCACACTGTAGCACAGGGACAGCTTTTCCCGGACATTCTGGAAAAGCTTACTGGTCATACCCCCGCCGTAGAGAACGTTCAGCACCTGCATGGCAGGATACTGGGGGCTCTGTAAGGTAATGGGGGTGACAAAGCCCATGCACAGCTTCCCCTGGGCCACGTCCATGGTTTCCGTTACATCCTCCCCGGGGCAGCTGTGAAAGCCCGTCTGGGGCGGTAGGGTGCATTCCCTGGCAGCAAGGTTTAAGCGGCTGTGCAGCAGGCCGGCAACATTGCTTCCCTCCCGGCTGCCCACATAGAAGATTTCCAGGGGCGCGGAACCCAGCATATTCTGAAAGTGGCGGTATAGTGCATGGGGCTGAATGGCGGCAACCTGCTCCGGCTCGCCCAGCCGCGGCAGGCCGAAGCTGTCCTCCCGGCACATGATTTTCAGCAGCCTGCTCATGGCGTAGATCCGCTTGTCGTTCCGGTCTGCCTGGATGGTGGAAATGAGGTTCTTCTTTTCACTTTCCACATATTCCGGCAGGAAGCCGCCGTCTTCCGTCAGCGGCTGCTGCAGCAGCTCGGCAAGAAAGTCCACCGTACCCTCCAATACCCGGTCCCCGGGCAGGGCAAAACGGTCGTCCATAAAGCTCAGGTACAGGCCCGATGCCTGATAGTCGCCCGCCCGGCGGGACATTGGGCTCACCGCCGCGCCGTACAGGTCGTCCAGGCGGGCGGTAATGGAGCGCAGGTCCGGGTGACGCCGGGTGCCCCGGAGCAGCACCGAGGGGATGAGGGCATTCATGGCGCTGTGGTCCGCGCACATGGGCGCAACCCAGTGCAGGCTCAGGCAGCCCTGCTTGAACCGGGTGTCTGTGCGGCAGCGCAGGTTCACGCCGGGGAAAAGGGAAATGGTTTCAAACATACACGCACTCCTGTCAGGGGGAGATTTCGAAAACAGAAGAAAGTAAGAAAAAAGACCGCCCATGCAGGCGGTCATTTTTCTGGTGGACGATGTAGGACTCGAACCTGCGACCTTCCGCACGTCAAGCGGATGCTCTACCAGCTGAGCTAATCGTCCGTAGGAACCTCTGTATTATACCCAACGGAACCGGTTTTGTCAAGGGAAAAATAGAAAATCTTTTCTTTATGAAAGAGCTATCGAATTTCCGGTCATTGCGAACCAGTGACCGATGTCACTGGTGTGGCAATCTCCATCTTTAGAAGTAATGCAGTCTCAATGACGAGGGAGATTCCCACACCAGTCTGCGGACTGGTTCGGAATGACACATTAATTGAGAGTACAACCGCTTATACGGGCTTGCCGGCACCGCACTTACATATTGGCCTTTACGGTGGAAATGAGAATATCTCCCGCTACCACCCGGTCCTCGGCGGCAAAGCCGTCGGCAAAATTGTCGGAATACAACACCTGGGCGCTGGGGGGAAATTCCTCGTCCCCGGCCCACACCAGGATCTGCATCTGAAAGGAACCCAGGAAGTCAAACAGGAACCCCGCGTCCCCGTGGGGCACCGGGACGGCCCCCATTTTGGCGCAGGCTGCCCGGAAAGCGTCCAGCCGGGTGCCGAAAGTGAACGCCGCCCGGGTCAGCACCCGTCCGGTGTAGGGCTTTATGTACATCTCCCCCCAGGGCATTTCCCGGAAAGTCTTCCAGCCGCCGCCCCAGGATGCTTCCTTTCCCTCCAGCAGGTAGCGCAGGAGGAAGGTCTGGGTGGGGAGGGGAGGCTCGGAAGCGTCCGCGGCTGCAACGGTGCCGTCCGGGTGGGTAATCTTGTACTCTTTTCGCAGCAGCGTCAGGGAAAAGGCTTCCCCGTCAAAGGCGGCGCTGGGCAGACGATCCCGGATTTCCCGGGGGTCCGCTTCCTGAAACCGGGCCTGGTAGTGGGCGAGGGGGATTTCTTCTTTGTGATTGACAATTTCCATTTTTTACAGCTCCTGACGGGAATGGGGGAACAGGCTGGAATCCGTGTGGGGCAGGAAGCAGGCGGCGACAAAGGAATCCATGTACCCCGGATGGGTGCTCAGCTCCAGATAAGTCATGTTGGCGGCGACCTCCGCAAGCTTTTCCCCCGCCGGGTCGCTCTGGACCATGGCGTAGGCTCCCGCCAGGGAGGAATTGCCGATGTAGGTGAACTTCTCCAGGTCCACATCGGGGAACATGCCGATGTTCACCGCGTTTTTCATATTGATGCCGGAACCGATGCCGCCGGCCACATACACCCGGTCGATGGCCTCCACCGGCATATCCACGCTGGCAAGGAGCGTGGCGATGGCGGAGAAGATGGCGGCCTTGGCCCGGACAAAGTTGTCAATGTCCACCTCGTTGATGGAGATTTCCCGCTGGGTCTCGGATTCCTCCGCCCGGGCAATGACATAGCGGCCCATGCCGTGCTCGTCGTGCTTTACCCGCTCGCCCTGGCGGACAAACAGGCCCTTGGCGTTGATGATGCCGCAGCGGAAGAGTTCCGAGATAATGTCGATGATACCGGAGCCGCAGATGCCCACGGGGAGCTGGTCCCCGTCGCCCACCACGGTGAGGGTGGGCTCCATAGTATCTTTATCGATGACGCAGGCTTCGATGGCCCCGTCCGTTGCCCGCATGCCGCAGGAGATGTCGCCGCCCTCAAAGGCGGGACCGGCGGAGCAGGCGCAGCTCATGAGGAAGTCCCGGTTGCCGAAGACCAGCTCGCCGTTGGTGCCCAGGTCGATGAACAGGCTCATTTCATCCCGGTCCCAGATCCCGGCGGCCAGGGTGCCGGCGGTAATGTCGCCGCCCACATAGGAGCCGATGTTGGGGGCAATGAGTACCGGCGCCAGGGGGTTGGCAGGCAGACGCACGTCTCCGGCGGTCAGGCCCTCCCAGCCGAAGAAGCTGGGGATGTAGGGCTCCATGCGGACACTCTGGGCATCCACTCCCACGAACAGGTGGTTCATGGTGGTGTTGGCGCCCACGGACAGCCGGAGGATGCTCCGGGCGTTAATCCCGGCGGCCTTGCACAGATTCACAATGATGGGGGAGAGGGTCTCCTTGATAATGGCGTCCTGGAGCTTCTTCCTGCCCCCGGGCTTGCCCTGTTCGATGATCCGGTTGATCACATCGGCGCCGTAGCGGATCTGCCCGTTGCCGGAGGAACCCTTGGCGAGGATCTTGCCGCTTACAAGGTCCGTCAGCACCATGGTCACCGTGGTGGTGCCGATGTCGATGGCACAGCCCGCGATTACCGTATCGTCGGGAGGACACAGCTCCATGCACCGGAAAGTGCTGCCCCGCAGTTCGCCCTTGACACAAACCGAAAAATTCTGTTCCCGGAGGACGGCGGCAAGCTTTACCATGACCGGATAGGGAATCTCCACGGTTTCCGCTCCGGTTTCCGCCTGAATGGCCCGGGTGAGGCGCTCGTTGTCCGGCATGGTGTCGTCGAGAGTAGGCGCATCCATAGTCAGAACCAGGGCCCGGAAGTTGTTTTCAAAAGCAATGCCGCTTTCCTGCAGCTGATGCTCGCAGGCTTCAAAAATGGCGATTTCCTTGGGGGAGGAAAGGTCCGCGGTTTTCATCCGGGACTGGTAGGCGCTGGCAATGTCGGGGACAAAAACGGTGCAGTCCCCGGTAACCTTGCTGCAGCAGCTGAGCCGCCAGCCGGAATCGTATTCCTCGTCGGAGATGTGCCGGGTCCGGAGGGAATCCAGCTCTCCATTTACCAGCTTCACCCGGCATTTGCCGCAGGAGCCGTTGCCGGAGCAGGGGGCGTCGATGGCCACATTGGCCCGCCGTGCCAGCTCCAGAAGATTGCTTCCCACGCCGCACTCCACCGCAACTTCCGCAGCGCCCTCAATTTGAAAGATAACCTTTGGCATACAATAACCTGCTTTCTCCCATAGTTATCAATAGTATACCATAGAAACGTCCCCTTGTCCAGAGGAATCGGTATTTTTTTATCGGATTGCCGGCAGTGCCGGCGGACTAGTCGTGCGCCAGATTTGTGTAATCGTTTTACGCCTGGCCCACTCGGTATCGTTCTATGGCGCGCAGGCGGTCAGACGACTTGCTCCCCTCATAAATGCGGGGGGCGAGGGCGCGTACCGCACCAGCCGCGCACTATAAAACGATACCGAGCGGCGCAGGGCAGAAACGATTACACAAATCTTTGGCACGAATGAAAACCCGGGAGGAAAACTCCTCCCGGGTAAAAGCATATCTTTTTGTGTGAACAGGCGGACCTGCTCAGCTGAACATTACATCAGAGGCTCCATGCCGAGAACGGGATGGCCCTTTTCGGTCAGCCAGTTCAGCAGCTCCTCGCAGTCGGTGGTGATGGTCTCGTCGGCAACCATGTCGGTGAAGTTATCCACACCGTACAGCTCCTTGGCAGTGGCGTTCAGCTTCTCCGCAACATCATCTTTCAGCTCCTTGGGCATCCAGACGATCCGCTCAATGCCGCCCTCAGCGGAAATGAACTTCTTGGAGGAGATGAAGTGACGGCCGTGGCCCATGTAGCCGGGGGTCTGGACACCGCCGCCGGTGCAGGAGGCCAGCTCGCCGAAGGTCATGCCGGCGGGGGTCATGCCCTTGTATTCCCGGTTCACCACGATGAAGCCGTTAGACATGGGCTCGATGCCGCAGATGCACTCGAAGCAGCCGCAGGAGGTCATGGGATCCTCCAGGATGGAGTACAGGGTGACGTTCTCCACGGCGCCGTGGGTGGCTTCGGCGACGGCCTTGTTGACGGTCTCGTAGCGGCCGGTGCGCTCATCCAGGCAGCCCTCCTTGAAGATGGGCTGGCAGGGACCGTTGGGGTTCAGCTCGTTGGTGGCCTTGGCATCCAGCCAGGACACTGCGCCGCACAGGCCCAGACGCTCGGGAGTGACTACGCAGCAGTGGGCGGGAGCGAAGGACTGGCACAGGATGCAGGTGTAGTAGCGGTCCACGGCCTCGTCGGTCATGGAAGCCAGACGGTCGTCACGCTGGTTGTACCGGGGCATAGCCACCTCGTCACGGAATTTGGCGGCCTGGGCAGCGTCGGTGATCAGGGTGATCTGGCACTTGTCCACAACGGCGTCAAACTCGTCCATGATCATGAAGTACAGGACCTCGGCAAAGTGCTTTATCCGCAGGCCGGCGTCGTAAGCGGCGTTGGATACACGGATCCGGACCTGGTTGCGCTGGCCGGTGTGCATGACACCCTCCATGTAGTTAAACCAGGCGTGGATCTTCCGCTCGATAACGGACTCAAAGTCGGACTGCATCTTCTTGCCGGCCACTTCGATGTAGGTAGCCAGAGCCAGATCCTTGGCATCGGTGAAGTCGGGGCCGATGACGGAGATCTTGTGATCCTCCACCTCGGAAAGATCCCGCATCATCACCAGCTCGGCGGTGGGGTTCTTGCTGGACCAGATCTCGTTGTGCATGTCGGCCTTCCGGATGACCTCGCCCTCGAAAGCGGCGGCGAAAGCCACGGGGATGGGCAGTTCCTTGACCTTGATCTTGATGTTCCGCAGCTCCAGGGACTTCTTCACGGTCTCGCTGTGGTCGCACACGGACTCCAGAGCGCCGGGAACCTGGTTTTCGCCCAGGTCGATGTCCACTACCACGGGGAAGCCCAGGGCGATGGCGCCGGCACCGGCGGAAACCACTACGGCGTCAATGGCGCCGAAGGTGTTCACAAAGGCGGGAACACGGTTCTTGGTGTAGTCCAGCAGGCCTGCCAGGTCGCCGGGCTGGATGTTGCCGAAGATCAGAGCGGCGCGGATGGCGACGGTGACAACGTGGATGACGGAGGTCACGTCATGGCCCAGGGGGATGACACGGAACTCCAGGCCCATCTTCACACCGGCTTCGGCGCACTGCTCAATGACATCACCCACCAGGAAAGTCATGATGCCCTTGGACTGGTAGTCCTTGACCACCTTACCCACCTCGGCAGCGGTTTCGGCCTTGCCAAGAACCACGGCAACGCCGGGGATGTCGCCGGTGACCAGGGGAACACCCAGGGACCGGATAATGGGATCGGGAACGAAGCCGATGCCGGTTTCGCCGGCGTAGGGGTCGCCGCCCTCCACATACTTCAGGCCCTCAATGATTTCCGCGCCCACGGCGGTGGCAAGACCGGCGTTCAGCGCCTGACCCAGATCCTCCTGATTGGTAATCAGAGATTTGAGCACGCCCACGCAGGCGGGCAGATCGCCCAGGGTCTTCACCTTGACGCCGGTGGCGGCGTAGATGGTGGGGAAGAAATAGGCAGTGTCGGGGAAAGCGATTTCCTTGTCCGCGCCATATTTGGCAATGGCATTGTTGACCGCGCCCTCAGTCAGGCCGGCAACCGCGTTGGAACCGCTGTAGATCAGATCGGTTAATACGCTCATGATAGAATTCCTCCCGAGTAATTTATTTCAGTCAGCCGGAAAGGCGGGCTGTTAGCGACAGAGTAAAAATACTGTGCAGGAAGTGAAAAAAAGCATAGGGCCGGGAGGGAGATTCCCTCCCGGCCGAAAGTTCGCAGGGATTCAGGCCTATACCACAGGTCTTACAGCAGGTCGGGGCGGTCGCCCAGGTAGCTGTCGGAGTACAGGGTATGGTTCTTGAAGATGTCGCAGGACTTGATGGTCTCCATCAGCCGCAGGTCGCAGGGGTTCACGATGGCGGAGGTCAGACCCTGCATCATGGCCATGGCAACCAGGGCGGAGTCCATGATGGGACGGACTTTCTTGGGAGCGCCGTTAGAGTTGTTACTCAGGCCGCCGGTGGACTTGAGGCCCTCGTCGGAGAACATCTTGATGGCGTTCAGCACGTCCATCTGCTTGTCCTGCATGCCCTTGACCACCAGGAACAGGGGGTCAAACCACAGGTCGGTGGCCTCCATGCCGTGGGCCAGACCACGCTCCAGCATGTTCCGGCAGTGCATCATCCGCTCGTCGTTGTCCTTGGCAATGCCGTCGGCGGAGCAAAGGGCGATACAGATGGCATCGTTGGCAGCGGCCAGGTCGATGTTGCCGATACGGGAGCCGGCGTCGGCGGAGTTCACGATGGGCTTGCCGTTGGTCCGGTTATAGACCTTGATACCGGCTTCGATGGCTTTCTTGTTGGCGGTGTCGAGAGCCAGAGGCACATTGTTGAAGTTCTCCTGCAGCAGCTTGACCGCCCACATCATACGCTCGGGGCCGTCCTTTTCGGCAGGTCCGATGTTCACGTCCAGATAGGTGGCACCGGCGGCGATCTGCTCGGCGGCACGTTTCAGGATGGGAGCGGGATCCCGCTCGTCCATGGCCTTGCGGATGACGGGGGAGATGCAGTGGATCCGCTCGCCGATGGTGACAAAGGTGGGGGACTCGGGGTTGTGGCCGCCGTACTTGACGCCCATGTCAACGACCTCGATGGCGGGCACCTTGGTAGCCAGCAGCTCGTCGAAGGTCAGCTCCTTGACTTCCTCCTTGGGAGCGGCAGCGGCCTTGGCGGCAGCCTCGGCAGCGGCAGCCTTGGCGGCGGCCTCATACTCCTTGTCCTTCATGTACTTGGGCAGCTGGACGGCCTCGGTAGGACCGACGACCACGTTCCAGCCGGGGAGCTTCTCCTGGATCTCGCCCTTCATGACGGCAACCTTGCCGGGGATGATCAGGGTGCGGTTCTTGATCTTGTTCTCGATGTCCAGGGTCTCGAAGGTCTTCTTGACGGTGGAGGAGGAGAACTTACCGGCGGCCCAGGCAGTCAGAACGGACATACCGGAGGCATCGGTGATGATCAGGTTCACGGGCTGGTTGCTGCGCTCCAGTTCGCCGGAGACCAGGAAGTAGGTCAGGGCGAAGTCCACGGTCATGGCGCAGGGGGAGTTCTCGTCGGCGCCGTTCAGGGGGTAGATCTTGCTCTCCACCTTCATGGGCTTCTGAGGATCGGTGTAGATGTTCTGACGCAGGCCGTACAGAGGCAGAGCCTGGGCGTAGGTCATGTTCTCCATGACAATGATGGAGGCGTACTTCTCGGTGAACATGGTGGCGTAAGCGGTCTGCAGGCGGGCATCGCCCTTGGCCAGCTTGGCAACGTTCACGATGGAGGGGTAGCCGAAGCTCCGGTCGCCGCCTTTCAGCGCGGTACGGCGGACATTGACGGCGTTGGCCAGGGTTTCCTTGGCGGTCTTGCCGGTGACATCCAGCACCAGGTTCTTGTTGCCGGCGGCTTCCAGCTTCTTCACGGTGTCATACAGGTCGGAGATGTTCTCAGCGGAAACACCCAGAGGCACACCGGCGGCGGTGGCAACGGCGTTCATAGACTCCCAGTTGTCGGGGGTAGCGCCGTCCAGGATGGCGTTCTTTCCGGCGACAGCCAGAGCGGCCTTGGCGCACTCCACATCCCAGCAGGCCAGGACCAGGCTGCGGCCGGTAGCGGCGGCTTTCTCCACCAGCTTCGCGTAGACGTTAGGATCGGTCTGCTTGTTGGCAACGTAGATGAATTCCACATACATCCGCTCGCCGATACGCTCGTAGTCAACCTTGGCCATTTCGGCAAGCTTAGCGTCGACCTTCTCCTCGCCGCACTCGGTGCAGACGCAGACGGCGTACAGGTTCTTGTTGACCAGCGTCTTCTCGTGACGGAACAGGACGGTCTCGCCGCCCAGCTTGTGGTCGCCGACGGTGATGGTCTTCATGGGAGGCGCGGTCTGCTCGTTGAGCATCGCCTTAGCGTCGTCAGAGAAGTAGGGGCACTTGTCAATGGACACAGCGCCCTGGGCGACTTTCATGCAGAAAGCCATACAGGTGGGGCTGCCGCACTCCTTGCAGTTTTTCTTGGGGGACAGCTTAAAAATGTCAAGACCCTTCAAAGCCATAATATGGTTCCTCCTTCCGAATCAGACCAGTTCCGAAATGAACTTCCGGATGGTAGCAACAGCCGCGGGATGCCGCATGATGACGGCGTCCGCGCCGCCGGTCAGGTTAGCGGCAGCGGTGGAAACTTCCATCGCGATGCCCCGCTCCTCCTGACTGCCCCAAGCGGGCTCATCCTCTTCGGAGGCGGTGGCTTCCTTCACGCTCCAGGCGTCGGGGGACACCGGGCTCATGATGGGCATCTGCAGGTCGGCATCGGACTGGTCCAGAGCCGCCAGACGGATCCGGTCCAGGGTAGAGGCCACATACTCAAAGCCGTAGCCCACGGCGGCGGTGCCAACGTTCATGACGATGGACTCGGGCTTCACGGTCAGGCCCTTGAGCATGATGTTCAGCTGCTTGGCAAGGTTGATGTCGTCGGCGGTCTCAGCGCCCACTTTCTGGCCGTAAGCCAGGGCGACGGAAGCGCCGACGGTCTTGTAGTCCTCGCTGCGGGCGGAGAGCACCAGGATGTTCTTGCCCTGGAGGGCTTCGGCGATCTTGCTGAACAGCTCGCCGTCTTTTTCAATGTTCTTGCAGCCCATGATAACGATGGGCATGGAAACGGCTTCCGCCACGGCCTTGGCATCGGCAACGCAGTCCTCCACGGACCGGTTGGCGCCGTTGGGATCGGCGGACTCAAAGTGCAGGCACAGGAAGTCGGCGCCTTCCATGGTCTCGGCCTTCTTGGCGTAGTCGGCCATGGTGGCGCAGCCGGCGTAGAATTCCTTCAGCGCGGGAGCGGTCCACTCGCCTGCCATATCGGAAATCTCAATACCGATCTTGGGCGCGTTGGGCATTTCGGCGTCGAAGGTGTAGAAAGGCAGCACATTCTGGCCGCCGATAACAATTGCCTTGTCGCCGGTGCCCAGGGTCACGGCGTTGATCCTCCCCCTGTAGGGCTGCTGCTTGGGAACAAAAGACATGTTGATTTTCCCCCTTATAATATGTTGGTGTGTATACTATCTCTTTCCGGCGGGTTGCCGCCCGCCGGGAAGGAGCTTATGTGGTGAGCGCAACAGTTCCAAAGCCTTTTTACAGGCCCAGCTGCTGCATGATGGCCCTGAGGGCCTGCTTCATGGGGTCGGCGTCGGGAAGCAGAGCGGAGGGCTCGCCGCTGCAGTCGCAGCGGTATACCGCGTCGTCCTGGGGCAGGACACCGAAAAGGGTCAGACCGTGCTTGTCGATCTCCTCCCGGATGCCCGCGTCCAGCTGGCCGCCGGGGGCCCGGTTGACGATCAGGCCCATTCTGCCGGGGTTCAGGTTCATTTCCTGAATCATTTCCGCGATCCGCGCCACCGCCTGGACACCCCGACGGGAGCAGTCGGAAATGAGAAGCATGGTGTCCACATGGGGCAGGGTGCCCCGGGCCACATGCTCCAGGCCCGCCTCGTTGTCCATGACCAGGTAGGAATAGTTCTTGGCGTACTTGTCCACCTGGGCTTTCAGGACACCGTTGACGTAGCAGTAGCAGCCCTTGCCCTGGGTCCGGCCCATGACCAGCATGTCGAAGTCGTCCTCCTCGATGAGAGCGGAGGAAAACTTATACTCTGCGTAATCGGCCTTGGTCATGTTTGCGGGGATGGTGCCCTTGAGCTCGGCCTGGGCCATTTCCTCCCGGATCTGTCCCAGGGTCACGCCCTCTTCCACGCCCAGAACCTCGTTAAGGTTGCTGTTGGCGTCGGCGTCCACCACCAGGATGGGGCCCTTGTGCTGCTTGCTCAGATAATCGATAATCATGCCGCAGGTGGTGGTTTTACCCACGCCGCCCTTGCCGGCAACCGCGATGGTATGAGGATTTGGCATAACGCGCTCCTTCCGGATGCTCGTTCCCGGTTTACCGGAAACGGGAGATTCCGAGAATTAGATGATAGGAAAGCTTTTTTGAAAAAGAAAGGAATCTCAGGGGCGTATCACGCCCCATATCGATACAACGATATCGTATCACAGATTGTCTGTAAATTCAACCCATAAATTCCGGAAATCTGCGAAAATTCCACCGGCGGCATGGGGGCCGATACCGGGCGGGGCAGGGAACGAACGATTACACATATCCGGCGCACATTCCGGCCGCTGCGCTGCGGCTTGTCAAGCCTTAAATTTTACACAAAAAATTTGGCTGTGGTAATTATTACGACGGAAGAAAAAGTGGAAAAATCCCGCGCAAAAGGCGGATCGTGTTATGTTAAGCGGGAATGCATACTCTTGCCGCAAAACAACAAAAAAAGTTCCTGTGGAAAAGTCTGTGGAAAGTGTGGAAAACTTAGCGTTATCAACAGTTATTTCCATGCAGACCCTGGCAGGCAGGATCCGGGAAAATGAATCCCCGGAATGCATATTCAATGGGACCAGAGCCGCCGCCCGGGGTTACGTCGCCGTTACGTTCCGCGGCAAATCGAAAAAAATGAGGAAAAAATGTTGGATTTTTGCCTGGACAGACTGCCAAAACCAGGGCGCGCCTCCCAACCGGCCAAAAAAATTTGTGGAAAATTCCCAAAAAAACGGGGATTGAAAGATGCCAAAGGCGCAAAGAATATTTTTTGAAAATAACTTGCATTTTATAGGATATTATGTTAATCTAATTGCATATTTTCGCATACCAGCAGAGAGGATATGAGGCAATGAATAAATCCGAGCTGATCGCTGCCGCCGCCCAAAGCGCCGGGATCACAAAAAAAGACACCGAGCGTGTGCTCAATGCCGCCATTGACGCCATTACCCAGAGCCTGATCCGGGGGGAAAAGGTTCAGCTCAGCGGGTTTGGCACCTTTGAGACCCGGGACCGTAAGGAACGGACTGGCTGCAACCCTCACAACGCCCAGCCCATCCGCATCGCGGCGACCCGTGTCCCCGCTTTCAAGCCCAGCAAGGCCCTCAAGGACAGCGTGTCCGGGTGAAAGCATGCGGCTTGACAAGTATTTAAAGGTATCCCGCCTGATCAAGCGCCGGACCGTTGCCAATGAGGCCTGTGACGCGGGCCGGATCCAGGTGAACGGCCGGGTGGTAAAAGCCGGATACGAGGTAAAGGCCGGGGATGTGATCGCCATTGCCATGGGCGCGCGGACGGTCCGAGTGGAGGTGCTTCAGGTGGCGGAGGCCGTCCGGAAGGATGATGCTGCCGCCATGTACCGGGAGCTTCCGGAATAAATATCCATATCCGCTTGACGCGGAGTGCGGCAAATTGGAATTTGGCGGCGAGTCGCCGCTGACAAGTCGTGACGAACGTGGTCTGTAGTCGCTCCCTGCCTGACCCGCTTGGTATCGTTTTATGGCTGTAGGGGCGATCATTGACCGGCCGCAAAAACGTACCGAATTCCAGCATTAATTCATGTAAAATGGAACCTTTTCGCCGAAAGAAATACGAATATCGAAGCTTTCCTTGCCGGGCGCTCAATGAGCGCCCCTACGGAGTGTGGCGTCTGTGATTCGGAAATTTGAGGGGGATTGCCACGCCAGGAAAGCGGACTGGCTCGCAATGACCGAAAAGTCGGAAAATTCCAATTTACCGTGTTGCTGTGCAAAGTGAATAAGCAAAAATTTAAAAACCCGGGTGCGGCTCAGAAAAGTGAGCCGCACCCGGTTTTTATAGGAAAAGGGATTGTTTACAGCCTGCAGTATTCCGCAGCGGTCAGAGCGGCCAGCTTCGCGTTGTTGTACACCAGCCGGATGTTGGAGGCCAGGCTGTCGCCGCCGGTGAGCTCTGCCACCCGTGCCAGCAGGAAAGGCGTGGTTTCCTTGCCGTGGATGCCCTTTTCGTTGCACTCGGCAATGGCCTGGTCGATGGCCGCATCGATCACAGCCTTGGGCATGGAGAATTCCGCGGGGATGGGGTTGGTCACCAGAATGCCGCCGCCCAGGGAAAGGTCATTCTGGGTCTTAAAGATCTTCGCCAGCTCTTCGGGGGAATCCACCCGGTAGTCCACCCGGAAGCCGGACTGGCGGGTGTAGAAAGCGGGAAGCTCCTCGGTGCCGTAGCCCAGTACCGGCACACCTTTGGTTTCCAGGTACTCCAGGGTCAGACCCAGGTCCAGAATGGATTTCGCGCCGGCGCAGACCACCATGACGGGGGTGTGCGCCAGCTCTTCCAGGTCGGCGGAGATGTCCATGGTGGTCTCCGCGCCCCGGTGCACGCCGCCGATGCCGCCGGTGGCAAAGATCCGGATGCCTGCCATGTGGGCAATGATCATGGTGGTGGTGACGGTGGTAGCGCCGTCCTCACCCTTGGCGCACAGAACGGCCAGATCCCGGCGGGAGGCTTTGTGGATGGCGGTGCCCTTCTTGCCGAAGTATTCAATTTCCTCGGGGGTCAGGCCGGCTTTCAGCCGTCCGCCGATGATGGCAATGGTGGCGGGAACGGCGCCGTTTTCCCGGATGATCCGCTCTACGTTCAGGGCGGTCTCCACGTTCTGGGGGTAGGGCATACCGTGGGAAATGATGGTGGATTCCAGAGCTACCACGGGTTTTCCTAAACGGACGGCTTCGGCAACCTCGGGGTTTACATCCAGATACTTGTTCAGATTCATAGTGATCGATCCTTTCCGTAAATATATAAAATATTTATCTAACGCGACAGTTCGGCAAATTGGGAATTTGCAGGGCTGTTTGGGCAGTGGCGAGCGGTGCCGATGCGGTACACGGCAAGGGCTCCCCTGTGTAAGGGGAGCTGTCAGCGTAGCTGACTGAGGGGTTGTAACGGTAGACTTCCATATCTACCCATCGTCAGAACGGACAGTACCCTTTGTAGTCCCTTTTCGCCGATTCGTTGTCAGTATGAATACGTTTTACTGCACAATCCCTCAGTCACCAGTGTGCGCACTGGTGACAGCTCCCTTTACACAAGGGAGCCCTTGCCGTGTCCCATTTTCCACCCGCACACCGTTGGGCAAACAGCTCTACAAATTCCAATTTAAGCTTTCCCGTTCAGCGCCTGTCCATCCGCTTTTTCAGGGCGGCGGCGCAGAGGGCGGGGTTGATGGTTTCCGGGGATTCCATGGCGATGGAGCCGGCGGCAAGACCCGCCAGGGCGGTGTGTTCCAAGTCCATGCCCTCCAGGTAGGCCCAGACCAGGGCGGCAAGAAAAGCGTCGCCGCAGCCGGTGGTGTTCACCCGGTTTCCCGGGAGCACGCTCAGCCACAGGTGTTCCTCTCCCATGGAGGCGTATACCCCCTGTTCCCCCATGGACAGGAAGATCCGGTGGATCCCCAGCTGGGTAAGAACATCCGCGGCCCGCTCCGCGTCCTTTTTACTGCGGATCTCCACGCCGGACAGGAGGGAGGCTTCCAACGCGTTTGGCTTCAGGGTGTGGATCCGGGAGAGAATGGGCCGGAGCTTTTCCGCCTTGGCCGTGGACACCGGGTCAACAAACAAAGGAGCGGTGCAGGTTTCCGCCAGATACCCCAGGGACTCGGCGGGGAGGTTGCAGTCTGCCACAACCACCTGGGCATTTTGCAGCAGGGGAAGCTGGGAGGCAAGGTAGGCGGGAGTGATTTTTTCACACACGGACATGTCCGATACCGCCAGAGCCATTTCCCCCCGGTCATCGGAAAGATACAGGTAGGTGGAGGTGGCGGCGCCGGGAACACGCAGAGCGTGGCTCAGGTCGATGCCCAGCTCCGAGCAGGAGGCGGCCACCTGGGCGCCGTGGGCATCGTCGCCGTAGGCGGTGAGCAGCCGCACATCCGTGCCCAGCAGGCTCAGGTTGTGGGCAATGTTCCGGCCCACGCCGCCCAGGCTGATGGTGACCCGGCCGGGGTTGCTGTCGGCGCTGACCAGGGGAGCAAAGGACCTGCCGCCGATGTCCACGTTGACACCCCCCACCACCACGGCATAGCTGCCGGAGCGCAGGACGTAGCCCCGGCCGGCGATGAGGCCTTTCCGGGAAAGGTTGGAGATGTGCACCGCGGCGCTGGACCGGGTGATCCCCAGCTCATCCGCGATCTGCTGCTGGGAGATGAGGGGATCCTTTTCAATGAGCTGCAATACCTGCCGTTCCCGCTGTGTCATCGCGGCACCTCCTGAGCATTTCTTTAGAATCTAAGCATATGCTTATTATACGGGATAGGAAAGGATATGTCAATAGGAGAGAGAAAAAACTGCCGCAAAACGTAAGGTTTCGCGGCAGTCCCGAAAATTATTCTGTTTGATACTAGTTTTTCATAAAACGGTTTAATACCGTTTTATGGGACCGCTGTCAAGCGGTCAGCGGCATCGCCGCAAAAAAACGTAGTCCATACATTTCTCGCCGCCACCGGCGGCCTGCGCAAAAAGCGCAGGATAAAATGGTATTAACCATTTTATCGAGAAATAGTATGATAGCCGATGGACCAGATGTTCCGGATCTGGCCCTCCAGCTCTTCATAGGTCCAGAGGCGGCAGGAATTTTTGATACTGTTGGGATCGTTGACCCGGAACGCCCCGTCCTCCACTCCGGAAAGAACGATATAGTGGCCGGAGGTGGTGAAATCCCCCGGGCCCATGGCAAGTATCACCGGGTTTCCCGCCTCCAGGGCGGAGACCATCTTCTTTTTCACCAGGGGAAGCTCCGTGACCTCCAGCCCAAGCTTTGGCCCGCCCTCACTGATGAGGGTCCAGGAGGAGCCGTACCCGGCGGCATAGTACCCGTTTTTTCGGGAGAATTCGGCGACGGTGCCGGGATTGAAGCTGGGGTCCCCCGTCAGGTAGTAGCCTGCCATGGCAAGGCTTGTGGGCCCGCAGCCGGTGATGGCCAGCATATCGCTGCCGTATTTCTGATAGCCCCACCGGGTGTCCCACTGCAGCATCAGGGGCACGGTGTCCCGGGAAAAGCCGGACATATCCCCCGCCCAGCTTTCCCGGAAAGGGTAGTTCAGGACAAAGTCCTCGGTTTCCGGGTTCCGTTCCAGCAGGGAAATCAGGCTCGCGGGGTAGTCGGCATAGGAAACGCCCTGGGCATCCGCGTATTCCTTTACTTTCCATTCGGTCTCGGTGTGCTCTGTCAGGGGAAAGGTCAGGTCCACCCACAGGTTCCGCAGCTGCCGGTGGAACCCGATCCCCAGGGCAAGCAGCAGAGCAAGGCTGACCAGGATCCATTTCAGCTTCTTCATGGTATCGCCCTCTTCGTTGTTTTGGGGATATTATAGCAGAAAAGCGGGACGTTGTCTTTTAAGATTTGCTTCAGAAATCCGATAGAAATACAATATGCCGATCAGGTCAACGCGGCAAATTGGAATTTGGCGGCGAGTCGCCGCTGACAAGTCGTGACGAGCGTGGTCTGTAATCGTTCCCAACCTGACCCGCTCGGTATCGTTCTGTGGTACGGCAAATTGGGAATTTGTCGGGCTATCGAATTTCCGGTCATTGCGAACCAGTCCGCAGACCAATGTCATTAAGTTAAGGAAATAGATCGGAATTTGAAGTACCGTCTTGGAAGCGCCAAATTCCTTCCCCCGGGGGGAAGGTGCCCCGCAGGGGCGGATGAGGAATGGCGACACTTTCTGATGTGGAACGCCGGTGAAAAGAACATACAACGTTTCAAGTTGTGCCTTTTTTACGAGCCGAATACAAAATCTGTCTGTATCGCCGTTCCTCATCAGTCTCGCTTCGCTCGACAGCTAGAAATTATGGTATGATTGCCCCCGGCAATCATTTGGATTTTGATTCGCTGCGCGGAGCACCACCCCCGGGGGAAGCGACGGCGCTGCCGCGCCAGAGTGTCAAATCGCAATTTGCTG
>CAZVDH010000028.1:0-19424 GCA_964625595.1 uncultured Oscillospiraceae bacterium | reverse complement strand
GACTACCCCGTGGTCATGGGCGAGGACAACGCCTATTATGTAAGCCACAACTGGCAGAAGGAGACAAGCGCGGAGGGAGCGATCTTTCTGGACTTTCGCAACCAGCCGGATTTCTCCCAGCCCCACAACATCCTCTACGGTCACTGCATGAAGGACGGCACCATGTTCCAGCCCCTGGGGCAATGGGAAAAAGAATCCTTCCTCCGGGGCAATGACAAAACCGTTCTTCTGTACCTGCCCGATGAAGTGCGGGTGTATGAGATCATCGGCTCGGAGCGGGTGAACGCCCTGGACAGCCGGGTCTACAAAACCGACTACGCTGCCGGGGATACCTGGGCAGATGCCATCGGGGAAACCCTGAACCACCTGTGGTACGAAACAGACACGCAGTACGACGGCAATTCCGAAATCCTCACCCTCTCCACCTGCATGGGCGGCGACCAGCGCCTGACCGTCCACGCTATTTGTGTTGAGCATGTACCCAACGGAGCCTAATACTAATATGCGATTAAAATCAGACAGTCTTTCCGGTCTGAATCGCGCTAAAATGCGTTCTCGTCCTTGATGGGCGGAAAGCCCATCTGCGTCCTCGGCCTTTTTTATCACGATTCATTCGCGGAAATCCAAGTCTACTTTCAATCGCATATTAGTATAAGGAATCGAAACGGATTTCAGGCTTCTCCCAAAAGAGGGTCCCTGTTCCCTTAGGAATGATACGAAGGGTGCGCTTCTATACGGGGTAATCCCTGTGTGTGCGTGTTGCGTTACTGCGTTCCGAACAAGGGACTGCATCCCTTGCGCCGCGAAAGCGGCTATCCTCTTAAGGCAAAAGGCGTGACCATGAAAGTCACACCTTTTGCCTATTTAACTGTCTTACGAACACCCCGCGAAAAGGCGGGGTGTTTTTCACCTTTCAAAAAACCCGGAAAGGAATAATTGCATATTCCTCCGGGATATGCTATACTGTAACCAATCGAACACCCGGAGGCGTTTATGAAGGAATTAACGGATTTTCAGAGGAAACTAGCCCGGAACTGCCCGGATATTCGGATATTGCAGGATGAGCCCATGGCAAAGCACACCTCCTTTCGGATCGGCGGGGCGGCGGAGGCCATGGCCTTTCCTAAGGATGAAGAAGAATTGGCGCGGCTGCTGAAAACGTCCCGTTTATTGGACTGTAATCCTGCTATACTGGGCGCAGGAACCAACGTACTGGCCCCGGATGTGGGAATGGCGGGCCTTGTCATCTGTCTCAAGGATTGCCTGGACGGCATGGAACGGCTGGATGATACCCATATCCGGGTCATGGCCGGTGTGACCATGACGCGGGCTGCCATGTTTGCCGCGAAGCAGGGCCTTTCCGGTCTGGAATTTGCCCACGGCATCCCCGGCACGGTGGGCGGCGGCGTGTATATGAACGCCGGCGCCTACGGCGGGGAAATCGGCGGTGTTCTTACCCAGGCGGAGATCATGGACCCGGAGGGGAAAATTCTTACGCTTTCCCGGGAGGATATGGCCTTTTCCTACCGGCACAGCCGTTTGGAGGATACCCCAGGCATTGTCCTCAGTGCGGTGTTCTGCCTGACTCCGGCGGACAGCGAGGGAATCTTCGCCCGGATGAAAGAACTGATGGCAAAACGGTCCGCCTCCCAGCCCCTGGATCTTCCCTCGGCAGGTTCCGCTTTCAAGCGGCCCAGGGAGGGCTACGCGGCGGCGCTGATCGATGAAGCGGGCCTGAAAGGCTTTCAGGTGGGCGGCGCGGCAATTTCCCGGAAGCACGCGGGCTTTGCCGTGAATCTGGGGGAAGCCACCGCCCGGGATGTAAAAGAATTGCTCCGGCAGGTTTCGGACCGGGTTTATGAGAAAACCGGGATTCGGCTGGAGCCGGAGGTGCGAATCTGGGAGCATAGCTAGAAAGGAGAGATACCATGGCTTCCTTTTCTTCTTCCGCTAAGACAGAGGTCTGCCGGGATTTCCCCCCGGATGCCGTGTCCGCGGCGGCGGAGTGTTTCGGCTGCCTGCTTTTCGGCAACAGCTTCCGCTTTGATGGGATCAGGCTGATCACCGAGAGCCGGGAGTTTGGGAAAATGCTGCCCAAACTCTTTCGAAAGGCTTTCGGCTTCGGCTTTGACCAGCAGCCCGACAAGGACGATGCCGGAAAGCTGGTTTTTCAGATTACAGACAGGAAAAAGCTGGACATTATTATGGAAACTTTCGGCTTTTCCCCGGAGGATACCCTGTCCCTGCATATCAATTTGCCGGTGGTGGAGGAGGAAAGCAGCAAGGCCTATTTCCTGCGGGGGGCATTTCTCTCCGGCGGCAGTGTGACAGACCCGGAAAAGGGCTACCATATGGAGCTTACCACCACCCACCAGAGCGTAGCCCGGGAATGCGACGCCCTGATCCGGGAAGTGCTGGGCTTTGCCCCCAAGACTGCCGGACGGGGCGGGAGCCGGGTGCTGTATCTGAAGCAGAGCGAGCGGATCTCCGATTTCCTTACTTATCTGGGGGCTCCCGTGGCCGCCATGGGGATCATGGAGGCAAGACTGGAAAAAGAGCTGAACAACCGGGTGAACCGGTGCTGCAACTGCGATGACGCCAATACCTCCAAGGTGGTGGACGCGGCCCAGGAGCAGCTTGCCGCCATCCGGTGTCTGCGCGGTTCGGGCCAGCTGGAAAAGCTGCCACCCAAGCTGCGGCTGGCGGCAAAGGCCCGGGAAGAAAACCCGGAGGCCGCGCTTCTGGAGCTGGCCGCCATGATGGAGCCTCCCATCACCAAACCCGCCATGAGCCACCGCCTGCGGCGGCTTATTGAGCTGGCAAAGGAGACACAGATATGAGCTTTGTACATCTGCATGTGCATACGGAGTACAGCCTCCTGGACGGCGCCTGCCGCATTGATTCCATAATGGACCGTGTCAAGGAGCTGGGCCAGACCGCCGTGGCCATTACGGACCACGGAGTTATGTACGGCTGTATTGATTTTTACAAGGCTGCCAAGGCGGCGGGGATCAAGCCCGTTATCGGCTGCGAGGTATACGTTGCCCGGCGGCGGATGGAGGATAAGGTCCACGGATTGGACAAGGACCCCTACCACCTGGTACTGCTGTGCAAAAACCGGACGGGCTACGAAAACCTGTGTCTGCTTGTTTCCGCTGCCTTTCAAAAGGGGTTCTACGGGAAGCCTCGGGTGGATCTGGAGCTTCTGGAAAAGCACCACGAGGGACTGATCGCTCTGTCTGCCTGCCTCGCCGGCGGCGTTGCCCAGTACCTGATGGATGAAAACTATGCCGGGGCAAAGACCTATGCCCTGCGTCTGGCCGGTATCTTCGGGGAGGGGAACTTCTACCTGGAGCTGCAGGACCACGACATCCAGGAGCAGCGGGCCGTCAATCAGGGGATCCGCCGCCTGGCCCGGGAGACGGGGCTTCCTATGGTGGTCACCAACGATGCCCACTATCTGCGCCGGGAGGACGCCGGAATGCAGGATGTGCTCCTGTGCGTCCAGACAGGCAAGACGGTGGATGATCCCAACCGGATGAAATTCCAGACCGAGGAATTTTACCTGAAAAGCGAGGAAGAGCTGCGCGGCCGGTTCCCCGGCTGTGACGAAGCTTTCCAAAATACGGCGAAAATTGCCGAACAGTGTAACCTGGACTTTACTTTCCACGAGTACCATCTGCCCGCGTTCCCGGTGCCGGAGGGGGTCACCAACGAGGAATACTTCCGAAACCTCTGCCTGAAAGGCTTCACCGAGCGGTATCCCCAGGCACCCCGGGCTTACCGGGAAAGGCTCGATTATGAGATGGGCGTCATCAGCCGGATGGGGTATGTGAACTACTACCTCATTGTGTGGGATTTCATCCGCTACGCCAAGGAAAACGGGATTCCGGTGGGGCCGGGGCGTGGCTCCGGCGCGGCCTCCATTGTGGCCTACTCCCTGCACATCACGGAAGTGGATCCCATGAAGTACAGCCTCATCTTTGAGCGGTTTCTGAACCCGGAGCGGGTGAGCATGCCGGACTTTGATACCGACTTTTCTCCCGAGCGCAGGGGTGAGGTTATCGAATATGTTATGCGCAAGTACGGCGCGGATCACGTTGCCCAGATCGTCACGTTCGGCACCATGGCGGCCCGGGGCGCCATCCGGGATGTGGGCCGGGCGCTGAACTTTTCCTACGCGGAGACGGATGTGGTGGCAAAGCTGGTGCCCACCATGCCCCTGCACATCACCTTAAAGGAAGCACTGAATGTTTCGCCCCGGCTGAAAGAGATGTACGACGGGGATCCCAAGGTGAAAAAACTCATCGATACCGCCATGCAGCTGGAGGGTATGCCCAGAAATACCTCCACCCATGCCGCGGGCGTGGTCATCACGGCGGATCCGGTGGTCACCTATGTGCCCTTGTCCCGGAATGACGACACCATTGTCACCCAGTACACCATGACTACCATCGAGGAACTGGGTCTGCTGAAAATGGACTTCCTGGGCCTGCGGAACCTGACGGTGATCCAGGACGCGGAGGAACAGGTCCGCCGCATGGAGCCGGACTTTGCCGTGGACAAGGTGCCGGACAATGACCCGGAAACCTTTGCCATGCTGGCAGAGGGAAAGACCCAGGGCGTGTTCCAGCTGGAATCCGCGGGCATGACCGGCGTGTGCGTCAGCATGAAGCCCACCTCCATTGAAGACCTGACGGCCATTGTGGCGCTGTACCGTCCCGGCCCCATGGATTCCATTCCCCGGTTTGTGGAGAACAAGCTCCATCCGGAGAAAGTGACCTACAAGACCCCGCTGCTGGAGCCTATTCTGAAAGTCACCTACGGCTGCATCGTCTACCAGGAGCAGGTCATTGAGATCTTCCGCCAGCTCGGCGGCTATACCATGGGCCAGGCGGACAATATCCGCCGGGCGATTTCCAAGAAAAAGCTGAAAGTCATCGAGTCGGAACGGAAGGTCTTCGTCTACGGCGACCCGGCCCAGAACATTGCCGGCGCCATCTCCAAGGGCGTGCCGGAAAGCGTGGCCCAGTCCATTTACGACGAGATCGTGGACTTTGCCAACTATGCTTTCAACAAGGCCCACGCGGTATGCTACGCCGTGGTTGCCTACCAGACCGCCTACCTGAAATGCCACTACCCCCGGCAGTATATGGCGGCACTGATGACCTCGGTGCTGGACTCCGCGGACAAGATCGCGGGGTATATCGCCGAATGCCGGGAAATGAACATCAAGACCCTGCCGCCGGATATTAACCACTCGGAGGATCACTTTGTTGTGGAGCCGGAGGGGATCCGGTTCGGCCTGGGCGCCATTAAAAACGTGGGCCACGGCCTGATCCGCAGTGTGACTGCCCGCCGGGAAGAGGGCGGCCCATTCCGGTCTCTGGAGGATTTCCTGGAGCGGATGGGCGAGGGAGAACTGAACAAGCGGGCGGTGGAAAACTTTATCAAGTGCGGCGCCATGGACTGCTTCGGGCACCACCGCAGCGAACTGCTTGCCGTGTATGAAAGCATGATGGACAGTGTCGCCGTCTCCCGAAAGCAGAATCTGGAGGGCCAGCTTGGCATGTTTGCCATGCTGGAGCCGGAGAAAGCGAAAATTCCCATTCCCAGCCGCCCGGAGCTGAGCAAGGCGGAGCTTATGGCCATGGAGAAAGAGACCACCGGCATTTATCTGTCCGGCCACCCCATGGACGACTACCGGGCATTCCTGCGGGGCACCAATGTGGTTCCCATTGCAGCCCTTACGGCGGAGGACTCCCGATACGAAGACGAGCAGATCGTCAGTGTGGCGGGCATCGTCCAGAGCGTAAAAATGAAGACCACCCGGAATAACTCCATGATGGCCTATGTTACCGTGGAGGACGATACCGCCTCCATGGAAATGATTGCTTTTTCCAATGTCCTCAGTGAGCACGGCGGCTATCTCAAGGAGAATTTCCCCGTGGTGGTTACGGGCAGGCTCTCCCAGCGGGAGGACAAGGACCCCCAGATCGTCATTAACCGGGTCCGCCCCATTTCGGACTATTCCCAGAAGCCGCCCGCACCCGTTCAGCCGGAACCTCCTGCCGGAGGGAAGCTGTACCTGCGCCTGCCGGGAGAGTCGGGAAAGCTTTTTCCCAAGGTGAAAGCGATCCTGAACATGTTCCCCGGGGACAGCACCGTGGTTCTGTACTTCGCCGATTCCGGCCTGCGCCGGGGAACCCGGGCAATGCTGGCGGGAAGTATGCTCCGGGAGCTGACGAATGTGCTGGGAAAAGAAAATGTTGTGCTGAAATAGCTTTTCATTTTCCGGAAATGTGTTATAATAGAAGTATTCACAATAGGGGGCGGATGCCTTGAAAAACAGAATATTGCCTGTGCTGGCAGTTCTGGTCTGCCTGATTCTGTCCGGCTGCGCCATGCGGACTGTGGAACAGATGTACTGCCCGCCCAGGCGTTCCGAGGAATACAGCAGCCTGCAGTCCGCCATTGACGGGGCAATGTCCGGTTTGGAATATGCCGCCCCGGTGTCCGGTGACAACCAGCAGACGGTGCAGCGGGCGGATCTTGACGCGGACGGAAAGGATGAGTATCTGGTCTTCGCCAGGGGCAATTCCGAAAAACCGCTGCACATCCTGGTTTTTCGGATGGGGGAGGATGGCGAATATGTCCTTTCTGAGGATGTAAGCTGCAACGGTTCCTCTTTTGAACAGGTGGAATATGTGGAGCTGGACGGCCGGCCCGGTACGGACATTCTGGTTGGGCGGCAGCTGGGAGGGCAGACCCTCCGGATTGCGTCCCTCTACTCCTTTGCCGATAGCCAGGCGGAGCAGATTTTCAGCACTATCTACTCCCGGGTGATTACCTGCGACCTGGACAGCAACGGGCGAAAGGAGCTCATGGTGATTCGCTATGGTGAGTCGGAGCTGGAAAACGCCGTGGCGGTGCTCTACGCCTGGCAGAAAGGGGTGATGGAGCGGTCCCGGGAAGCGATTCTTTCCGGAAAAGCGGAATACATCAAGCGAATCACGCTCAGCAATCTCCAGAGCGGAGAGCCTGCGGTGTATGTTGCCAGCGCGGTAAACGACAGCGCCATTGTGACCGATATTTTTGCGGTGAAGAACAAAGTCTTTTCCAATATTTCCCTGGCCAGCGACACCGGAACCGGTGTCCAGACACTGCGCAATTATTACATCTATTCCGAGGACCTGGATGGGGACGGGGTTTTGGAGCTGCCGCGGCTACTGACGATGAAATCCACTTCTTCTCAGGGGAACAAGGAAAAGCAATACCTGATCCGCTGGTATTCCATGAACCTGCAGGGCAGGGAGCAGGACAAGTACTACACCTTCCATAACTACGACGGCGGCTGGTATCTGACACTGGACAGCACCTGGATCAGCCGGATCGCCATGGAGCAGGACAATAATACCTACACTTTCTATATATGGAACGAGGACTACGGGGAGGCGCAGGCTGTATTTTCGGTCTACTCCCTTACGGGACCGGACCGGGACAGTCAGGCGGGATTACAGAACCGGTTTGCCCTGTACCGGGGGGAAACCGTGGTCTATGCCGCCAAGCTGGAGACGGCATCCGCCCTGTACGGGATTACGGAAGAGTATTTGAAAGGCTGTTTCCATCTGATACAGCAGGATGGAAAATAAGGAAACTCTGAATAAATCGTCTGCGGCTGGGGGGCTTTCCTTTTGTCCCATCCGTTCAGTGCGAAAAACGGGAAATACATACAGTATTCCCTCGTTTTCAGCACTTTCGGCTGAGCCAAAATCTTCTGCCGTCAGCTCTTAACGATTTAATCAGAGCTTCCACAGCATAGACATAGGGGGAGCAGAAAATGAAAAAGGTTTTGATTCTGGAAGACGAAGTAAATATCCGCAGCTTTGTTGTCATCAATCTGACCCGGGCGGGATATGAAGCCATCGAGGCGGGGACAGGGCAGGAGGCCCTGGACCGGCTGGCGGAGAATCCGGACATCGGCGTAGCGATTTTGGACATCATGCTGCCGGATATGGACGGCTTTGAGGTCTGCCGCCGGATCCGGGCTGTCAGCAAGCAGATCGGTATTGTCATGCTTACCGCCCGGACCCAGGAAATGGACAAGGTCACGGGGCTCATGACCGGTGCCGACGACTATGTGACAAAGCCCTTTTCTCCGGCGGAGCTGACTGCCCGAATTGATGCCCTGTTCCGCCGGATCGGTGGGGACAGCAACACCAGCTCCGAGCTGCTGATCCAGGGCCCCTTTGTGATGAACACCCGGAACCACACCCTGGAAAAGAACGGAAACCGTATCCGCCTGACCCAGGTGGAATACGCCATTTTGAAGCTGTTCATGCAGAATCCGGGAATGGCGTTGTCCCGGGAGGATATTCTCAGCGCGGTCTGGGGCCAGGACTACGAGGGAGAACTGAAGATCGTAGACGTGAATATTCGCCGCCTTCGGATCAAGATCGAGGATGACACATCCAATCCCACCTATATCACCACGGTATGGGGCCTGGGATATAAGTGGGGCGCATAACGGAGCATGGAGAAAACCACAAAAAACGCCGGAAACCTGCGAAAACGGTGGCTTTTCAATACGGCCGGTGTGATCCTGGCCCTGGGCATTGTCTGTGTCCTGGCGATCACCGCGTTCTTTGCCGCCTATTACTATTCCAACATGGAGGCGGACCTGCGCAGCCGCGCCAGGACCACCCGGGATTTTTTCGCCGACTATGTGAATCAGAACTACGGAGAATTCTACCAGTCCTGCATCACCTATGCCAGGACCTTTGAGGACCGGAATTCCATTGAACTGCAGTTTATCAACCGGTCCGGGGAGATTGTCGCTTCCTCCTACGGCGAGTGGGCGGGAAAATCTCCCAGCACCCCGGAGATCCAGAAAGCCATGAGCAGCCGGGGCATCGAATCCTATGTGGGCAAGGCCCCGGATACCGGGGAGCGGATCATCGCCATGTCCAGCCCCATGATTTTCAGCAACGGCGAGGTCATGGGCGTTCTGCGTTATGTTACCTCCACCCGGATCGTGGACCAGCAGATCGCTCTGGTGGCTGTGGTCTGCACACTGGTGCTCATGGGGATTCTTGCCATTGTGATCCTGACAAGCTGGGCATTTATCAACACCGTGATGACCCCGGTCAATCAGATCACCGAGAAAGCCCGGCTGATCGCCAGCGGCAGCTACGGAACCCAGATTACCACAAAATACGATGACGAGATCCGGGACCTGGCGGACACCATCAACGAAATGTCGGTGAAGATCAGCCAGAACGAAAAAATGCAGGCGGAGTTTATTTCCCAGCTTTCCCACGAGCTGCGCACACCGCTGACGGTCATCAACGGCTGGAGCGAAACGCTGCTTGCCGATGAGAGCCTGGATGGACAAACCCGGCAGGGCCTGAAGATCATTTCCAGCGAGGCAAAGCGCCTGACGGAAATGGTGACCGAGCTGTTGGACTTTACCCGAATGCAGGACGGGCGGATGACCCTGTCCGTGGAACCGACGGACATTCGGGGCGAGTTTGAGGATACCGTGTATATGTACGGCAGTCGCCTTTCCCAGGACGGCATCAAGCTCAACTATCAGGAAAGCGACGCGGAGATTCCGGAGATTCCCTGCGACGCCAAGCGGCTTCGCCAGGTGTTCCTGAACATTCTGGACAATGCCGCCAAGCACGGCGGCGAGGGAAAGCGGATCGACGCGGGGATTTCCTACGAGGACGGGAATGTTGTGGTCAGGATCCGGGACTACGGCCCCGGCATTCCGGAGGACGAGCTTCCTCTGGTGAAAATGAAATTTTACAAGGGCAGCTCCAAAGCCCGGGGAACGGGCATTGGCCTTGCGGTATGCGAGGAGATCGTGGAGCTTCACGGGGGCACGCTGACGCTCCAGAATGCCTCCGGCGGCGGCACCCTGGTAACGGTGACGCTGCCCGCGGCCCAGTAACAGAGAGGTTAACCCATGGAAGAAAAGCAATGCTGTGAAAAATTCCGCACCATGATCGGCGGTCAGGCTCTGATCGAGGGAATCATGATGCGCGGCCCGGAAAAAGACGCGGTGGTGGTGCGCACTGCGGACGGTCTGCACCTGGAGGTCAAGGACCGGAAGCTGAGCCGCCCCGGCTCCTTTCGGACCTGGCCCTTTTTCCGGGGCATCTTCAATTTTTTTGATTCCCAGGTCACCGGGGTAAAGGCCCTGATGCACTCTGCGGACCTGGCGCCCGAGGAAGAGCAGGAGGAGCCAAGCAAATTTGACAAGTGGCTGGAAAAGAAGCTGGGAAACGAAACCTTTCAGAAGGTGATCGTGGGTATGGCTGTGGCAATGGGCCTGGGACTTTCCATCGGCCTGTTTTTCCTGCTGCCAATGGTGATCGCCTCCCCCTTTGACCGTTGGATCGGCAGTACCCTGGGGGTGAACCTCCTGGAGGGCGTGATCCGCATGGTGATTTTTATGGCCTACATGATCCTCATTTCCCGGATGGGGGAGATGAAGCGGGTGTTTGCCTACCACGGGGCGGAGCACAAGACCATCCGCTGCTATGAGGCAGGACTTCCCCTGACGGTGGAGAATGTCCGTATGCAGACCCGGCTGCATCCCCGGTGCGGCACCAGCTTCCTGCTGGTGGTAATGGTGATTTCCATTCTGGTATTTTCCGTTGCTTCCTCCGCGCTGCTGTCGGTGGTGCCCGCCCTGGCGGCGCTGCGGGGCAGCTTCCTCTACCGCCTGCTGATGATCGTCTATAAGCTGCTGCTTCTGCCCCTGGTGGTGGGAATCACCTATGAAATTAACCGCTGGGCCGGAGGACATGACAACGCCCTTACCCGGATTCTGACTGCCCCCGGCATGTGGATGCAGAATTTCACCACCAATGAGCCGGACGACGGTATGATCGAGGTGGGCATCGCTGCGGTGGAGGCGGTTCTGCCGGAAAAGGAGGGGGCGGACCGGTGGTAAAACGGTACGGCCAGTTGTATCTGGAAACCCGGCAGGCGCTTCTGGGAAACGAGGACACCCAGACCGCGGGCCTGATGGCCAGAAATCTTCTGTGCAAGGCCTCCGGCAAAAGCCAGGAGGAGATTCTTGCGAACCGGGAGCAGTACGCGCCGGAAAGTGTTTGCCGCGAAATGGAGCGCAATGTACAGCGTCTGCTCCGGGGTGAGCCCCTTGCCTATGTGCTGGGGGAGTGGGAATTTTACGGACTGCCTCTGTATGTAACGGAGGATGTTCTGATTCCCAGGGATGACACCTGCGCCGTGGCGGAGCTTGTCATCAACAAGGCCCTTTTCCTGGACCAGGACCCCAGGATCCTGGACCTGTGCTGCGGCTCCGGGTGCATCGGCCTTGCCATCGCCAGCCGGGTCAAGGACGCACGGGTGACGCTTGCGGATATTTCCAAGGAAGCCCTGGCGGTTGCCAAGCGGAATATCCAGCGCAACCACCTGGGAGGCCGGGTCAGCGCCATTCAGGTGGATGCCCGGGTGCCCTGTTCGGCGTTCCTGGGAAAGTTTGATATGATTGTCTCCAATCCGCCCTATGTAACGAAAGCGGAAATGGAGGAGCTTCCCGACAGTGTAAAAAATTATGAACCCGCCCTTGCCCTGTACGGCGGGGAAGACGGTCTGGACTTTTACCGGGCCATCTGTGAGAACTTTCGCAATGCCCTGAAGCCCGGGGGCCTTATGTGCTTTGAGTTCGGCATGGGGCAGGCAGACGCTGTCTCCCGGATTCTGGAAAGCGCAGGATATACGGTCCTGGAAAGACGGCGGGACTTTAATGACAGAGAAAGAGCCGTGCTGGCGCGGCTGGACAGGAAGGAACGATAACTATGGCACAGAAAAAAACCGTGTATGAAGCACCAACCCCCGCCTCCGACAAGAAGAAGGCACTGCAGACCGCCCTGGCGCAGATCGACAAGAATTTCGGCAAGGGCACCGTTATGCGGCTGGGTGACCGGCCGGAGATGAACGTGGAGGCCATTCCCACCGGATCCCTGGCACTGGACGCGGCGCTGGGTATCGGCGGCGTCCCCAAGGGACGGATCATCGAGATCTACGGCCCTGAGTCCTCCGGTAAGACCACCCTGGCTCTGCACATTCTGGCGGAAGCCCAGAAGCGGGGCGGTGAGGTCGCTTTCGTGGACGCGGAGCACGCTCTCGATCCGGTGTACGCTGCCGCACTGGGTGTGGATACGGACAATCTGCTGGTATCCCAGCCGGACACCGGCGAGCAGGCCCTGGAGATCACCGATGCCCTGGTGCGCTCCGGCGCGGTGGACGCGGTTGTTGTGGACTCCGTGGCGGCTCTGGTTCCCAAGCAGGAAATTGAGGGCGAAATGGGCGACACCTTTGTGGGCCTGCAGGCCCGGCTCATGTCCCAGGCTCTGCGGAAGCTGGCGGGCACCATTTCCAAGACCAACTGTGTGGTTATTTTCATCAACCAGCTGCGTATGAAGATCGGCGTGATGTACGGCAACCCCGAGACCACCACCGGCGGCAACGCCCTGAAGTTCTACGCCTCCGTACGTCTGGACGTGCGGAAAGTGGAGGCCATCAAGGAGGGCGGCAACATCATCGGCAATAAGACCCGGGTCAAGGTGGTCAAGAACAAGGTGGCGCCTCCTTTCCGGGAAGCGTACTTCGATATTATGTACGGTCAGGGCATCTCCAAGTGGGGCGAACTGGTGGATCTGGCGGTCCAGATGGAGATCATCCAGAAGAGCGGAAGCTGGTTCAGCATGGGCGACGAGCGGATTGGTCAGGGTAAGGACAGCGTCAAGACCTACCTGCAGGCAAACCCCGAGATCGCCGAGCAGGTGGAAGCCCAGGTCCGGGAGAACCTTTGGAAGCTGTCCGGCGCCCCCAAGCCCGCCGCCAAGGCCGCGGACAAGCCGGTAGCGGTGGAGGCCGACGACTTTATCGATGAGGATTGACCGCCTGAGCAATGCCCCGGACCGGGCAGGACGCTACTTAACCATTCTGTCCGACGGCACCAAGCTGCGCCTTTACCGCCGGACGGTGGAGGACTTCGGTCTCTATCCCGGTCTGGAGCTCAGCGAGGAGGATGGGAACCGGCTGAAAGCTGCCGCCGGGGAGATGTCCGCCAAGATGCGGGCGGTGCGGATCGTGGCCGCTTCCAGCGTTTCAAAGCAGGATCTCCAGTCCCGCCTGATCCGCAAGGGAGAAAAGGAAGACGATGCCCGGGCGGCGGTGGAATGGATGGAAAGCCACGATCTTGTGGACGACCGGGCCACAGCCCGCCAGGTGGCAGAGTCCTGCGCATCTAAAGGCTACGGCATTGCCCGGGCCAGGCAGGCCCTGTATGAAAAGCGGATTCCAAGAGAATATTGGGAGGAAGCGCTGGAGGGGTATCCTGACCAGGAGGAGAAGATCCTTTCCTTTCTCCGCACCCGTTTGGCCGGGGACTGTGACCAGCGGGATATTCAGCGGGCGGTAGCGGCGCTTACACGGCGGGGCCACAGCTATGCTTCCATCCGCGAGGGACTGCGGCAGCTGTCCCTGGAAACAGATGAATTACCGGAGGACGTATAATGGCAAAAATCGGATTTATTTCCCTGGGCTGTGCCAAGAACCAGGTGGACTGCGAGCGGATGATGTACCGGGTCCAGGAGGCGGGGCACAGCGTGGAATATGAACTTCCCGGCTGTGATGTGGTGGTTATCAATACCTGCGGCTTTATCGATTCGGCAAAGTCGGAGGCCATTGACGCCATTCTGGCGGTGGCCCAGCTCAAGGAGCAGGGCCTGGTGGGGAAGATTCTGGTGACGGGCTGCCTCAGCCAGCGCTATCAGGACGAAGTGCGCAAGGAGATGCCCGAGGTGGACGGCCTGCTGGGCACCGGGAGCTACACCGAGATCGTCCCGGCCATTGAAAGCCTTCTGGAAGAAAAAACGGTGGAAACTTACGGCTCCATCGATACGCCCGAGGCGGAGACGGGACGGGTTCTCACCACCCCGGCTCACTATGCCTTTGTAAAGATCGCCGAGGGCTGTGACAACCGGTGCGCCTACTGCATCATTCCCTATCTGCGGGGCAGATACCGCTCCCGGCAGATGGAGGATATTGTTGCCGAGGCGGAATCCCTGGCGGAAAACGGTGTGAAAGAGCTGATCGTTGTAGCCCAGGATACTAGCCGTTACGGCACGGACCTGCCCGGACATAAGCGGCTCCTGCCTGAGCTTCTGCGCAGGCTCTGCCGGATCGACGGCCTGCACTGGATCCGTGTCCACTATGTCTATCCGGACGAAATTGACGATGAACTGATTTCGGTGATTGCGGAGGAACCCAAGATCGTCAAGTATCTGGACATTCCCATTCAGCACTGCAACGACAGGATTCTGAAGTTAATGAACCGCCGGGGGGACGGTGCGTTTCTGCGGTCCCTGCTTCAAAAGCTGCGGGACCGGATCCCTGGTCTTGTGATCCGTACCAGCCTCATTGCGGGGCTTCCCGGTGAGGGAGAGGCGGAATTTAACGAGCTTCTGGACTTCCTGAAGGAAACCAGAATGGAGCGGGTGGGCGCTTTCGTATTCTCTCCGGAGGAGGGAACCCCGGCGGCCAGGATGGAGCATGTGGATGCGGACACCGCCGCCGAGCGGGTGCGGATCATTGAGGAACTTCAGTCCGGCATCATGGATGATTACAACGCTTCCCGGATGGATACGGATATGGAGGTCCTGGTGGACGGCTACGACGAGGAAGCCGAGCAGTTCTACGGCCGGACCTACGCAGACTCTCCGGATATTGACGGACGGGTCTGGCTGGCTTCTGACGAACCCTTGCGTGAGGGAAGCTTTGTGACCGTCCATATTGACGGCACTGTGGACGGAGACCTGTCCGGTTACGTTGTGGAGGAGACAGACAGATGACTTTAGCAAGTAAGATCACTCTGGTTCGGGTCGCCATGATTCCGGCGTACCTCGTGGCCATGTATCTCAGCGGCGGTACGGCGGGGCCCTGGATGTGGGCTGGGCTTGCCATTTTCATTCTGGCAAGCCTGACGGACTACATAGACGGCCAGATCGCCCGGCGGTGCAACCAGGTCAGCGACTTCGGAAAATTCCTGGATCCTCTGGCTGACAAGCTTCTGACCATCGCCGCCATGAGCATGTTCTGTGAGTGGGGCCGGTTTCCTGCCTGGGCGCTGATGATCGTCCTGACCCGGGAATTCGCGGTTTCGGGATTGCGGATGGTGGCAGCGGCCAAGGGCAGCGTTATTGCCGCCGGGTGGAGCGGCAAAATAAAGACCGCCAGCACCATGGTCGGCCTTTGTGTGCTGATGGTGTTCCCGGAAAACACGGCTGTTATCTGGACGGTGGTGACCCTCATCGCCGTAACCACCGTGTATTCCGGCGGGGAGTATTTTATCAAAAACTGGAAGTGCCTCTGGAACTGAGTTTATTCCCGGGCCTCCTACGGGCGACAGGTTTTTCATGCGGAAAGGACAAATGAAAAACCTGTTTCCAGGTGGGAAGCCCGGGAAAAGAATCATCCGGCATTTTCCGGGAAACCTTATTTTGTTTATGCAACACAATTTGTTTTTGAAACGTATCTATACCGGAAGGAGGTGGTATGCATGGCTTCTTTGTTGCGTACGGACAAAGAAATCATGGATATTTACAACCGTCAGGTGGACACTGTGTACCGTATCTGTTTCTCCTTCATGAAAACCAGAGCGGATACGGAAGATATGGTGCAGGAAACCTTTCTGCGCCTGATGTCCAGCGGAACGGTTTTTCAGTCAGAAAAACATGAAAAAGCGTGGCTCATTGTGACAGCTTCCAATGTGTGCAAGGATGCCCTGCGCAGAACCTGGCGCAAGCATACCAGCATCGAGGAACTGCCGGAGATCGCCCAGGCCGGACCGGAATGGAACCCCGTTCTGGAAGCGATTCTGGCCCTGCCCAGGGATCAGAAGACGGCGGTCTACATGTATTATTACGAGGGTTATTCCTCGGCGGAGATCGCCCAGGCTTTGGGATGCCGGCAGGGAACCGTCCGGAGCCGGCTGTCACGGGCAAGACAGGCACTGAAAAAGGATTTGGGAGGTGATGCCTGATGACAAGACAGACAGTTCGCAACGCCTATTCCGATGTCCGGCCCACCCAGGAACAGAAAGATAAAATGTGGAACGCTATCATGGCGGAGAAAGAAAACAGACCGGTGGAGTTCCGCAAGGAAAAGCCTGCCGGTGGCTTCCGGTTCTCTACGATTGCGGCATCTTTGGGCCTCGTGGCCATGCTGGCGGTGGTCGTGTGGTTTGGCGGCAGCGCGTTCCTGAATACAAAGGGCAGCCAAGCAGAGCTGACAGCCATGGATGCGGAAACAAAAGCCGCACTTATGGATCAGGGCGTGAGAGCCGAAGCGGCGGAAAACGCAGTCGACACTGTGCAAAGTGCGGCAGGTGCTGCGGAGGATGCCCTGTACCGCCCCATTCTGGAAAAATATGTCTCCGCCATCCGGGAGAACAAAGGCCCCGGGCAGTGCAGCGAGGAAGACATCAGCATGCTGACAGGGTATGTGGAGGGACTGGACGGACTGGGCTGGTGCTGCCGGGACCTGGACGGAAACGGTGTGGCGGAGCTGATCGTTTCCGACGGAAACGTGATGTATGACCTTTATACCGTGGAAAACGGGAAGACGGTTCATCTGGCAAGCGGCTTTGAGCGGAATTCCTACCAGCTCTGTGAAAACGGAACCATCAAAAATTACGGCTCCAACAGCGCCGCGGAAAGCAGCTATACCATGTACCGGCTTGTGGGCAGCAGCCTGGTGCAGGAGCAGATCGTGACCTTTGACGCATCGCAGGATCCGGACAATCCCTGGTTTGTCGGCTTTGACAAAACGCCGGTTTCCGAAGCGGAAGCCCAGGCCGTGATCGACAGCTATCCGGAAATCACGATTCCAATTACCCTGTTCTCCCAGGGAGAATGGTAGGCGGAGACACAAAAGAGGCTCGGGTGGACGTTCCGCCTGAGCCTCTGTTTTTCCTGCCCGTGGAATAAAACTACTTTTCACTGGATTTTTTGGCCGGGGTGTGTTATAATCTCCGGGCACAACCAATGACAATAAGGAGTTTTCATATGAACGAAAAGGAAATCGGTGAGATCCGGCGGCACCTGCGCCGGGACCGGAGCAATATGACGCACCTTTACGGCTGCTATGTCAACGATAACAAGGAAATCATTGCCTCTTTCCGCCAGAGCACCGGCATGATGTCCGAGAATGAGGGGGAAAAATATTTTGCCATTCTGCGCCGGGTGCTTTCCGGCGGCGTCGGCAAAAACCTCATTGACCTGAGTTTTAAGACCTCCCAGGTTGCCGGCAGTCCGGAGCACCAGCTCCTGATGGACCTGCGCGAAAGCGGACTGGAAGACGAGGAAAAACTGGGAGCGTTCTATCAGAAGATCATCGAGAATGTGGTTTTGGAGGGAAACTACCTGATTCTCGTGGGCTGCGACAGCTACGATGTACCCTTTAAGAGCAAGGATGGCTCTTTCGGAAAGGAGAACGCGGACGAGACCTACCGCTTCCTTGTCTGCGCCGTCTGCCCGGTAAAGCAGACAAAAGCCACCCTGCACTATGTGCCGGAGGAAAAATGCTTCCGGGACGGCGCAATGAACCAGCCGGTCAGCGCCCCGGAGCTGGGCTTCCTGTTCCCGGCCTTTGACAACCGCTCCACGAACCTCTATAACGCCCTGTACTATACCCACAATATCAAGGTCAGCCAGGACGCGATGGTGGAAAGCCTCTTCAATGTCCCCATTCCCAAGCCCGCCGCGGAGCAGAAAAAGTGCTTTGAGGAGCTGCTTTCCGATGCTCTGGGGGAGGAATGCAGCATGGATGTGGTGCAGTCCGTCCACGATGAGCTGTGCCAGCGCATTGAGCTCCACAAGGAAAGCAAGGTCCCTGATCCTCTGCTCATAGGGAAAGAGGATGTAAAGGGCGTTCTGGAAAACTGCGGTGTTTCCCAGGAGCATCTGGCCAAATTCAGCGTGGACTACGATTCCGCATTCGGCTTTGACGCGGCGCTGCACCCAAAGAATATAATCGACAACAAACATTTTCAGGTGGAGACCCCGGACGCGGTGATCCGTGTGGACCCCGCCCGTGCGGACATGATCGAGACCCGGATCATCGGGGGCGTGAAGTACATCCTGATCCCCGCGGATGAAACTGTGGAGGTCAACGGTGTGAATGTCCATATCGGCCAGGAACCTGCAAAGGTGTAAACAAGAAAAAAGGGGCTGTCTCAAAATGATTTTTGACAATCATGAGAGGCAGCCCTAATTTTTGCGCCAGGCTGTGGAAAAACTGTCAGGTAATTTCAAAAAACAGCGCACTTATCCAGAGGGACAGGATTTGCCTCAAAAAAAGTGCGCTGTTTTTACTTTTGGAGATGCTGTGCAACAGTCGGGACAACCAGGTGCTTTCCCAACCGCCCTGTCTGAGCTTTATGGTGCAGCTTCAGATGGGTATAGGCCATACTCATGTAACAGCGCTGAGTAATCTCACTGGTTCGTCTGACGGGATAATTGTTTCTAAATCCATGGGCAAGCAGACTTGATATCCAGTCCCGTATGCTGTATACTCTACTTGCGTTTTGTTTTGTTTCACACCTTAATAATATGCCAGCGCCCGGCTCTTTTCAAAAGCCGGGCGCTGTATTTATGTGGGCTGCCTCACTGCGTTAGTGAGACAGCCCCTTTTAAGGGACAGGGTTTGCAATTACTGGATTTCCGGGCCTGGATTGTAAGCTGGCGTATGGGGCTGAGCGGAGAGCTTTTTCAGCTTTCCGGCGCAGCGGATGGCATAGGCAAGCTCATAGATCGCCCAGGCGTGGAGCAGAATGTCCACCAAATTGGAGGTTTGGAACAGATAAGAAAAGACAAGCAATCCTGCGGTGTCGACGCAGAACAGCACCAGCGCGGCGGTCAGCCAGCCAATGTGCTTTTTGCTCAGCAGCCAGCAGGCCAGATATACGCCCAGGATCGCAAGGCTTATTACCAGGGCTGTAATGGTGTAGGTTCCGATGCTGCCGGAAATGGCGCTGTCCATCCCCATGCCGAAAGCGGTGAAATAGTAGGGAACGGAGGCGGAGAACAGGAAATACCGGTTGGCATCCACCAGCAGCAGAACTAAGTTCACGACGGTGAAAATCAGGATCAGCAGCAGGGAGTACCGGCCTCCGGCGACCTGCTTTGTTAGATACTCCGGAGAATTTTTGTCCACAGGGTTAATGTTTTTCTGCATGGGGCTACCTCGCTTCTTTATGTTGTGGATGCGCAGAATCGTCCCTGCGCATCCTGCTAAAAAGCATTATAACAAAGGCAGGAGCAGAATACTGTTCATTTGTCAATGATGTGAGACCGAGAAAATGCGAAAGAGTTTCAAGATTA
>CAZVDH010000027.1:8399-19622 GCA_964625595.1 uncultured Oscillospiraceae bacterium | reverse complement strand
AAATCACAGGTTTCCTGTTTGCTGTTTTAAGCCGATAACCTAAATTCCAATTTGTTGTTTTCCGGCATAAAACAAAGGAATACGCGCAAAAGGAACGGGGCCGTGGCCCCGTTCCTTTTGCTTATTTCAGGCATAAACTGCTATCTGCAAAGAAACATACCGTACTCCTTTGGAACATACAAAACCCCATCCACGCACTTTTCCGTAAAGACTTTTGTCAGCAGGGCGGCGTCCGCCTTTTCCAGGCCGGAAAGGCCAGACATGGACAGAACGTAGGAAACAAAATCCGGCACATGGGTGATGGCAAGGCCATCCTCCCGGGTGCGCTTTTCCACGGACGCAAAATGCCGCCCCAGGGTCTCCCCGCCGTTCTGCAGGGTAAAGCTTCCGCCCACGCTGCCCTGAATCCCGTATTCCCGCAGAGTGTCATTCACAAAGGCCATGATGCCCTTTTCGCCATAGGTAGCGCAGTAAAAGAACCCGCCCGGCTTCAGAACCCGGCGCACCTCGGATAGCCCCTTGTCCAGGTCCGGAACATGATACAGCATCATGTTGGCAATTACCGTGTCAAAGGACGCGTCCGCAAAGGGAATATTCTGAATATCCACCAACCGGTAGTCCACCCGGGGATCCCCGGCGGTGTTTTCCTGTGCCGACAACAGCATGCCGGGGGAAAAGTCCGTCAGCGTCAGGCGGGCGGAATCTCCCAGCGCGGAGAGCCTCCCTTTCCACATATCCGCCGTCCCGCAGCCCAGCTCCAGAATCCGGTCATCCGGTCCCAGCGCATAGTTGGACAAAATCCACTCCCCAAAAGGCTGCGGGTTGACGGAGTATTTTTCATGAATGGAGATCCTGGTATTCAGGTTTTCCGGCGTTCGGTACTGCTTTTCTATGGTGTTCATCTTTCCGCCCTCCCGTCCTGTTCTTCGGAACCGGATAGAATTCTCCTTTTATACCTCCGGAGTATGTGCGGCTTCACGCAGGATTCCTTTCCAGCATTCCTCCAGAATTCCCAGTCCGCTTTCCACAGAGCGCCCCAGGATCTGCTGGGTTTTCCGAAAATCGTAGGTTTCATGCAGCCGGTCATGGACCCGGAAGAACGCTTCCTTTCCGTACTTTCTGATAAAGAGGGCCTGGGCCTTGCTGGCGGCGGCGCCGTCATTTTCCGGCGTGTAAAAACCAACGGTGCACTGTGTCAGCTCCCCACAGGCATAGCACCCGTCCAGTCCCTTTTCCGCACAGCAGGCTGCATTCGGGCATTTGTCCGCCGGAAACAGTGTGCCGTAAGAGCAGCAGCAGAATACGGACCGGCAGCCTCCGCACCACTCCCCCAGGAAGCAGTGCTTGCAGGAAAAGCCGCAGACTGCCGTCATATCCAGGTTTTCCTTTGCCTTATTGACGATCTGAGCTTTCCATTCCCCACCCCGGGCCATGCGCAGAGCCTTGTCTTCCCCGTCAACTTGCAGGGCTTTCCGGTACACCCGGGAGTATCCGCCGTCCAGCGCCCTCTGCGTTTCCAGGAAAGTGTAGCCGTATTTTTCATACAGGCCCGTATGCCCGGTGGAAATGTAAACGTATTCTTTTCCCATAATTGTCGCAAGGCTCTCAGCATATTCCATGAGCTGTCCCACATACCGGTGGCCCCGGTACTCCGGGAATGTATACACAAAGCCGATCCAGGGGGACAGATTTGTGAGCTGAATATCATCCAGGGGTGCGAACGTACAGTAAGACACCAGGCGGTTCGTTTTCTCGTCAATGAGCAGGGGCACCAGCGCCGTCCTGCCAACCAGTTCCTTGAACCGGCCGTCACGAAGCAGCGCATACAGGTACTGCCCCGCGTCCCAGTCGCTTTTTTTGATCTCCGCCAGCCAGTGCCCAGGGTCCCCCGAAGTAAAATACTCAATGATTTTCATATTGTTTTCCCCCCCGTTATATTTTCCCGGCGAAGCCGGTTTTTGGGGTCTTTTTCTGATTATACACATTTTTCAAGGAAATCGCAACAGGCTTTCCACGCCGGGTATCAAAAAGGAGGAACCGGCGCTTCAAAAGCACTTGCCTGCGGGTTTCTTTCCTGATATAATGCATGCTGTACACATTATAGGGAAAAAAGCGCTTTGTCCATCGGGGCGGATGCCCCGGGCAAAGCGGAACCTTTCCGCAGGCAAAGGAGGGCACCATGAAAGGCGAAGCCAAGGTAATTGTGAAAATACTGTCGTCTTTTCTCTGCGTGATTATTTTTATCTCTTGCTGCTCCATGGCGGTATGGGCGGACCAGCAGCCGTCCAAAACCGTTCGGGTTGCCTACTATCAAAGCAGCCGTTTTCAGGACGGCGCTTCGCCCAGCGAGGAAAAAAGCGGCTACAGCTACGAATATCTGCAAAAAGTCTCCTATTACAGCGGCTGGAAATATGAATATGTCTACGGCAGCTGGTCGGAGCTGTATGAGCAGTTTCTGCGCGGTGAGATCGATATTATGGCAGGCATTTCCGACACGGCGGACCGGAAAGGGAAAATCCTTTTCCCAAAATATGAGATGGGAAGCGAAAGCTACTATATTTACAAGCACGAAGCCGACGCCACCATCAGCGGCACGGATCCCCTCTCCCTGTCCGGAAAAAGGATTGGCGTGATAAAAAACACCCTCATCCCCGGCCGTCTGTCCGAGTGGACCTCCGACTGTCACGTTTCTCTGGAAGCCGTGGAGTATGACAGCTTTGATACCTGTACCGCCGCCTTTTACCGGAACGAAATCGATATGATTACCGCCACCGATTATAACGTATCCCTGGATTCCGCCATGGAACCCGTGGCAAAGATCGGAGAGGAAGCTTTCTATCTTGCCGTAACCAAGAGCAAACCGGAGCTGCTGGAAGAACTGAACAATGCCCTCGTCATGATGAATGAGGTGGAGCCCTACATCCTGGAAACCCTGCAATACACTTATTTTGGAAACACCCTGGTCAGCAAACAGCTCAGCGTAAGGGAGGAACACTGGCTGACACAGCATCCCGTACTCCGGGTGGGCTACTTTGAAGATTATATGCCCTACTGCGGCACGGACAGCAACGGCAGCCCCTCCGGTATCATGACCGATGTGCTGGACGCAATCCTGAAAGAAGTGGCGCCGGACAGCAATATCCAGGTTGAATACCGCGCCTACGGGACGGATGAAGCCATGATCGCGGATTTGACATCCGGGAATCTGGACCTGATTTTCCCGGTTTCCGGCTCCCTGACAAGCGCCGAAAGCTACGGTTACTTTGTTACCGCGCCTGTTGTAACGGCAGGCATGTACCTTGTGTATTCCGGCGCCTACAATCATAACACCACCGGAAAAATCGCCGTCAGCACCGCAAACGGAAAGCAATACCGTTACACCCTGGAGGCTTATCCGGATTCCCAGATCATAGAATGCGGCTCCATTGAGGATTGTCTTGCGGCGGTGGACAGCGGCAAAGCCAACAGCACCATTCTCAACGGCGCCCGGCTTTCCTCCATTCTGCGCAAAAGCGGCTTCGAGGATATGACCTACAGCCTGCTTTCCAAGTCGGAGGACCGGTGCTTCGCGGTGGAGGCCGGAAATGACGGCCTGCTGATCCTTATTAACCGGGGACTGAAGCTTATCGGCAGCGATTACGGCGTAAATGCCAGCAACAAATATATCAATGCGGATATTACCTATACCTTTCGGGATTTTATCAGGAACAACGCGGTTTACGTGATTATCCTGATTTTCGTCATCGCTTCCACCATCGTTCTGCTCTTTGCCAGGGATTCCAGGCGTATGAAGCAGCAGGAAAAGGAACGGGAAAAATATCAGAAAGAGCTGGAGGAAAAGCAGATCCGACTGGAAGAAAAAGCGTTGGAGCAGGACAGAACAAACGCCATGCTGGACGAGGCCCGGAGGCAGGCGGAAGCCGCCAGCAGCGCGAAAACCGCGTTTCTGTTCAACATGTCCCATGACATCCGCACCCCCATGAACGCCATCATCGGCTTTACCTCCCTTTTGGAAATGCATCAGGACAAGCCGGAAAAGCGGACGGACTATCTGCGCAAAATCCAGGATTCCAGCACGGTTCTGCTTTCCATCATCAATAATGTTCTGGAAATGGCCCGTATTGAAAAAGGGGCCCTGGTATCTGACGAAAGCACCTGGAGCGCGGAGCAGTTTGTGGATGTGCTGCATTCCGTGTTCCAGGAAATGATGGCCCAGAAAGGCATTACTTTCACAACCCGGATCGATGTACAGCACCACTATGTACTCTGTGATTCCATCAAGCTTCGGGAGGTATTCATCAACATCCTTTCCAACGCCTACAAGTACACCAACCCGGGAGGGAAAGTGGACCTGCTCCTTACGGAGCTGCCGTCAGACCGGGACGGCTTCGTTCTGTACCGGACAACCGTTTCCGATACCGGCATTGGAATGTCGGAAGAATTTCTTCCCCACCTGTTTGAGGAATTCTCCAGAGAGAACACTTCGACGGATAATAAGATTGAGGGCACCGGGTTGGGTATGTCCATCGTGAAGCGTCTGGTGGACTTTATGGGCGGAACCATAACGGTCTCCAGTGAAAAGGGTGTGGGCACCACCTTTACCGTCACCATTCCCCACGGAATTTCGGATAAATCCGGTCTCGCGGCCCACCCGGAGGTGCATGCCGATCCCACGCTGTTCCGGGGCAAACGGATCCTGCTGGCGGAGGACAACGATCTGAATGCGGAGATCGCCATGGAGATATTAAAAGAAACGGGCTTCCAGATTGACAGGGCCGAAAACGGGCAGGCTGCCGTGGATATGCTGAACCGGGCGGATGCCGGGTACTATGACCTGATCCTCATGGACATTCAAATGCCGGAGATGAACGGCTACGCGGCAACCCGGGCGATCCGCGGCCTTTCGGACCCCGGAAAAGCCAATATCCCCATTTTTGCCATGACCGCCAATGCTTTTGAGGAAGACAAGCGGGAGGCCATGCGCGCGGGCATGAACGCCCACCTGGCAAAGCCGATCAACGTAGGCGAGCTGATGAAAGCCCTGTCCGGGGTATTACAGTAAAAACGGCAAAGGAGCCGGCTGGGTTCAGCCTGCTCCTTTGCCGTTTTATGGCGGCATGCCGCAGGAAAAATGTCGATATTCCGGATAAAAAGGAATTTCCTCTTTTCAAAGGGGGCAAAAGGTGATATAATGGCAAAGAATGGGAGGTATTGCCTATGCATGTTGCCATCGTACTGTTTTCTGCCCTGTTGTTCTGCGCCATGATATTAAATCTGGCCGCGAAACCCAAATTTACCCGTGGGCTCATTGGCGCCTGCGCCCTGATTTCCGCCGTTGGCGGCCTGATCCTATACGGAATTGGCTTCAGCTATACCCTGTCCGATCCTGTTCTGCGGATCGTCCGCACCGTTCTGGATGTCTGCCGTATGTACGCCGGTATCAACGACTATGCCTCTGTCAGTGCCGCGCCCCTGTACGCCCACATGGGCTGGCAGATCCTGTTCTGGATCATTCATCTGATGGCTTTCTACGCAACTGCCAGTGCCTCCATCTCCGCCCTTGGCTCCGCCGCGCTGAAACGGCTCAAATACTGGCTCCAGCGCTATGGCAGCTCCGTGATCATCTACGGTATCAGCGACGACACCGTGGAATTCGGCCGCAGCCTTATGGCAGGCGGTATCCATAACATTATCTATGTGGGCAGCCAGCCGGATGCCGCCTGCGATGCGGCCATCAATGCCGCCGGAGGCCTTGTCCGCTCCGATCTGTCCGCCCTGAATCCGGACCGGAAATTCTTAAAGAGCGTGGGCAGCGAAAAGGGCGCGCCGGACCTGACCCTCTACGCCCTGGATGTGGACGCGAACAAAAACCAATTCTATGCCAAGGCACTGCTCAGCGCCCTGGAGGATGCCGGGGTGGACACCACCCGGGTAAAGCTCGTCATGCGCAGCTCCGACGACAGCGTGGAAAGCGGCCTCGCCCGAACCAAGGACCGCTACGGCTACGGCGATGTGAAGAATTTCACTGATGTCTCTCTCACCGCCCGCCTGCTGATGCAGAATATGCCCCCCTGTGACAAAATGACCTTTGATTCGGACGGCAGCGCCCAGGGTGATTTTGAGGCCATCATTGTGGGCTTCGGCAAAACCGGCCGCAGCGTTCTGCGCTACCTGATCCGCAACGCCCAGTTCGTGGGCAGCCATTTCCGGGCAGCCGTTTTCTCCCCCGCCTCCGATAACGAAAACGGCTACTTCTGCAGCAGCTATCCCGGACTGATGGAAGAATACGACATTCAGTTCCATACGGACGATGCCAAAAGCCGGGCTTTCTATACCTACCTGCGAAGCAACGCCGCCACACTGCGTTATGTGGTCGTCTGCACCGGCAATAAGGCCCGGGATGCCGAGATCGTCTCCGAGATCTGCGCGTTCCTGGCCCAGGTGGGCAGCTCTGCCGCCGTCTGCCAGTGCTCCGCCAAATCCATTTCCTGGTGCGTACAGCCCGGGGAGCCCCTCCACTATCAAAGCGTTTACAGCGCCGGCATCATCGGTTCCAACGCCTATGACCGGATGGCTATGATGCTCAACTACAGCTATGTCAACGACAAAAACATCACCCCCGAGCAGGCCTGGGCCGACTGCGACTATTTCAGCCGGGAATCCAGCCGCGCCTCCGCCGACTTCATCCGGGCTTTCCTGCGGATCACCGGAACCTCCGAAGAAAATCTGGACACCGAAAGCTGGCAGCGTAAAAACCCCGCCCTGCTGGAAAACCTGGGTATCACCGAGCACCTGCGCTGGTGCGCGTTCCACTACTCCATGGGCTTTACCGCCATGCCGGAGAATGTTCTCCGGGCACGGGGTGAACACTACCGGGCGGAGGTTGCGGAAAAGGGCGGCTCAAAGCTGCGCATCACCAAGGATCTGCCCCACCGGATGCACGCCTGCCTGTGCAGTTGGGATGATCTGGACACTTTAAGCCGAATCGAAGAAAGCTACACCGGAAAATACAAGGATTACAAGGACATGGATGTCCGCAATGTATTGGCCCTGCCCAACGTTCTGCGGGCAGCAAAGGAGAGAGCCGAATGAAAAAACGCCGCCTTTTCCTGGTGCTTGGGGCGCTGGCGGTCTATTTCCTGCTGCTGTGCCTGCTGGTCGCCGCGGAATCCGCCGCTCCCGGGGAAACCGGAGCTTCCATCACCTCCCTGGGCCAGGCTCTTTGGTACTCCCTGGTCACCATGACCACCGTGGGCTACGGAGACGCCTATCCGGTCACGTTCTTCGGCCGGATTATCGGTGTCCTGTTCCTGCTGCTCTCCGCGGGAGCCCTCACCGCATTCATTTCTCTGGGTGTTGGCTGGGTTACCGGTTCGGGTCTTCCCAAGCTCCGTATCCGCCGGGCAGGAAAACGCCCCATCTATATCTTCCTCCACGCGGACAGCGCCGCCATGGCCCTTGCTGACAACATTCTGTCGGAAACCCCCGATGCCCTGTGCCTTTTCTGTGAAGCCGGAACCATATCTTCCACTGACCGCAGCCGCATTGGCGTGAACATGTCCCCCGACCGGCTGCTGGCCCTGCTTCCGAAAGGGAGTGGCCGCCCCACGGTGGTCTTCACGGGAAGCGACGCCGAAGAGCAGCTTACCCGAATGGGTATCCCCGAAAACGCCGACGTGATCTGCCAGACCTCCCGGGTTCCCGAGAACCTGCGCCCCGATGTGAAGTTTTTTGACCGCTGCGAGCTGTGCGCCAGCATGTACTGGAAGCGTTTCCCCCTGGCAAAAACGGAACGGAAAGTGATGCTGGTGGGCTTCGGCCAGCTGGGCCGGGAGCTTCTGGAGCACGCCCTGCTTACAAACGTTTTGTCCCCCGTTCGGGTGACCGAATACCACGTCTTTGGCGATACCTCGGCATTTCTCCTGGATCACCCCCAGCTGAGCTTCTCCGTCAGCATCGGGGCATCCGCGGCAGACCGGGACAGCCTGATTCCCCACGACGAACCCTGGAACGCCGACGAAGACCTGCTTCTCAGCGCGGACCGGATCATCCTTTGCTCCGACGATGAAGCCGAAAATACGGCCCTGTGCCGCCGGATGCGGACCTGGTTCCCCATCCGGGCCAATATGCACCTGTACTGCCGCTCCGCCCTGACGGACGATCTTCCCGTCTTCGGCACCGACAGCGAGATTTTCACCCCTGAGGCCGTTCTCCGCTCCGGATTGGAGCGGATGGCCAGACAGCTCAACGAAAACTACCGGGCCGCCTGCGGCGGCAACGCTCCCACCTGGGAGGAACTGAGCGCGTTCCTGCGCCGGTCCAACATGGCATCCGCCGACCACCTGCGCACCAAGCTGCGCTTCCTGCTGGACGATGACAGCCTGACAGAATTTACCGAAGATCAGATCCGCCGGGCCTATGACCGGTTCCTGGAATGGAAGCAAAGCCAGCCGGATCTGTGCCGCCGGATCGAGCATGACCGTTGGGTCCGGTTCCATGCCATGTTCAACTGGCGCTACGCCCCCAAACGGGATAATTCCAAGCGTTTCCACCCCCTGATGGTTCCCTTTGATGACCTGTCTCTGGCCGATCAGGCCAAGGACGACTATGCCTGGGAGCTTATCAGCAGCTTACTCTAAGGAGGGATTCCTTTGAACGAAAGACAAAAAAGAATTCTGGTCAGTCTCGTGGCAGGCTCCGCCCTGTCCCTGGCTTTGGGATTGACCGCCCACGCGGACGATACGGATCTGCAGGAAGTCCCCGTTTCTACGCCCGCTTCCCAGACAGATACTGTAGTTTCCGATGAAAACGGAACAACGACGGATGACACCAGTGGAACCGGGGGAACTACAACCGACGGCACCGGTGAAACCACCACAGGGGTCACCGGCGAAACCACAACCGACGGCACCGGCGAAACCACAACCGACGGCACCGGCGAAACCACAACCGACGGCACCGGTAAAACCACCACAGAGGGCACCGGCGGAACCGCAACGGACGGCACCGGCGAAGCCGCAACCGACGGCACCGTTAAAACCACCACAGAGGGCACCGGCGGAACCGCAACGGACGGCACCGGCGAAGCCGCAACCGACGGCACCGTTAAAACCACCACAGAGGGCACCGGTGGAACTACCACGGATGGCACCGGAGAGAGCGAAGAAAAAAGCTCCGTGGTAACGGTTGGCGGCTTTGACCTGTCCGATGAACGTAGTGCCAGTGCGGGGTGGACCGCAGGAGAGAACACCGGCAGCGGCTGGCGCTATGACGGAAACTCTGTCAGCATGGTTAATAACGAAACCGCCGTGGAGATACACGCCGAAGGTACCGGTGTGTATCTCAGTGTGGCAGGCTTCAACCGTATCAGCACCCTCTATTCCGACGGAGATGTGAACATTACCGGCACCGGTATTGTGCTCATTGACAGCATCGACATGCTGGAGGGTACAAATCTGAATCTGCTGACCAACACCGATATTTACGCCGACGGCGAGGGCAGCGCCGCCGTATTCCTGAAAAACGAAGCCGGGGAATATGTGTTGATTAACGGCGACGTCATCGGTATCCTGGACGAAACATACACTATCCCCGATGGGGTGACCCTGGTCCTCCCTGACGGCAGCACGCTGGATATGCGGGTTACCACCACGGTGACTACCACAACCACCACAACCACCACCTCCGCCGCAGGAGCACAAACGGAAACCGTAGTGGAATCCCACCACGGCATCACCCAGGACGATCTTAATCACAAGGACGGCTTCACGAATCCGGAGACATCTTCCTCTTATGATGAAATAACCTCTACCGGAACCGAAACAGAAATCTTCCGCGCCATCGGCTTTGCCACTCCGAAGCTGATCATTTCCCAAAACGCGGGCTTGCAGGTGTGCGGGGGCGCGAAAATGCTGATGCAGTCCTTCATCGACAGTCTGACCGGCACCATCCACCAAAGTTCTTTGGTGGTGGAGGGCAGCCTGGAGCTGGAAGGAGAGATTGCCGGTACCGGGAGCACCAACGGTAGTCAGACCGCGTTTTCCATGGAGGTGGGAAGCTCCGGCTCCGTCACCGGAAGCGGCAGCCTGACCGATGCCGGCGTCCACTACGTCGGCGGCGAGGACCACCAGGACGAACTGAATATCTCCGGGGGCTATTTGGAGCTGGACGGCAGCGGAATCGAAAGCCTGGCTCTTTCCGGCAATACCGCTGTCTACTATTCGGACGGTGTCTCCGTTGGTGATGTATCCTGCAGCGAATCCAACGGTACGCCCACATTCTATGGCAAAAAATATACGAATAAACTCCATATTACCGGCGACATTTCGGGTAACTACAGTATCAGCAGCGGCTATCTGTTTGCCGGAGGGAATTTTGTCAATGAGGATCTCAGCGCTTACATAAAGGATACCGGAAAGTCCCCCATTCGAACACAGCGATTCGAGGAACGTGACCAAATCATCGTATCCGCTTATCCAAGTTATGCTTACAAAAATCAGATTAGGCATGACGAAGGCGGAAACGCGGCGAATTACACGGCATGGGTAACCGGGAGCTACGCATTCCCGTACTTCACCTACAGTGACCTTAATTCGCGCCTCGCAGAAAACTGTAATCTGTTCGAGATCTTTACCTACAGCCAGGGAAAGATGGATGTTCAGGTGGTGAGCTACGATTCCGCAGCAGCATCTGTAGATCCCTCCCAGATTTTCCTGATCCGGGGGATCAATCTGCTCGCTTCTCCCATAAGCGAATACAGCTCCTCCACCATCAAGCCCGGAACCTCCAATACCGGCTCCGGCATTCTGGGCGGCGCGGGCGCCGGCTCTCTCAACGGCGGTAATTCCAGCTCCATTCTCTCCGGGAGCCGTCAGCCCAGCTCCGGAAATACCGGAGATAACGGGAATTCCGGAGATTCTGGCAATACCGGAGATTCTGGCAACACCGGAGATAGCGGCAACACCGGAGATAGCGGCAGCACCGGAGATAACGGCAACACCGGAGATAACGGCAGCACCGGAGATAGCGGCAACACCGGAGATAACGGCAACACCGGAGATAGCGGCAACACCGGAGATAGCGGCAGCACCGGAGATAACGGCAACACCGGAGATAACGGCAGCACCGGAGATAGCGGCAACACCGGAGATAACGGCAACACCGGAGATAACGGCAACACCGGAGATAACGGCAGCACCGGAGATAACGGCAGCACCGGAGATA
>CAZVDH010000027.1:0-8299 GCA_964625595.1 uncultured Oscillospiraceae bacterium | reverse complement strand
AACGGCAACACCGGAGATAACGGCAGCACCGGAGATAACGGCAGCACCGGAGATAGCGGCAGCACCGGAGATAGCGGCAGCACCGGAGATAACGGCAGCACCGGAGATAACGGCAGCACCGGAGATAACGGCAGCACCGGAGATAGCGGCAATACTGAAGATCCCGGAAACACCGAAAGCGATGAACACGCCCCCGATTCCGCAGAAAATCACCATCATCCCGATGACCACAGTGAGATTATTCTGAAAATTACCGGATCCGGCACCGAATTTACCCTTTCCGCTTACTACAACGGTATTCAGCTGCAGAAACTGGGCGATTCCATTCCCGTCGCCATGCAGGCCGAGCTGGACCCCAGCTGGAACATAGATGACCTGTTTGCCGTCTTCCGGGATGAAAACGGCGCACTGGTTGCCGTCAAGATTCATTACAATGCCGAAACCGGGGAGCTGGAATTTAACGCGCCCATGCTGGGTGATTTCCAATTGGTATGCTTCCACTGGGTGGGCACGGACTACGAAAGCAAGGAATTCCTGGATGCCCTGCAAGCCTTCCTCGGCTGATGCTTCCGAAAGGTGGTAACCCATGGAAAACTATGACATCTGTATCATCGCGGCGCCTGAGGATGCTGCCGTCGCGGAAACCCTGGCCGACAGTATCCGCGCCTACCGCCTGCCCCGGAATATTCAGCTTCCCGTTCCGACCCTTGACTACCGCCGGATCTATGTGGACAGCACAGGCTCCGACTATGACGACTCCGTAAAGCTTCTGCTGGATCACGCCCGGTATCTGGTTGTGATCTGTTCCCCGGATGCCAAGGTCTCCAATGCCATCAAGGCCCGTCTGACCTACTACCGGCATTTTTGCCGGAACGAGAATATCGTCGCCGTCATTGTCCGGGGAGAGCCTGCGGACGCCTTTCCCGAGAGCTTCATTGAGCGCAAGGTAGTCCGTCGGATTCTGCCCGACATGCGTGTGGTGGAGCGGGAAGAAACCATCGAGCCGGTGGCCGCCGACCTCCGTGGGGACACCCCCGCCCGCCGCAGGCAGCTTCTTCGCTATGAGACGGTTCGGATCACTGCCTCCGTTCTGGGGCTCCACCCGGACGCCCTGGAGCAGCGGCAGCACCGCAGACGTCAGGCTGCCATTCTGGCAGCGGCAAGCGTAGTGTGCAGCGTACTGCTGGTGATTTCCGTCCTGTTCCTGCGCCTGGGGCTCATTGCCCGAAACGAGGGCCGGATTGCCGAAGCCCAGACAGAAAAGAGTGTGGAGGTAGCCCAGCGTCTGACCCGGGAGCTGCCTGAACTGTTCGCCGATGACCCGGAGGCCCTCGGCTATATTCAGGAGGCCATCGATCATGCCCAGTCTGCCCTGGAGGGCATTGCCCGGGGCGCACAGGAGGGATCGTAATGGCACAGGAATTTCAGTATGATGTCTTTCTCAGCTACCGACACAAAAGCTTAGACAGCGTCGTTACGCAGAAGACCTTTCATTTTATTGAGAGCTACCGTCTGCCCGCGTCCCTGCGGCGCAAAGGGTATCCGGACATTCGCAGGGCTTTCCGGGACACGGAAGAACTCCCGGTCAGCCGGATCCTCACCGACACCATTGACAATGCCCTGCGGGCAACCAAGTGTCTGCTTGTGGTCTGCTCCACCGACACCCCCAGTTCCGAGTGGGTGGACCGGGAGGTCTCAACCTTTATCGAGCTGGGCAGAGCGGAGCACATCTATCCCCTGCTGATTTCCGGCGATCCGGAGGTATCCTTTCCGCCCAGCCTGAAACAGGTGCCCGACATTATGGAACGGGTCATGGATGTCCGCACTCCGGGCAACTCCGTAAGGAAGATGATTGCCAGGGAGGACGCCGCGCTTCTGAAGATTATTGCGGATGTAACCGGGTGCCCCCTGCCCGAGCTGCGGCGGGAACACAGTCTGCGCAAGGCCCGGCGCTTGGCCGTCAGGGCCGCCGCAGCTGCAGCCGCTTTCTTTCTGGCAGGCGCCGTGTCCCTGTGGCTCATGAACCAGGCAAGAGATTACCGGGACCGTGCCCAGGCTGCGGAAAAAAGCTCCATGCAGGTATTGCAGGAACTGACCTACGGCCTGCCGGACAGGCTCACCGGTGTTCCCGGCGCCTATTCCAAAATCGCCGGAATTCTGGAAGAAAACGCCCGACAGATCAACGACATCCTGCTTCTGTCCACGGACAAGACGGTTGCCCAGTATGAGGTCGCCGCGAACTACGAAAAGCTGGCAACCGCCATGCGCGTCCTGGGAAGCTACGAAGAAGCGGAGAAATACCAGCAGCAGGCAATTGCGGTTTACACGCCCCTCTGCGAAGAAAGCGGTGACTTTGCCCCTCTGGCCTCCGCGAAAAATAACTACGGCAATGTGCTCAGCGATGCCGGACGCTTCCAGGAAGCGGCGGGCGCTTTCCGGGAGGCCATCACTCTCCAGCGGGAAACCGGGGAGGATCCGGTGACCCTGGCTGCCATGCTGTCCAACGCGGGCGCCAATGCCATCAATCTGGGCCTGGAGGATGACGCCATCGCATATTTCCTGGAGTGTGAACAGCTCCTGGCCGATCAGGGCGACAGTAACTACGGCACACTTTCCACCCGGGCAGACTGCGCTTACAACCACGGCGCTCTGTGCTTCCGCCGGGGAGAATACAAAGAAGCCCAGGACCTGCTTTCCCGTGCCATAGAGGATTATGACGCGCTGTGTCAGCGGGTCGACTCTCCCCAGAACCGGAATTCCCTGTCGAAGGCATTGTCCGGCCATGCCCTGTGCCTGTCCGATCAGGGCCTGTATGACGAAGCCATCGCCGACTACCGGCAGGCCATCGCCATCTCTCAGGAACTGGCCGAAGATGCCGAAAATACCGACGCCCTTTCCACGCTGGCAGACCTATACAACAACTGCGGCGTTTGTCTGAACACCCAGGGCCAGTACCAGGATGCCGGCCAATATTTCTCCGCCGCCGCGGAGCTGTACGGAAAGATTTATGAGAAGACCGGCACCGCCGCGGAAGCCGCAGTCTATGCCACTGCCCTGCTGAACACCGGAGAAAACGCTTTCAAGGCCGGTGATTATGACCGGTCCGGAAGCCTGTTCCAACAGGGCCTGGACATTTACGCCGGTGCCGCCCAGCAGCTGGGGGATGCCTACACTTCCCAGTATTATGCCTGGCAATCCTATGACCTCCTGATTCATGCCCGGGATTATGAAGCCGCCGTGAACAGCGGCGTCCAGGCTGTTCTGCTCCAGCCGGACAGTGTGCTGGCAAGCATTAATCTGGGCTATGCCTGTTTGTATGCCGGCTACTACGATGACTGCGACCAGCTTCTTTCCTGGGCGGCAGGGCTTGGCGGAGGCATCGCGGACGCCATCCGGCTTGACCTGGATGCCCAGGCAAAGGCAGGTCTTTCCAGTGAGCACACGGAAGTTCTGCTGTCCCTGCTTCCCTGACAATACAAATCAAGAGATGAACCAGATAAAAACGTGGGAAAATAGGCGAAAATGTCCCAAAATAGTGTCATTGCGAACCAGTGACCGATGTCACTGGTGTGGCAATCCCCATCTTTAGAAGAACACGGCCTCAAATTCGATGGAGATTCCCACGAAAGTAGTGCGCTACTTTCTCGGAATGACCGCATTATCAGGCTTTTCAACTCTTGATTCGCATTGACAATTCTGTTTTGCCGCGAAACGGACGGGCCTGCCCCTATGCAGTTCCGTCCGTTTTGTGTCTTCCTGCCCAGCGTATATTCCGGCTGTTAAAAAATTTTTCATTTTTTTGATTGACAAGCGGATTGTTTGTCAATATAATTGTGAAAAAGGCGAAAGGGGTTGGTACAATGCTGTTGTCAAATATTGTGCGTTCGGCCCTCTTTTTTCATTTTCATTCATACTGACGGACCTACTGCCCCCTAAATTCGGCAGGAGGTCCTTTTTTTGGAGGAACGGATATGATCCCTAATTGGAACCAGGTCAATATTGTACCCGAATTCTGCGATCAGGGTGTGGATTGCTACCGGCTGGTGGGCGGCAATTTCCTCAACGATTATTTCATCGTCTCCGAAGCGGAAACCAGAAAGCTTATGAACCATCCGGAGGTGGTGGGCTACGAGGTGTACACCTCCCTGCTCAACGCCACATCCCAGATGCTCTATTATCTCAAGGAGCACCGAAAGATCACCTCCGCGAACATCCTCTCCATTCTCCGGGGCGCTCTCAACTATCCTCTGGAGGAAAGCTGCTACCGGGAGCACATCCGTGTCCACGACATCAGCTTCCTGTCCAGCGAGCGGGTGTTCAGTGAGAGCGGAGAAATGACCGGCCTTGCCATCAAGTACAGCAAGCTCACCATGGTGCCCAACAGCACCCTGATGATCGGCGACATTATCGCCTCCGGCGAGACTCTGGTGCAGTGCCTGCGGTATGTGACGGATTACTACCGCTCCCAGGGGGCCAAGCTTCGCAACATTGTTCTGTTTACCATCGGCGGCACCCATGGCATCGAGCTGCTGGAGAAGCTCACCAAGGAGATCCGGGAGTACTGGCCGGACTTTGAAGGCTTCATCACGATCTACTACGAGGGTATCTTCAGCTGCTACGAGCCGGGAGACACGGGCGTCTCCGGCATCAACCGGGCCCTCATCGATTTCTACTGGAAAGGCGGCATTATCGCTCCGGCGTTCCGCCGCCAGACCCTGTCCATGCGGGATCCCCTGTTTGAAAAATGCACCATCTACGACGGCGGCGCCCGACGTTATGAGATCCATGAGCATATCGAAGAGGTTCTGGAATTCTGGAACGGCATTCTCGCCCGGGCCGACATCATCGACAAGCAGGCCCTGCTGGAAGAAAAGCTGGGGCACAAGCTTCCCATCTCCTATGACGATTGGGTGCGGGAGAGCCACTATGAAATGCTGGATGAGCGGGAGACCCGCTGGCTGTATCAGCAGGAGAAAGGCTTTGTGGAAAGTCTCAAAGAAATTTCCCTGAAGCAGATCGCCCTCCAGCGGATCGAGGAGTTCACTGCTACCTTAAGTAAATATATTTTATAAAAGAGAGGTAACCATATGAAAGAAACAACACAAAAAGTGGACATCGACTACTCAGAAACTGCGGTACCCCAGAACGCCCGCCGCGGGCTCGTCACCATGTTCATGATCATGCTGGGCTTCACTTTCTTCTCCGCAAGTATGTGGGCAGGCCAGGAGCTGGCGGACGGCCTGGACCTTGCGGGCTTTATCGCCTCCCTGATTCTGGGCGGCGTGATCCTTGGCCTGTACACCGGACTGCTGGGCTATGTGGGCGCGGACTCCGGCCTGAGCTTGGATCTGCTGGCCCGGAAAGCCTTTGGCGAAAAGGGCTCCTATCTGCCCTCCGCCATGATCTCTTTCACCCAGATCGGCTGGTTCGGTGTTGGTGTGGCCATGTTCGCCATTCCCGTTGCCAAGGAGCTGCTGGGCGGCAGCAGCACCGCGGAATGGGTCCTGGTGGTGATCGCCGGTATCGCCATGACCGCCTCCGCTTATTTTGGCATCAAGTCCCTGACCATTGTCAGCTACATTGCCGTTCCTTTGATCGCGGTGCTGGGCACCGTAGCCATGATCCTGGCCGTTGTCCGGGGTAACGGCACCCTGGTGGACCATTTTGCCAAGTCCAGCGGCACCCTCACCGTCATCGGCGGCGCCGGTCTTGTGGTCGGCTCTTTTGTTTCCGGCGGTACCGCCACTCCCAATTTCACCCGCTTCGCCAAAAACGGTAAGGTGGGCGCCATCACCACCGTAGTGGCGTTCTTCCTGGGTAACTCCCTGATGTTCTTCTTCGGCGGCGTGTCCTCCGTGTATGTGGGCGGCAACGACATCTTCGAAGTCATGCTGAACCTGGGCCTGTTCTATATGGCCGTCCTGGTGCTGGGCCTCAACATCTGGACCACCAACGACAACGCCCTGTACTCCGCCGGCCTGGGCCTTGCCAATATCTTCGGGCAGAAGAAAAAGCCCATGGTTCTGATCTCCGGCGTCATCGGAACCCTGGCCGCCATCTGGCTGTACTGGAACTTCTGCGGCTGGCTGAATGTCCTCAACTGCACCCTGCCCCCCGTAGGCATCATTCTGGTGCTGAGCTACTTCCTCAACCGGGAGGCCTACAAGACCACGGAAACCACCCAGCAGGTCAACTGGTTTGCCGTCATCGGCGTTGTCCTGGGCGCGGTGGCCGCCAACCTCATTCACTGGGGTATCGCCTCTATCAACGGCATGGTCATTGCCGCCCTGTGCTACCTCGTCGGCCACTATGTCAGCAAGAAAGCCTGAATAAAGGAAGCTTTGACCAAATTTTATGCCTCCGGGAGAAAACCCCGGAGGCGTTTTTTATCGCTCAGAAGCCAGCAGCCCATAGTAGCTTGCATCGCACACCCCCTGGTTGTTCCAATCCGACTGGCGGAGGGTGCCCTCATATTTCATGCCGCACTTGCGCATGACCGCGCCGGAATTGGGGTTTCGCGGGTCGTGCCTGGATTCAATTTTGTTCACACCCACCTCATCAAAGAGGAAGTCCATGACCGCTTTCAGCGCCTCGGTAGTAATTCCCTGGTGCCACCAGGCTTTTCCGATGCAGTAGCCGATATGTGCCATTCCGATCCTGGGGTCGATGACATTCACAGGACCGATGGAGCCGATTGGTTCATCCGGGCCGTCCTTTAAGACGATGGCCCACTGGTAGTAGGCAGGGTCTTCATAGCGCCCCGTCCAGTCCCTTAACACTGCCTCGCTGACGGAGGCGTTTTTATGGGACGGCCAGGTAAGGTATCGGGTCACCGCGTCGTCGGAAGCCCAGTTTCGGTACATGGCCTCCCCATCTCCCATGGTAAAGGGGCGCAGGATCAGCCGCTTTGTTTCCAGTCTCTTTGTTCCCTTGTGTTCCATTTTACTCTTCCTTTCCGGTGCTACAGGAGACGCTGGTACAGCCGGAACCGGTCTAAGCCGTATTCCCCGTATCCCAAATCCACCGTCTCCACATACTGGAAGCCCAGTTTTTCATACAGCCGGATGGCAGGGATATTTTTCTCGTACACATCCAGCCGGACAGCCTTTATCCCCTGTTGGGCTGCATAGGAAAGAATAAATTCCATCAGCCTTTCTCCAATGCCCTGATGGGAATAGCGGGGAGAAACCGCCAGGGTGTACACTACTAAAATATCGGAGTAAGGCAGTTCAGTCCTCCAATCCGCCATAGCGTAGCCCGCCTCCGGCTGATGCCGCAGGATAAAGGTTCCGGCAATTTCCCCCTCCAGCTCCGCCACGAACAGGCTGCCCTCCCCGATCCCCCGCTCCGCGTCCTGGCGGTCGGGGTAGATCCCCTTTCTCCACCCGGGGTAATTGGTGTGGGTTTGCAAATAATCACACGCTTCGTCGTAAAGGGCCGACACTTCGTCAATATCGTCTATCGTCCCTTTTCGGATCACCATACGCATCGCCTCGTTTGCAGTTTTCTTTTTCTGGTCTGGTTAAGTAGGTATACGGGAAATTGGAATTTGACGGGTTATCGAATTCCCGGTCATTGCGAGCCAGTGCTCACACTGGCGTGGCAATCCCCCTCGAATTTCGAATCACGATCGTCTACCTCCGTAGGGGCGCTCATTGAGCGCCCGGCAAGGAAAGCTTCGAAATTCGTATTTCTTTCGGTGAAAAGGTTCCGTTTTACATGAATTAATGCTGGAATTCGGTACGTTTTTGCGGGCGGTCAATGACCGCCCCTACGAATGGATGACGATAGGCTGCCTGGAATTTGATGGAGATTCCCACACCAGGAAAGCGGACTGGTTCGGAATGACACGTTCTGACGGGCCGCCAAATTCCAATTTGTCGCGCCACAGAACGATACCGAGCGGGTCAGGTTAGAAACGATTTCAGACCACGCCCGTCACGACTTGGCCGCCCGCCCTGCGGGCAAATTCCAATTTGTCTTCCGGATGCACTGTGCTGATCTTTTATCATTATACCACACTGTCCGTCTTCTGCATAGTATCCGTGCTTCCTTTTTATCGCTTTCGGCGGACGCAACAGAGCGTTGCTTGCCTTTCTCCATGGGGCATGGTATACTGTCTGGGAGGTGGTGATTTCCATGGAAGCAAAAGATATTTTGTTGGAACTGCGAACCAAAAGGGGGCTTTCCCAGGATGATTTGGGTGAAAAGCTCCATGTTACCCGGCAGGCGGTATCCCGGTGGGAAACCGGGGTTTCCCATAGTTAAAGATACCACACTAAAACCCACGCTTACATTA
>CAZVDH010000026.1:0-19740 GCA_964625595.1 uncultured Oscillospiraceae bacterium | reverse complement strand
CAAAAAGCGCAGGATAAAATGGTATTAACCATTTTATCGAGAAATAGTATGAATGTAAACAGGGCCGCCGGGAGACCGGCGGCCCTGTTATGTTTGCGTTATAATAAAATGTGCATATCGGCTTTAGTCAGCTAAACGACAAATTGGAATTTAATTGACAATGAACAATTGACAATTAAGGAATCCCTTCGGGATGATTTAAAATAAAAAGGATTTGGATGAAAAACAATAGAAATTATTTCTAAATTGTCCCGTAGGGACACAATAATTGTCAACTGTCAATTGTCAATTGTCAATTCGGCGAAGCCGGCAAATTCCAATTTATATACTTGCTGAGTAAATCCCCATGCTGAGCACAGCGCAGCAAGATCAGGTCATAGCCGCGCCGTCCACATGCAGAACATCGCCGGTGATATAGGAGGCCAGGTCACTGGCCAGGAACAAAAACGCGTTTGCCAGGTCCTGGGGTTCGCCCACACGGCCCAGGGGGATTCCGGCGGAGATTCTGTCCACCAGCTCCTGGGGCAGAGCGGAAAGCATGTCCGTCCGGGTGATACCGGGGGCAACCGCGTTTACCCGGATATGATCCTTTCCAAGCTCCCGGGCAAGGCTCCGGGTCAGGCCGTTGATGGCAAATTTGGAGGTGGGGTAGGCAGCGCCGGAGGGCTGTCCGTACATGGACACCATGGAGCTGGTATTCAGGATGACACCGCCGCCCTGCTCCTTCATGATGGGAGCCACCGCGCGGCAGGCATAGAATACGGCATTGACATTCAGTGCCATGGTTTTTTCAAACGCGGCAGGATCGTACTCATAAAGGGACTCCCGGCCGGAGATTCCGGCGTTATTGACAAGGATGTCGATGCGCCCGTAATGGGCTTTTACCTCGGTGATGGCGGCTTCCACCTGAGCATACTGTCCCAGATCGGGCCAAGCGCCGGTGACGTCCCAGGCGGGGTTCTCCTCACGAAGCTTCGCCAGGGCCTTTTCCACGGTTTCCTGACGGGATCCAAATACAGCAACCTTGGCGCCGTTCTGGAGATAGGTTTTTACAATGGCGAATCCGATACCCCGGGTTCCGCCGGTGACGACCGCTACCTTATTCTTCAGTAATTCCATGTTGATACACCGTTCCTTTCAATAAAGTATCTGTGGAAAGAAATACCACCCACTATACCAAGTATACCACATTTTTTGGGTATGGTCAACAATTTCCCGGAACAGAACGGATGGAAAATTGTGCAGATAATGAGCGGCTGCATCGAAAAAAGCCGCGCACCGGTTTCCCGGTGCGCGGAAAATAAGCATATCAGCTGTTGGGAACGCTGCCGCGGACGGCGATATCCAAAACCGCGTTGCAGTCAAAGTACTGGGTGAACCAGGTCTGGTGCCACTGCATGTTCATACCGGTAACCATGAGCCGGGTCTGCCGGACATAGGAGGTATTGATCGTCACGGAGGGCTTTTCACCATCGTCCACGAAATACTGGAAGCCGGTGTCGGACAGGGCGGTAAAGACGGCGCCGGTGTAGTCATTGATGCCGCCGTTCTCTCTGGCGAACACCAGCACATCCACCTCACCCAGGATGGGAGTGACCTGGTTTTTCCAGTTGGTCATTTCCTGGCTGATCTCCTTGGCGGAGAGGTCGCGGTACTTCTGATTGGAGTAGGTATAGCTGGCGATGGTATAACCCTTTTCCCGGAGGGCCTGGGCGATTTCCTTGGCGCCGGCGACCTGCTCGTCATAATAGCTCTGGCTCTTGCTGGCAATATAGGAGGTGTTGCAGCGGTATCCGAACACACCCTCGTGACCGGTGACAGCCAGGGTTGCCCGGGCACCCCGGTAGCTGAAGTCGGGATGGGCCTTGATAAAGTCCTCCAGAATGGGAACCAGGTCATAGTTGCCCACCAGGGTCTGGTTGCTGCCGTCCACATATTGGGCCTTGATATCGCCGTTTGCATCCACTACCAGCTTGCAGGCAAATCCGGCGCCGCCGGCATCGGGCTCACCGTCGTTGTTGCCGTCGATCATATAATTGAAGTAGTTGACCATGGTCTCGGTGATCATGATCGGCTTCTTCCCGGCAGGCAGCATGAGGGGGGACTGGAAGAAGCTTTCCTTGCCGTCCACACCGGTGCTGGTGGAAATGAAGCTGTCAAAGTCAATGAGGATATAGCCGCCGGCATAGAGCTGGTCCAGGATCTTGGAGAACTCGTCGATGGTGACGAAGTTCCGGTTATACAGACCGCCGTACTGGGCATCGCTGATGGCCCGCTGGGGATCCGCCATCAGCACATGGAAAGACAGGTTGGGGATCTGGGAAACATCCTTCCACTCCACAAGCTGGCTCTGGGCCGTGGTGTACTCCGCTTTCTTGGCGGTGATGGCCTGCTGGTGCTCCGCATCAGTACCTGTGAAGGTGTTCAGCTTGGCAATGGCTTCGTCGTAGTTGTACCCGGCAGCCAGAGCCTCGGCCTCGGCCATCAGGGCGCCATATTCTTTCTCCGCCGCGTCGGCAGCCTGGGATGCACTGAGGGACTCCCGCCGGTTGGCTTCATCGTTGAGCATCTTCTTTTTCACCGCGTTGGTAACGGAACCGACGATGAAGGACAGCACCAGAAGCAGCGCGACACCCGCGATAATGGCGGGAAGGTAAACCTCTTTAAAGATCTGGGACTTGCTGGGCTTCCTGCGGCGGCGGATCCGGCCATTGGCATCCACCGTCTGTTCGTCCTCCGTCTGACGGATAGGCGCCAGATACAGATCCAGCAACTTGGAGAACACAGAGGGCTTTTTGGGCTTGTCCTCTCTGGGTCTTCTGCGGCGGGCAGGCTTCTCCTCTTCCGGTTCCCCGTCCGATTCCTCTTCCGCGTCCTCTTCAGGAAGCTCGTCTTCCGGGACTTCGTCCTCCGGCTGCGCATCCTCTTCAGGAAGCTCCGATTCCGCAGGCTCTTCCCGGGGAACCTCCTGACGGTTCTGCCTGCGGCGGCGGATGGGCAGATCCTCCTCTTCGGGAAGGTCCATAGAATCTTCCCCGTCAGAGATCTCTCCGGTTATGTCATCCAGGTCAAAGTCGTCAAAGGCTCCGGCGTCATCCCCGGAAGCATCTTCATCCGGCAGGGAATCCAGATCAAAATCGCCCAGAAAATCATCCTCAGAATCCTCGGCGGCTTCGTAAGCACTGTCCGTAACAGGCTCTTCCTCCGTCTTGTCGGCATCCATAAACAGGCTGGGGTCAAAACCATATTCTTTTTCAAAGTCGAAATCGACATCAAAATCATTCTTATCCATATCTCTATCCCTACCTTTATGGCACCATCGATGGCCCTGGGAATGACATGCCTGCCGGCGGCAAAACCATACTCCTTTGCCTGTCGATGGTATACTAAATGTATTCTATCACCCCTGCAAAAAAAAAGCAAGACGAATTAACATAAAACATAAAAATTCATAAAAGATAATCCGGATTTAAGGAATACCGGTTTTTCAGTCCGGGCCGGAGAAACAGGGCGGTATCGCCCTTAGCTTCCCTCAGGAGGCTGGGGCTTATACCCGGCGGAAAGGGCTTCCGCTTGCAAAACCGGTGCGGCTATGGTATGATAGGTTCAAAAAGGCGGTCTGTACCGCCGGAAACGAGGCAGTCTATGGAGAAAATTCCCAGCTTTACCGTCAATCACCTGACGCTCCTGCCGGGGCTGTATACTTCCCGGAAAGACCGGATCGGCGCGGAGACCGTCACAACCTTTGACCTGCGGCTCACCGCCCCAAACCGGGAACCGGTGATGAATACCGCGGAAGTACACGCCATCGAGCACCTGGGCGCGACATTCCTGCGCAATGAGCCGGTTTGGAAAGAAAGGGTTATCTACTTTGGACCTATGGGCTGCCGCACCGGCTTCTATCTGCTGCTTGCCGGGGACCTGGCGGCGGAGGACGCGCTGCCTTTGGTGACGGACTGCTTCCGTTTTATCCGGGACTACCGGGAGGAAATTCCCGGCGCCAGCCCCCGGGACTGCGGAAACTTTCTGGATATGAACCTGTCCATGGCAAATTACTGGGCGGACCGGTATGTCCGGGTGCTGGAAACGGCGGCCCCGGACCGGCTGCGCTATCCGAAATAGGGAGGAAAGGGATACTATGAAACTTGGAATCATCGGCGCCATGCGCCAGGAAATTGAGACGCTCCTTGCAGCCATGGCGGACAGAAGTGAAGAAGAACACGGGGGAAGCACCTATTATTCCGGCACTCTGCGGGGCCTTCCTGTGGTGGTGGTCCAGAGCGGCGTGGGCAAGGTAAACGCTGCCCTGTCCGCCCAGATCCTCTACGACTGCTACGGAGTTACCCACCTCGTCAATACCGGCATCGCGGGATCCCTGAAACCGGCGCTGGATATTGGGGACCTGGTGGTGAGCACCGACGCCATCTACCACGACTTTGACTGTGTTGCCTTTGGGTATCCAGCCTGCCGGGTGCCGGGGATGGATGCGGATGCGTTCCCGGCGGACCGGGAACTGGCGGAGCTTGCGCTGTCTGCCGCGGAGGCGGTGAATCCCGGCCACTGCGCCATGGGCCGGATTGCCAGCGGGGACCAGTTCATTGCCAGCCCGGAGCGAAAGGAAAGAATCGTGTCGCTGACCGGGGCTGTATGTACGGAGATGGAGGGGGCCGCCATTGCCCACGCCGCCTACCGAAACGGTATTCCCTTTGTGATTCTTCGGGCCATCTCCGACAAGGCCGACGACAGCGCCCATATGGATTATCCCACCTTTGAACGCCGGGCAGCGGAGCACTGCGCGGCGGTCACGGAGACCCTGGCCGGAAAACTGGCGGAGAAGATGGCGGAATAAGGAAAAAAATCGGGGCTGCATTCCCCGTTTCTCGTGGGGAAATGGCCCCGTCCGTTTCCCCACGGGAATTGTTTTTTTGCGGCATGGGAAAGCCGGACGCAATGACGGCAAATTGTAATTTGACGGGCAGTTAAAGCGCGCGGGTGGATAGACGCCTCGTCCCCCGCACTTGTGAGGGGGGGTGTCCCTGCGCTAGCGCAGGGACGGGGGGAGTACGAATTCCCGCCAGCAGCGCGTCAAACAGATTTATCTTTCTGTGTTTTCCGCCTTTTTTTCGTATCTTTTTATGAAAGATATGTGGGTGACGAGCTCCCCCCGCCTCCAGTGTGCGCACTGGAGGCACCCCCCTCACAAGTGCGGGGGGCAAGCACGCGTACCGCATCGGCCCGCAAACCATTCATCAAACAGCTCGACAAATTCCAATTTGTCTTTCGGGTTTGTTAAACCAATATACGAAATACATTACATATAAGAGGGAAATTCTATGCGTTATGAAAAGGTGGATCTGTATGTTCATTTTTCCGTGGAGCGGCCGGAGGGCGCGCTGGGAGAGCTGACCTGCTGGTACACGGAAACGTCACCGAAAGTCAGCGTCAGCCGCCGCCGTCCTGCGGTGCTGATCCTTCCCGGCGGCGCCTACAGCTGGACCTCTCCCCGGGAAGCGGAGCCGGTGGCCCTGCGCTTTGCGGCCAGTGGGTGGGCAGCTTTTGTCCTGAACTATTCCTGCGCGCCCCTTTCGTTTCCCGTCTCCCTGCGGGAGGCAGCCCTGGCAATGCGCTACATCCGGGAAAACGCGCAAGCTATGGAGATCGACCCCCATATGGTGGCGGCAATGGGCTTTTCTGCCGGCGGGCACCTGTGCGGGACTCTGGGTACTATGTGGGACGCGCCGGAGGTCGCGGATCTTGCCCCTGCGGAAACGGTGCGGCCGGATGCCCTGGGACTGTGCTATCCCGTTGCGGTGAGCTGGGGCAGGACCCATGAAAAAAGCTTTGAAAACATCACTGCCGGAGACAGAAAACTGCGGGAGCGGCTGTCGCTGGACGCTCTGGTCCGGCCGGATATGCCGCCCGTGTTTCTCTGGCACACCCGGAATGACAGTGCGGTGCCCTGCCGCAATTCCCTGGAGCTGGCCTGCGCCATGGAAAAAGCGGGGGTGGATTTTACCATGCATATCTACCGCATCGGCTGCCACGGCCTGTCCACCGCGGATGAAATGGTCTACCCGGTGGGCAGTGTGCCGGAAACCAGCTGGGATGTGCCCGGCTGGCTGGACGCCATGCTGCGTTTCTTCCGGGACTGCGGCTTGGTGATTCGGGATTGAGAGCTTTCCTACCCTCTCGTCTTTGCCCAGCTGACCCGGCCGGGTACGGCGGGGGTTTCATAGAACCGGGCGGTCAGATCCCGCCGGGTATCGTTCCACTTGTCAAAGCCCAGAGGATTTATATGGTCGCCCGCGGCAACGCAGTTTTCAAATTCGCACATACCGTAGTCCCGCCAGGGACGGGCCAGGAAAATGCTTCCCGGCGCGACACCTTCCTCTGCCGTCAGGCGGCAGCCGCGGAAAAGAAAGCCGTGCTCCTGGGTCAGGGCGTGGGCGGGGGCGGCAAGGTAGCCGATATTCCGGGCGTCCCGGAGGGAGCGGATCTCACAGTTATCGAAAGTCGCCTCTCCGCAGCCGAAGATGAAATCCACGGTTCCCTCGATGCGGCATTCCCGGAAGTACTGGCGGCAGGAGATCTTTCTTCTGAGAATGTCCGGCAGAAATCCGTCGTAGCGTTCGATGAGATCGTCGGGCAGAGGGCCCAGAAAAAGGGTGTCCTGGGTGGAGGTCAGGACGCACCGCTCCATTTGGAACCGGTCCGCGTACACCGTCAGGGCAACCTCCTGGCCCAGAACCTCCGGACGGCGGGCATCGTTGACAATGGACAAATCGTACATACGAACCCCGTCGGCGCAGACCGCAGCCGTCCAGGTACGGAAGGTGTTGTACTCCCGGCCAAGGGAATCCGGCTTTTTCGCGTAGTCATCCCAGACAATGCGGGTTTTGCCTGCTCCCTGGCCCCGGATGGTCAGCTCCGGGACTGCGATCATGACCTTGCAGCGAAAATCTCCCTCGCTCAGCTCCAGAACACTGCTGGGGGCCGCGCTGGAGAGAGCTGTCTGCAGGTCATCCGTTGGAAAAATCATGGTGATCCTCCTGTTCAAGGTGTTTTTTTGTGTTCGTTGTACAATACAAAACCGCTTTCTGTCAAGCACATTTTGCGATTTTACTGAAACCATTCATGTTTTGTCCATATATTAAGAGATTTTATCTATATACAAAGCACGGCTGGAAGATGTATAATGTGCCATATAAAGTGGGACAGAAGACAGGCCTGTTCCATCAGTTTGACCAATTATTGGCAGCAGAGGAAGAAAATGAAAAAACAGCTTACCTTTTTTCAATACCGTCTGATGGATCTGACCGCGTTTGCCCTTTTGTACGCGGTGTTTGAGTACATAATCATCCGGGCGGCAATGGGAAGCCTTTTTCGGGATCAGGCGTTTACCGTATCCCTGGCCGCGGCGCTCACATCCATTGTTTACATGCGCTGGGGACTTTGGGGCGGGATTCACGCGGCGCTCACCGGGGCGCTGTACTGCCTCTATTCCGGGGGGACGGCTACCCAGTTCGCGGTCTATATCCTGGGAAACCTGTGTTCCCTGCCCGCAGCGTTGGTTCTGAAAAAAATCGGGCCGGAGCGTGTGCGTACCGGATATTGGAGTTCCATGTTGTTTCCCCTGGCGGTAATTGCGCTGATGCAGGGGGGACGGGCCCTGGTCAGCCTTGCCCTGGGCGGCCCGGCAGCCGGTGTTCTGGGCTTTTTCACAACGGATGCACTGTCTGTTCTGTTCACCCTGGTGATCGTCTGGATCGCCCGGCGGCTGGATGGCATTTACGAGGATCAGAAGCACTATCTGCTGCGGATCCAAAAGGAAGAAAAATAACACTTGCAGTAAAGGAGACGAGGACGATGAAAGCAAAGGCCGCGGACTATATCCTGTACGATCAGGAAACGGGGACCTACCGCGCCGACCCGGAGCAGCTGGTCCGGGACGATGTGGAGAAGCATTACTGGCGTCATGTGGGGCGGATGATCCTGAAGGACTGGCGTCTTTATCTGATGCTTGTGCCCATGATTCTGGTCTTCCTTTTCTGGCGGTATTTCCCCATGTATGAGCTGCTGGGCTGCTTTAAGGTGTCGGATACGGTAAAACCGGTGTCCCAGCAGTACTTCTCCGGTTTTTCCCACTTTAAGCGGCTGCTGGTAGGCGGGGACAACCTGTCTACGGACTTCTGGCGGGCCATGCGGAACACTTTCCTGCTCAGCTTCTACGGACTGTGCTTTGGTTTCCCCATGCCCATTATCCTGGCGCTGTTCTTTAACGAAGTCAAGTCCGATATTGCCAGAAGTGTTTATCAGGTACTTACCTATCTGCCCAAGTTCATGTCCACGGTCGTTATGACCTCCCTGGTGACCATGCTGGTCAAGCAGGGCGCCCTTACCACCAATATGGGCATTATCAGCCAGGCAATGGCGAACCTGGGACTCATATCCTATGAGACAGCCAACGCGGGCCTTTTGAATAACCCCGCTTTCTTCCGCTCCATCTATCAGATCAGCGGCATCTGGGAGGGCGCGGGCTATGACAGCATCGTGTTCTTTGCCGCCATCATCGCCATTTCTCCCACCAGCTATGAGGCGGCCCAGATCGACGGCGCCAACAAGTGGGCGCAGATGCGGTATGTGGTGCTGCCCAGCATTCTGTCTACCATCGTCATCATGCTCATCACCCGGATCGGCTCGCTGCTGAATGTGGGCTACGAAAAGGTGCTGCTGCTGTACAATACGAATACCTATGTGACAGCGGATGTGGTCTCCACGTTCTCCTACCGGCAGGGCATGAGCACCGGCGGCGCCGGCATCGGCATCGCCTCGGCGGCGGAAATGATGAACAACGTAGTGGGAATGCTTCTTGTGATTGGCGCCAATACCATTGCCCGAAAGGCGTCCAACACATCGCTTTATTAAAGAGAGGCGGTGAGCGGGAATGAAACGAAAACTGGAAATCTCCGAGCTGATCTTTAAGATCCTCAGCTACACCCTCCTGACCGTGTTTGCCCTGTGCTGCCTGTATCCCTTTGTCTACGCCGTCTCCGCCGCCCTCAGCGGACGGGCCGCGGTGGAATACGGACAGGTGGTTCTGCTTCCCAAGGACATCCAGTTCGCGGCCTTTGCCCGGATGTTCAACAACAACATGTTCTGGAACGCCTACTCCAATACCCTGTTCCTGACGCTGTACGGCACCATCTGGTCCATGATCGTCGCCATCCTGGGCGCCTACGCCCTTTCCAAGCGGCGGCTGCTGTTCCGGAAGTTCTTCAACTTCTTCCTGGTCTTCACCATGTGGTTCTCCGCCGGTATCGTGCCCCAGTACTTGAACTACATTGCTACAGGCAAGGTGTTTGATGCCGTGGGTATCACCGATGACAAGTGGCTGGTGGTTATCGCCATGGGCATGGCGGCCATGAACATCATCCTGCTTCGGAACGCCTTTGAGGGTGTTCCCTCGGAAATTGAGGAGGCCGCCATTGTAGACGGCGCCACGGAATTCCAGGTGCTGCGGAAAGTCTACATTCCCATGAGCAAGTCCACCATCGCTACCGTTGCTTTGTTCTTTGCCATTTCCCGGTGGAACGGCTATTTCTGGGCCCGGCAGATGATTTCCAACTCCAACGAGCATCCGCTGCAGGTCTTTATCCGGCTGCGGCTGGAGGAATTCCGGGATCCGGAGTTCATTGCGGGCTGGAATGAGATATATGCCTCTGACTCTGTGATATATGCCCTTATTGTGTGCTCCATCATCCCCATCCTCATTATTTATCCCTTTATCCAGAAGTATTTTGCCAAGGGTGTTAATGTGGGCGGCGTAAAAGAGTAATACCGTATGTTTTCCGGCTCTTGTCCGGTGACAGATGCCGGGATTTCCCCGGCACCGCACATATCAATTTTTAAGGAGGAAAGCGAAAGATGAAAAAGATTCTTGCATTGCTTCTGGCTGCGATCATGGTGATCGGTCTTCTGGCCGGCTGCGGCCCCCAGGTGACGATCCCCTCCCAGACGGAAGCCCCCGCGACCGAAGCTCCCAAGACGGATGACACCGCTCCCGAGGAGACCGAAGCGCCCAAGGAGCTGACCTTTGCCCAGGGCACCGTGCTGCGGATGGCCACCGGCTACAACAGCACCAAGACCGGTCTGTTCTTTGACGCCGAGGTTGCCGGTGACGGCGTGACTCTGGCGGACGGCAATACCTATCATGCCGGCGACCTGAAGCCCACCTGGGTGGAGGTCCAGAACCGGCTGGGTATGGTCTTCGAGGACAAGTACCAGGGCAACAGCGCCGCCAAGGAATTTGACTACTGGAAAGAGCAGCTGGACCAGGTGGACATGGTCAGCGGTACCGCCGCCAAGCTCAGCGAGTTTGGTGTTGCCGGCAGCCTGGTGAACATTGCCGATTACCTGGACATGATGCCCAACTTCAAGGCTTATCTGGATGCCAACCCCATCATCCGTATGACCATTACCGGCGATACCAACACCGGCGCTATCTACATCAGCCCCTACTTTGACGGCGTGTCCGACATCGAGCGGATGCCTCTGATGCGTACCGACTGGGTCGTGAAGCTCCTGGACGGGGAGGGCGAGTTCACCGCCGAAGCCAGCGGCAAGACCGCGGCGCCTGTCTACGAGCCCTATATGCCCACCTCCGGCAAGGTTACCGTGGACGTAGTCAAGGCCGACGGCTCCGGTGTGGAGACTGTGACCAAGGACTATGATACCGCCGGCAACATCGTTGCCAAGATGAACGAGGCAGGCCGCATTTCCGGCGTGGAAGCGGTAAACATGCTCCGTACCTACATCGACGAGGCCTATGCCGGCTACTATGGCACCGAGCGCTCCAACCTGTTCGTGGGCCAGAACGCCGCCTGGGACGCCGACGAGCTGGTAGCCCTGCTGCGCTGTGTCGTAGCAAACGCCAAGACCCTCAACGGAACCGATACCGTCCAGGGCCTGTTCACCCGTGAGGACAACAACAACCAGCGCCGTGTGGATATGTACCGGTTTGCCGGCACCCTGTTCGGTGTCCGCGGCCTGGAGTCCCGTAAGGACTTCCTGTATGTGGGCAGCGACGGCATGCTCCATGATGCCCGTCAGGAGCCCGCTACCTATGAGGCTCTCGACCGGATGAACGCCATGGTCGCCGAGGGCCTGATTTCCAAGGCGTTTGTGGAATCCGCTGAAGAGAAGACCCAGACTTACCTGGAGAACGACCTGGGCTTCATGCACTATGACTACAACCAGACCCAGACCATCTACAACGAGGATGGCAAGACGCTGGACACCGAAGCCGGTGAGAAGTACATGGCTGCCATGGTTCCCGTGGCCCGCTGGTACGACGGCACCGATCCCAACGGCGTTTACATGCGCTTTACCGAGTCCTGGCGTTCCGTGAAAACCGACGGCTGGGGCATCTCCAAGGCCGGTGTGGGCGACGATCAGGACAAGCTGTACGCCTGCCTGAAGCTCATTGACTACGCTTACTCCGAGGAAGGCCAGATCCTTATGAGCTACGGTCCCGATGCTTTCATCGGTGATGGAACCTTTACGTTCAACGGCAAGGAAATGCCTGTCATTGCCGATGCCACCCGTGAGGAACTGTGGGCAAAGGCCAAGGGCAACTACACCAACTATGCCCGTCAGTATCTGGGCTCCACCCTGTCCTTCCTGAAGAGCCAGGCTTTCGAGTACCAGTGCACCACTGAGGTGGGCCGTATCGGAGCGGGTTACATCTCCACCGCCATCGGTCTGGGCACCATCCATCATCCGGAGCTGGCTGTTACCGAGAACAAGTGGTACACCAGCGTTCCCACGATTCTGCCCACCACCAGCGTGGAAAACGATCAGATCAACGGCATGACGAACCTGGGCAACGATAAGTTCGGCCAGAGCAAGGAGCAGAACAATATCCTTGTCAATATCATTGTCGGCGGATACAGCGAGGAAGGCATGTCCGATGCCGCCTCCGCCGCAGGGGTTGTTGCCTCCGATTGGAGCGGCGCCCAGTATCTGCAGCTGCAGAACGACGCCTGGCAGCGCGCTCTGGACTTCTACGCAACCATTCAGTAAGAATAACCTACAAATATTGATCCGCCCCCTCCGGGGGGCGGAAACGTAAGGCCCCGCCGCTGCTTCCGGGGAAACTCCGGAAGCGGACGGCTCGGGCGGATTGGGAGGTCGCTATGTATAAAAGGCAAATGCGTGTAGAAAAGATCCTGTGCTTCCTGGCCATCGGAGTCAGCGCCGCGGTCTTCATCTATTCCCTGGGAATCATGACGGATCTTTATGATTCTCTGTATATGACCATGCGCAATCCCAACGACCTGACCAAGACCAGTGTTCCCGGCTCCATCGTGTACTATACCATGCAGGGCTTTACCCAGATGCTGATGCTCTCCGGCATCGGCCTGATCCTGCTGTCCGTCCTGCTGTTCCTGACGAACACCCATGTCCGCCGGAAGTATTATGTGGGCAACTTCGTGTCCGTGGGGCTTTGGGCTGCTGCTGCGGTGTTTGTATCCGTCTGGGGACATTTTCAGATCAATTATTATAAATCCCAGTTTTTGCAGTTGGATTTTGAGGCGCTGCGGGCCCACGCGGATATGTGGAAGACTCTGTATACCGAGTCCACATTTTGGTTTGATGTTCACTACGTCCTGTTTGGGCTGCTTATTGCCGCGGCGGCGGCGCTGGTGGGGAACCTTGTTTGGAAGGTAAACCTTATGAAGCAGGAGGAAGCCCTGCTCAGCGGGAATTAAACTGTTCGGGACAGCCGGGGTCACCGGCGTTCCCACTTCGAGATAAGCGCTGACAGCGCAAGTATTTCCACCCCGATAAATCAGTTTTTATCTCGGAGTGGGAGGTCCAAAATAAGAGGAGGCGAAGCGTAATGACCGAAGATCGTATGATTCGTACAGATAGAATGCGGTTTACCAAGAACAGCCTGTCTTCGAATCTTGCCATCGCAGCGATCATATTTGACGTGTTCTATTTTTTGAAGATCTACCAATCGGATGTAGGAAGCTTCTATTATAACTACTTGATCGGTATCTCTGTCATTTATAACCTGGTCTTTATGCTGGCCGCATTTTTGGCCTCCGAGGGTGTAAAAAATTATAAGAAGCCCTATTCCTGGCTGCTTTTTGCCCTTGGTGCCGTACAGATCCTACGGATCTTTATTCTGCCCATGCGGGCGCACAACGCGGTGATTTCTTCCGGCGGTGTGGAGATCACTGTCATGGGGGACGGTCCGTTCCTGTGGGTCGTTATCTGCCTGGTCGTGTCGGCAGTCTGCCTGATCGCGTCTGCGGTGGTGAATCTCCTGAAATGCACCGCGTTGGAGGCGCACATGAAGACTCTGGCAGATACTGGCGTTTGCGTGTAAGGGGGAGGCGGCAAAATGGCAGAGCTGAGCTTACAGCATATTGATAAGATTTATGACAATAAAGTCCAGGCTGTTTTTGATTTCAACCTGGATGTGCGCGACGGTGAGCTGATCGTCCTGGTCGGCCCGTCCGGCTGCGGAAAGTCCACCACACTGCGGATGGTTGCCGGTTTGGAGGACATCTCCGCCGGGCATCTGCTCCTGGATGGCCGGGACATTACCCAGACTCCGGCAAAGGACCGGGATATGGCAATGGTGTTCCAGAACTATGCCCTTTACGGTCATATGACGGTTTATGAAAACATGGCATTCTCCCTGACCCTGCGGAAAGAGAATCCCAATGTGATTCACAAAAAGGTGCTGGCGGCGGCTGAGATCCTGGGCCTGACCTCCCAGCTCAACAAGAAGCCTGCCCAGCTTTCCGGCGGTCAGCGGCAGCGGGTTGCCATGGGCCGGTCCATAGTCCGCAACCCAAAGGTGTTCCTTTTTGACGAGCCGCTGTCCAACCTGGATGCCAAGCTTCGGGGCGCAACCCGGCGGGAGATTCTGCTCCTGCACAAGCGCTTGAACGCCACCATGCTCTATGTTACTCATGACCAGACGGAAGCCCTGACTCTGGCAGACAGGATCGTCTGTATGTCCATGGGACATGTGCAGCAGGTGGGTACGCCCCTGGAGCTGTACGACAGCCCCAACAACGTCTTTGTTGCCAGCTTTATCGGATTGCCTCCCATGAACCTTTTGGACGTGGAAGTGGGCGAGGGCGAGCTGGTGGGGAAAGGCTTCCGGGTGAGCCTGAACCCGGAACAGAAGCGCCTGCTGGAAAGCTACAAAGGAAAGCCGATCATCCTGGGTGTCCGGCCCGAGGATGTGGAAGAGGGCGCGGGCATCCCTGTTACCGTGTCCGACAACGAGAACCTGGGAATGAATACTCTGGTCTACGGCAATATCGGCGGCCCCTCCGGTGTCAAGCTCTCTGCCAAGCTCAAGGGCTGGAAAAATAACAGGTACGGAGACGAGATTCAGGTCTGCTTCAAACGGATCCACCTGTTTGACAAAGAGACCACGAATGCCATTCGCTAAGGGGGGCCGAGTATGGAAAAGAAAAAACTGAGCTTCGGAGCCCGGCTGAAAGAGTCCCTCCGAAAGATGATCGTAACACTGAAGCATAAACCCCACATGATCCCCATGGTCATGCTTGTGATTACATTCCTCTACTATTCCCTGCACCTGACTACCATTTCCAATACGACGGCAAAGATCCAGGGCCCCAATATGGGCCTGTGCGGCTTTGTGATCATGCTGTTTTCCATTCTGTCCCTGGTGTGCTTTGGCAACGCATTTCCCCATCGCAAGCCGGTGAATAAGCCCATGCTGATTCTGATGTTTGCCATGCTTGCCATCATCTTTACGGCGGACATTGCCTATATCAACGCCATCACCACCGCGGTTTTCCGTGAGGAGAATCCCATTGTGGTTACCCAGAGCACCGCTTATATTGCGTATGCCCAGTACTATCTGCAGGTGCATATGGTCCTTCTGGGCATCAGCGTTGTTCTCACCGTGCTTCTTCCTGTCTATTCCAAGCTGATTCGGAAGATCCGTACCAGCATTGAGGTGGAGGATACCGCAAGCATGGAAGTCATTGACATTTCCGGAGAGAGCTGAATATGGCAAAGAAAAAGCGCGGAGGCCCCTCCCAAACGCCCACCGCGGAAAACTACTATGATCTGAAAACCAAAGCGGTGGACGATTTGGTCAGCGCCGATGAATCCAATTCCCCGCAGGTTACTGACGAGGAACTGGAACGTTTCGGCGGCCGGAAAAAGAGTGGGATCCCCAACTGGCTGAAGGTATGCTTCATCAAGTTCTGGTTTCCCGCGTCGGTTTGTTATTTCTTTTTCTGGGGCCTTGGCGGCTACGTTGCCGATATGCTGGATCTGATGTTTGTCACCGCTATTGTACTGGGCATGGTGACGGATCTGCTGACAAACAATGTGCTGCGGTTTTTTGCCCGGACGGAGGGCGAAAATGACAGCTGGATGATGTTCCCGAAAAAAAGGTTTATCACTTTTTTCCTGAATATCTTCTATTCTTTTCTCCTGATGTTTCTCGTATTCTCCATCTATACGGGAATCAACAAGATCCTGATCGCCATAACGGGGGCACCGGAGGATTCGGTTTTGCTGGGAGTGGGCCCGATCCTTTTCGGCGTATTTTATCTGATTTGTGACTTGCTGCTGACTGCCGGGAAAAACTTCCTGGCCAGGCAGTTCCGGCGCCCATAAAAAAGTGTAGGAGGGAACGCCATGTCAACCCTGGAACTGAAGAATATTAATAAGATCTACCCCAACGGATTTCATGCCGTCCATGATTTCAATTTAGCCATTGATAAGGGCGAGTTTATTGTGTTTGTCGGCCCGTCCGGCTGCGGAAAATCCACCACTCTGCGGATGATCGCGGGGCTAGAAGAGATTTCCAGCGGCGACTTCCTGATCGACGGCAAGCGAGTCAACGAGTTGGGTCCCCGGGAGCGGGAGGTAGCCATGGTTTTCCAGAGCTATGCTCTGTATCCCCAGATGACTGTCTATGATAATATCGCTTTCGGCCTGACGCTGCAGGGTGTGGACGATGATGTGATCGAAAAGCGGGTTATGAAGACCGCGAAGATTCTTGGCCTGACCGAATACCTGGATCGTCTGCCCCGGGCGCTGTCCGGCGGCCAGCGGCAGCGTGTCGCCATTGGCCGGTCCATCATCCGTAAGGTTGGTATCTTCCTGATGGATGAGCCTCTGAGTAACCTGGATGCCAAGCAGCGTGTGACCATGCGTGCTGAAATTGCCCAGATCCACCGGGAGACCGGCGCTACCACCATCTACGTTACCCACGACCAGACCGAGGCTATGACGCTGGCGGACCGGATCGTTGTCATGAAAGAAGGGTATGTACAGCAGATCGGTACGCCCTATGAGCTGTACTTTGATCCTGTGAATGTTTTTGTAGCGGGCTTCATCGGTGAGCCTCCTATGAATTTTGTCCGCAGCCAGGTGGAAAACGGCGGGATTTCGTTCGGTGCCAGCCGGGTGGATCTCAATCCTGTCCTTGGAGAGGAAACGGCGAAATGGGAGGGAAAGAAGATCATCTTCGGTTTCCGCCCGGAGGCCGTGGAGCTGGGTGTCCGGGATAACGCCTGCCATATGGACTGCCGGGTGGAGCTGACGGAAATGCTGGGTGACAATTCCAATGTCTATGTGGTTGCGGGAGAGGACCGCGCCATCCTCAAGATCGATCCCCATGATACCCCTGAGATTGACCAGGACATCAGCTTCTCCGTTCCCTACGATAAGGTGTACCTGTTTGATGCCGAAACCGAGCAGGTTATCCGCCGGCGCTGAATAATCAATCCTTGAAAACTGCTGACCGGAAATTTGGGAGGCAGTTTTCTTTATAAAAGAGCACCTCTAAAAACTGTCCTTTTGGGTTTTGGAATGTTAGAACAAAATCTCTCGCACAAAACCACAAAAAACAGTTTTCAGAGGCAGCCAAAGAAAGGACTGCGGTATGCAATTTCACTGCCTTTATGTATCCTCCGTCTCCGCCTGCTTTGAGCTGGAGAATTCCGCTCCCTATTACGCCGAAGCGCCGTATGATGTATTTGTTAACGGCACTGCGGCCCTCAGGGGAGTGCGCACCAATGTGTTTTCCCTGTTTGACCTGACACCGGATACGACCTATGCTGTCCGGGTGGGGGATGTGACTGTAACGGTCCGTACTCTGGATGAAACTGCCTGCATCGATGTGCGGGAATACGGGGCTGTAGGTGACGGTGTTCACGATGACACCACGGCAATCCAGTCTGCCATAAATACCTGCCCGTCCGGGGGCCGAGTGCGTATCCCGGCAGGCACCTATTCCATCCGTCCGCTGATGCTCCGTTCCGATTTTACATTGGAGCTTACCCAGGGAGCGGTGCTGCTGGCGGATCCCGTGGAGGACCACTATCCGATTCTCCCCGGCGAGGTGGGTGATAAGGAAGCCGGCAGGGAGGTCCAGGTCAGCAGCTGGGAGGGTGCCCCCCGGCGCTGCCGCCAGAGCATTCTCAGCGGCTTTTATGCCAAAAATATCCATATTGTGGGCCGGGGTGTAATTGACGGCAACGCCCAGAATTCCACCTGGTGGGTGGATGTGAAGACCCGCCCCATCGGCAGGCCCAAGCTGGTATTCCTGAACCACTGTGAGAACGTGACTTTTCACGGAATTCTGGGAAAGAACTCTCCGTCCTGGCATTTCCATCCTTTCTTCTCCAAGGAAATTGATTTCTATGACATTGCGGTGGAGGCGCCCAAGGACAGTCCCAATACCGACGGCACCGACCCGGAATCCTGCGACGGTGTGCGCTACATCGGTGTCCGCTTCTCCGTGGGAGATGATGCCATCGCCATTAAGTCCGGCAAGATGTACATGGGAGCCCGGTACAAAACCCCGGCCATCCGTCATGTGATCCGGAACTGCCTGATGGAATATGCCCACGGTGCGGTTGTACTGGGCAGTGAAATGTCCGGCGGCATCCGGGAACTGTCCGTGAGCCAGTGCCTGTTTTCCCACACGGACCGGGGCATGCGTATTAAGACCCGGCGGGGCCGGGGCAGCACCTGTGTGGTGGACGGGGTGGAATTTTCCAATATCCGCATGGACAATGTGATGTGTCCCCTGGTCATCAACATGTACTACTTCTGCGATCCCGACGGAAAGACCGAGTATGTCTGGAGTAAGGAAAAGCTGCCGGTTGATGAACGGACCCCCTATCTGGGCGCTTTTACCTTCCGGGATATGGAATGTACGGACTGTGAATGGGCGGCTGGCTACTTCTACGGTCTGCCGGAAATGCCCGTTGGCTCCGTTACCATCGAAAATGTCCGCTTCACCTTTAAGCCTGACGCATCCTCCGGACATCCGGCGATGATGAGCTATATCGACGAGGAATGCAAGCGGGGACTGTACTTTAACTGTGTCCGAAAGGTCCGGGTTAAGAATGTAACCATGGAGGGTCAGGCCGGTGACGAGATCATTGCAATCAATGTGGAGGAGGTCGTTCGCCAGTGAATGTGATCGAAAAATATGTGGACCAGATTCTTGCGGGGTCCACCCCGGACAGGCCCCTTTGGAACATCGAAAAACTCCGGCAGGGAAAGATCAACGGCTGGAACTACATTGACGGCTGCATGATGATTGCCCTGCTGAACCTGCACCGGATTACCGGGGAAGCAAAGTATTTTGATTTTGCCGAATCTTTCCTGGACTACTATGTCCGTGAGGACGGCACACTCCTGGGTTACCGGGAGGAAGACTATAATCTGGACAACCTGTGCGAGGGCCGTCCCCTGTTCGATGTGTGGGCGGCGACGGGAAAGGAAAAATACCGGAAAGCAATCGAGACCCTTTACGGTCAGATTCTTCGGCAGCCCCGGACGAAAGAGGGCAATTTCTGGCACAAGGCCATCTACCCCAACCAGGTTTGGCTGGATGGCCTGTACATGGCCCAGGTATTCTATACCCGCTATACCACGGAGTTTGAGCAGTGCCGGGGGTATGAGGATATTCTCCGCCAGTTCCGCACGGTGCGGGAGAAAATGTACGACCCGGCAACGGGCCTTTACCGCCACGGCTGGGACTCCAGCGGGAAATCTTTCTGGTGCGGCCCTGACGGCAGGAGCAAAAACCCCTGGCTCCGCTCTCTGGGCTGGTTCTCGGCCGCTCTGGTGGATGTCACCGGGTATCTTGCTCCTGGACACGACGCGTTCCGGGAGGAAATGACCGGAATCGCCAGGGAACTTGCGGAAGCTATGGAGCGGTATGTGGACAGCGGCACCGGCATGCTCTGGCAGGTGCCCGACCAGCCCGGGCGGGAGGGGAATTACCCCGAAACCTCCGGCTCTGCTATGGCGGCCTATTTCTTCCTGAAAGGGGCGCGGCTGGGCATTCTGGACAAACGCTATGCGGATGTGGGTGCCGGTATCTTCCAAAGCATCTGCAATACATACCTGACGGAGCGGGACGGAAAGCTCAACTTAGGCGGCATCTGCCTGGTGGCGGGCCTGGGCCCGGAGAACAACCGCCGCCGGGACGGAACCTACGAGTACTATATTTCCGAGCCTGTGGTGGAGAATGATGCCAAGGGTCTGGCGCCTTTCCTGATGTGCTACACGGAGTTGATTAGCCGCTGAAAGCCGTTTTAATGAAAAAACCCGGACCGTTTTGCGGTCCGGGCTTTTGCGGAGCAATTATTGGATGTTCATACTATTTCTCGATAAAATGGTTAATACCATTTTATCCTGCGCTTTTTG
>CAZVDH010000025.1:0-20940 GCA_964625595.1 uncultured Oscillospiraceae bacterium | reverse complement strand
ATAAGAAATCGGTTCGTATCGCCGTTCCTCATCAGTCTCGCTGCGCTCGACAGCTTCCCCCCGGGGGAAGCGATGGTGCTACCGCACCAGTACACCAAAGTGCATTTTTCTGTTTGCTGCATAAAGCCGATAACCTAAAAAACAGTTTTTAGAGGTGCCTGATAAAATAGCTGTACCTTTGACCGCCTTTATGCTATACTATCCACAACTATCAAATCCCGGGAGGAAAATCCTATGCTGAATCAGCTGAAAACTCTTGTAAAACGCTATTGGGCGCCCCTGAGCTATCTGTTCTTCGGCGTTTTGACGACGCTTGTCAACTATGCGGTGTATCTGCCCTGCTATAATCTTTTCCACCTTTCCGCCTCCGCCAGTAATATCGTTGCCTGGGCCTTCGCCGTGGTTTTTGCCTATCTGACGAATAAACCCTTTGTGTTCCGAAGCCACGACTGGTCGGCAAAAACCGTGGTGCCTGAGTTTGTCCGTTTTGTGGGCTGCCGGGTGGCTTCCGGCGTGCTGGAAACGGGAATCCTGCTTTTGTTTGTGGATGTGCTGGGGCAAAACGGAAATGTATGGAAAATCATTACCAGCATTGTTGTTGTGGTGGTTAACTATCTGGGCAGCAAGCTCCTGGTGTTCCGGAAGTAATCATATAAAAATATCATTCCCATCCCTTTTTCCCGGAAGTTCACAAAAAGTTTGTAAACTTTCCGGAATCTGTGCTATGATATGAAAAAAGGCAAAGGAGGCGCGGAGGATGGCTTTCGTGGAATTTCAGAATGTGGGAAAAACCTATCACATGGGCGAAGTGGACATCTGTGCCCTCCATGATGCCAGCTTCCAGATTGAAAAAGGGGAGCTGGTTGTTATTGTCGGTCCCTCCGGTGCCGGCAAAACAACCCTTTTGAATATTTTGGGCGGGATGGATACCCTGTCGGAGGGTAAGGTTTTCCTGGACGGTCAGGAAGTGTCCGCCATGAATAAAAAGCAGCTTACCATGTACCGCCGTCTGGATGTGGGCTTTGTATTCCAGTTTTATAATCTGATCGGCAATCTTACCGCGGTAGAGAATGTGGAGCTTGCGAATCAGATTTGCCCCCATCCCCTGGACGCGGCGGAGGTCATGAAAGAAGTGGGACTGGAAGCGAGAATGAAAAACTTCCCCAGCCAGCTTTCCGGCGGTGAGCAGCAACGGGTCGCCATTGCCCGGGCCCTGGCGAAAAATCCGAAGCTTATGCTGTGTGATGAGCCTACAGGAGCTCTGGACTATCAGACCGGCAAGGCAATTTTGCAGCTGCTGCAGGATACGGGCCGTAAAAACAACATGACCGTCATCATCATCACCCACAACAGCGCCCTGACGGGCATGGCCGACCGGGTGATCCGGGTAAAGAACGGAACGGTCTGTTCCGTGGAGATAAACGAAAAGCCTCAGGACATTGCGGAGATTGAATGGTAATGAAACGCAGTATGATGGCCAAAAACCTGCGCCAGTCCATCTTCCGTTCCATGGGGCGTTTTATCGCGATTGCGGTGATTATTGCCCTGGGCGCTGCCATTTTTGTGGGCCTTCGCACCACAAAAGCCGACATGGTCGCCACAGGACAGAAGTATACGGACGCGCAGAATATGTTTGATCTGCGGCTTCTGTCCACCTATGGCTGGAGCCGGGACCAGGTGAGCGACATTGCCGGGATGGAGGGCGTTGAGGACGCGGAGGGTGTCTCCTATACGGACCTTATCGTCGGCAACGAAGACGGGGAGGATGCGGTCTACCGTTTTTACGCCATGCCGGAGAAGATCAACCGGCTTGTGCTTCGGGGCGGACGGATGCCTGAGTCGCCGGACGAGTGCCTTGCCGACGGACAGCGCAATGACGACAGCATCCTTGGCACCCAGATCACCATTGCGGAGAGTAACGACGAAGATTCCCTGGACCTGCTGCGGTATCGGACATTTACCGTAGTGGGGTATGTCAGTACGCCCTTATATATGGACAGCTCCCGGGGCAGTACCTCGGTAGGCAGCGGCAGCATTGCCAATTATTTCTTTGTCCCGGAAGATGCCTTTGACGCGGATTACTATACGGAGATCCATATCACAATTCCCGGCGACTATGTGATCTATTCCGATGAATATAATGATGCCCTGGATGCCATGGCGGACAAAATAGAGCCGCTGCTGGAGCCTCTTGCCCAGGAACGCCTGGACGACGTGCGCCGGGACGCGAAAAAGCAGTATAACGATGGCCTTCGCCAGTATGCGGAGGGGTATCTGGAATATCTGGATGGGAAAGCGGAAGCGGAAGAAAAACTCCGGGACGGTTTCCAGGAGCTTCTGGACGGCGAGGAGGAGCTTCGCCATGCCCAGTGGCAGCTGGAGGATGGCGAGAGGCAGATAGCCGAGGCCAAGGTTACCATCCGTGACGGCAGGGCTTCTCTGCGAAATGCCCGAAAGACCCTGGCCAACAGCCGGGTTTCCGCCTACAAGCAAATATCGGATGCCAGTAAAACCTTGCTGGAAAACTTTCAGACGGTCAATGACAGCCTGCAGCAGGTGAATTCCGCCCTGGTGGAGCTTACCGCAAAAAACGCGGAGGTCAGCGCGGGAATCGTCCAGCTGGAAACGTTGATCGCCGCGGAGGACGCGGGGATTCAGGCGTCTCAGACGGCCCTCCAATATGCCGAACAGTTCGGTGCCAGCGAGGAAACCATTGCCGAGCTTCAGTCTGCCCTGGACGAGATGACTGCCAGCCGGGAGGCCCATGCCGCACAGCTGGAGGAAGCCCGGGCCGGAAAGGCCGTTCTGGATGAGAAAACGGCAGAGCTGAATGAAACGAAGAATCAGCTGGAAAGTGCCCGGAGCCAGATCGAAATGGGACTTCTGGAGCTGACCCAGAGCCAGGCCCTGATGGAAAAGCAATTTGCCGCTGCTGAGGCGCAGATCGAAGCGGGAGAGACCCAGCTGGATGAATATGAGCAGATGCTTCCGGAGCGGGAACAGGAGATCACCGACGGATGGGCAGAGCTGGAAGAGGGAAAGCAGAAGTATCTGGAGGGCAAAAAAGAATACAGGGACGGGAAAAACGAGGCTCTGCAGGAGCTTAAGGACGCCAAGGCGGAGCTGAATGACGCCTGGGCCGAGCTGTCAGACGCCAGACACACCATAGATAAAATGACCAAGAACGATGTGATCGTTCTGGACCGGAACAGCAATCTGGGCTACAGCTCCCTGGACAGCAACTCCAACATTGTGGAGGGGGTTTCCCGGGTGTTCCCGGCGTTCTTCCTGCTGGTTGCGGCGCTGGTGTGCATCACCACCATGACCCGTATGGTGGATGAGGAACGTACACAGATCGGCACGCTGAAAGCGCTGGGCTACAGCAGCGGTGCCATTATCAGCAAATACCTGATCTATGCCGGCAGTACGGCGGTTGTTGGCTGCCTGCTGGGCGTGGCTGCCGGCAGTGTCGTTTTCCCGGTGATTCTTTGGGAAGCGTATAAAATCATTGTCTATGTAGAGCCGCAGATCTGCCTGCAGCTGGATTTGCCGCTGTGCGTTATGGTCTTCCTTGTGTATACCTGTGCCATGCTGCTGGTTACCTGGTATTGCTGCCGCAGGTCTCTGCGGGAGGTCCCGGCGGAGCTGATCCGGCCCAAGGCGCCCTCTGCCGGCAAGCAGCTGATTTTTGAGAAGCTGAAACTGTGGAATAAGGTCAGCTTCCTGAACAAAGTGGCCATCCGCAATATTTTCCGGTATCACCAGCGCCTTGCCATGATGCTTCTGGGTATCGGCGGCTGCACAGCGCTGCTCCTGACGGGCTTCGGTATCCGGGATACGGTCGTACATATCGCGGACACCCAGTTCCAGGAAGTCAGCCTCTATGATATGACGGTTTATTTCCAGGAGGGAAGAACATCGGAACAGCAGGCGGAATTTCTCGGCGAGCTCTCCGATGGGGAGCAGGCGATGTTCTTTTACCAGACCAGCATGGAGCTGGACGGCGGCGGAACAACAAAGGACATTTATCTGATCTCCGCCACCGATGAACTGCTCCAGTATCAGAATTTTCACAGCGGTACATCTGCCGTATCTTTCCCTGGGGAGAATGAGGTGCTCCTGTCCGTGGGAGCGGCGGAATCCATGGGAATCCGGGTAGGGGACCGGGTGACACTGCGGGATCCGGATATGCGCATGATCGAGCTGACGGTTTCCGGCATCTATGACAACTACGTTTATAATTATGCCATTGTGGACGCCTCCACCCTGGAAAACCAGTGGGGGGAGGCTCCGGCAAACCAGATGGCGTATGTGACCATCCCGGAGTGGGCGGATGCCTATTCCGCGGGCGCGCGGATCAGCGGCCTGGATGGGGTTATGAGCGTTTCCGTGAATGAAGAACTGGCGTCGATGGTTGGCGGCATGATGGAAGCGCTGGACCTGGTGGTTGTGGTCGTCGTTTTCTGTGCCGCGCTGTTGGCAGTGGTTGTCCTCTATAACCTGACAAACATTAATATTAATGAGCGGATCCGGGAGATCGCAACCATCAAGGTGCTGGGCTTCACCGCTATGGAGACGGGGATGTATGTCTTTAAGGAAAACCTGGTCCTGTGCGGTATGGGCACCGTCCTTGGACTGCTTATGGGAAAGCTGCTGCTTGCTTTTGTGGTGGACCAGATCCGCATCGATTTTGTCTGGTTCCGGACAAGACTGCTGCCTGCGTCTTATCTGTGGTCGGTAATTCTTACGATCCTGATTGCGCTGCTGGTGGATATGTTCTTCTATTTCAGACTGGAAAAGATCAACATGGCGGAAGCGCTGAAATCCGTGGAATAATGAAAAACGCGTGTTCTCCCCTGCCGGGAAAGAGCACGCGTTTTTTGTTTCAGGCCTGCCGCATTACCTTTTACCGGGGAAGCGCTTCCGTGATTGTGCCGCCGCCTATGACCATATCCCCGTCGTAGAGCACCACCGCCTGTCCGGGGGTGACGGCCCGCTGGGGCTGGTCAAATTCCACCCGGGCAAAGCCGTTTTCCTCGGGGTAAACCGTTGCCGCCTGTTCAAACTGGCTGTGCCGGGTCTTGGCGGTTACCCGCATGGGCTGCGTCAGAGTGGGGAAAGGATACCAGTTCCAATCCCCGGCCCGGAGGGCGGGGGAAAACAGGGCTTCACTGGGGCCGACGGTAACGGTGTTGCGCCGCATATCCTTGGCGCAGACATAGACGGGAGCACCCATGGCAAGTCCCAGCCCTTTCCGCTGCCCCAGGGTATAGCAGGCGGCGCCCCGGTGATGCCCGACAACCTGTCCCTGAAGATCCAGAAAATCTCCCTCGGGATAGGTTTTCCCCGTGTACCGCTGTAAAAACGCGCCGTAGTCACCATCGGGAACAAAGCAGATGTCCTGGCTGTCCCGCTTCCGGGCGTTGACAAAGCCGTTTTGTTCGGCAATTTCCCGCACCTGCGTTTTCGTAAGTCCGCCCAGCGGAAACTGAATGTGCGCCATCTGTTCCTGATTCAGACAGGCTAGAAAATAGGTTTGATCCTTTGCCTTGTCCGCTGCCTTACAGAGAATGTATCTGCCCGTGGCAGGATCCTGCCGGATCTGGGCGTAGTGCCCGGAAACCACCCAATCGCATCCCAGCTCCCGGGCCCGGCGGAGAAGCCGGTCAAATTTCAGGTGGCGGTTGCAGTCGATGCAGGGGTTCGGGGTCAGCCCCTGCTCGTAGCCGGTTACAAATTTCTGAATGACTTGCCGGTCAAAATCATTCTTGAAGTTAAACACATAGTGGCGAATGCCCAACCGGCTGGCAACCGCCCTGGCATCCTCCACATCATCCAGAGAACAGCAGGTGCTTTCTTCCGTGCTGCTGTCATACAGACGCATGGTGGCGCCGATGCATGCATAGCCTGCCTCTTTCATGAGATAGGCGGCAACGGAGCTGTCTACGCCGCCGCTCATGCCGATGATGACCCGCTCCATACCGGATCCCCCTTTTTACGTGATTTATGTGGAGTATAGCAAGCCACGGGGAAAAAGTCAAGAACGGACCGCAAGGGAAGGACAACGGATTTCTGAGGGCTTTTGGATACCAACCCGGAAAATTTTTCCATTATCCATGCAGCAAGATGGGCGTTCTAAGCGTATTTATGTTGAATGCGGAGGAAGGATATCGACCCGTAAGAAAAAATTAAGAAACAAAGAGTAACAAAAATGTAATTAATTTCAAATTAGGGGTTGCATTTTGTCACCAACTATGTTATGATACCGTTACTTAAAGATTGTGATACCCTTACCCAAAGAATATGATACCAATACAAAAGTTAGGACAAGGAGAGTAGCGCCTATGAGAGCCAGAATGATCAGCGGTTTGCTTGCAATTGTAATGCTGCTTAGCTTCCTGCCCGGTATGGCTGTAAAGGCATCTGCCGATTCTGCCATGTCGACCAGCGAAGATGCCGTGAATTTAATCAAAGCCTACGAGGGCTTCAGCGCGACGGCTTACTGGGACAACACCCAGTGGAGCATCGGCTACGGAACGAAAAGTACCCAGGGAGCCACGATCACCGTGGAGGAAGCCCATACGGCTATGATGGCCGAGCTTCTGGAAGTGGAAACGGCGCTGAATGAATTCACTGCCAAATATGGCCGTTACCTGACCCAGAATCAGTTCGACGCGCTGGTATCCCTTTCCTACAACTGCGGAACAAAGTGGATGACGAGCGATGGCCGGCTGCGTCAGGCCGTGACGGACGGGAAGACCGGAAATGACTTCCTCTTTGCCATCAGCCTGTGGGCCAATATCTCCAGCGTTCCCAACGCGGGACTGCTGAAGCGCCGGATGAGCGAGGCGAACCTGTATTTAAGCGCTACATACGACAAGGCGATGCCTTCCAACTATACATATGTCATTTTCAATCCCAACGGCGGCACCCCCGGCCACAGCGGAGAGGATAAGATGCAGGGCTACTGCACCGACACCGCCGTGAACATTATGGTGGAGGATCCCACCCGGACAGGCTATACCTTCCGCGGCTGGTACACCGCTGCCACCGGCGGAGAGAAAGTGGAGAGCCTGACCTCTGCCGTTGCCGGGAAGACCCTGTACGCGCAGTGGACCGCTCCCGACGGCACGGTTGCAAAGGAGGAAGTCATTGCCACCGGAACCGTAAAATGTACAACCTCTGTGAATATCCGCGCCGGAGCGGGTACCAATTATCCGCCCGCCGGTTCCGCCTACAACGGCGATAAGGTGAATATCTATGAGAAGAAGACCGTGGGCACCCAGGTCTGGGGCCGGATCGACGGCGGCTGGATCTGCCTGGATTATGTTACCCTGGACAGCAGCCCCTCCGGCAGCACGGGCAGCCTGTGGGACGACAGCACTTCTTCCAGTGAAAGCACCACCCAGACTGGCAAGGCCGGCACGGTCACAGGTAACGGCGTGAACGTCCGCCAGGCGGCAGGTGTCAGCAGCCCCCGGGTCGGCAGCCTGAACAAGGGCGCGAAAGTTACCGTCTATGAACAGACCACAGTGGGCAGCACGCCCTGGGGCCGGATCGGCACCAACCAGTGGATCTGCATGAATTATGTGAAGCTGGACAGCGATTCCAATACCTCTGACAGCGGTACTTCTTCCGCCGGCAGCACCGGAAAGGTCAGCTCCACCACCAATCTGAATGTCCGCTCCGGCGCGGGGACAAATTATAGCCGGGTGGGCTCCCTGACTCCCGGCACCGCGGTTACGATTCTGGAAAAGAAAACCGTCGGCGGCGTGGAATGGGGCCGGATCGGCACCAACCGCTGGATCTGCCTGACCTATGTGACTTTGGACGGCAGCTCCGACAGCAGCAGTGATGGAAACTCCGGCACCACGACAACCGGCAAGACCGGAACTGTTACCGGCAACGGTGTGAATGTCCGGAAAGCAGCCGGCGTGAACAACGCCAGAGTGACTTACCTTAACAAGGGCGCGAAAGTTACCGTATATGAGCAGACCACCGTGGGCGGCGTAAGCTGGGGCCGGATCGGTACCGACCAGTGGATCTGCATGACCTATGTGAAGCTGGACGATGCTTCTGACAACACCGGAAGCAGCGGAAGCACCACCGGCAATCAGACGGGCACCGTCACCACCGGACTGAATGTCCGCAGCGGCGCGGGCACCAACTTCGCCAAGGTCGGAAGCCTTTCTTCCGGCGATAAAGTAACGATTTATGAAACCAAGACCATCGGCACCGCCAAGTGGGGCCGGATCGGCACCAACCGCTGGGTCAATCTGGCCTATGTCAAGCTGGACGGCATCGACAGCTCCGGTTCCACCGGAACGACTGCGGAACCCGGAAAGGGCACCGTCACCACCGCACTGAATGTCCGCAGCGGACCGGGCACCGGCTATACCAAGGTCGGAACCCTGGCCTCCGGCACTGCGGTAACGATCACCGAAACCAAGAATGTGAGCGGTGTGAGCTGGGGCAAGATCGGTACTGACCGCTGGATCTGCATGACCTACGTCAAAATGGATTCCGCTTCCGGAAGCAGCAGTAACACCGGAAGCACCGGCGGCAGCCTTTGGGCATAAGCACCGGGCTTATACTAATATGCGATTAAAACCAGACAGTCTTTCCGGCCTAAATCGCGCTAAAATGCGTTCTCGTCCTTGATGGGCGACAGCCCATCTGCGTCCTCGGCCTTTTTTATCACGATTTATTCTCGGAAATCCATGTCTACTTTCAATCGCATATTAAGTATTAGAAACGTATTTTTTGAACGTGTGAGAATACAAGGGGAGGAAAAAGAAATGAAGAAAAGCCTGGTTAGTTTGATTTCCTGGCTGCTGGTCATCGCAATGATGGCTTCCATGCCTCTGGCGGCTTTCGCGGATGAACCGCTGCCTATGAAAGCCACCATTAATCCTGACGAAGGTAAGATTACAGTGAGCGGTGACGTGGTCACCGTAAAGGCAGGTGCGTTCACCGCAAAAGAAGACGGTACCGGATTCGTGTATACCATCGTAATCTCCGGCGCCGGTGCTGCCGCAGAGGTTGGAGCATGGATCACGGAACACGGCGATAAATTTGTTGTGGAGGTCACATCCCAGAAGATTCGGGAAGCTGTGGGTGATGTCATTGCTACAAAAACCTTTGACTTTAATGGCGATGATACTGTTGATCAGACCATTACGGTAAAGATCGATTCCGCGGACAAGAAGCTGCCTTTGATGGCCCATGCCCATGAAGGCACCGAAGATTATATGGTCGCGCAGGCCGCGGTTGCCAATACCGATACCACCGACGGTCTGACTGCCGGTAAGTACTGCAAGATCTGCGGCTTTGAGGAGGCCCAGACTGTGGTGAAAGCCAACGGTACGCTGAAGACCGCCACGGCCGTAAGCGGAACCCTGAAGAACGACGCGACGGTCGTCAAGCAGTTCTCCACCGGCGAGTTCCTTTGCAGCCTGACCAAAGGCTGCGCGGTTAAGGTCCTGAAGCAGTGGACCTATGACAGCAAGGTTTGGGGCCAGATCGAAGTATCCGGCGTGGGTACCGGCTTCATCAACATGACCGACTTCACCGCTTCTTCCGAAAGCACTTCCGGCGGATCCACCAGCACGGCCAAGAAGACCGGCGTGATCGTCAATGCGGACTCCGTGAATGTCCGTGACTATCCCAATGCGGGCAGCAAGAAGGTCGGCACCGTGAAGCGGGGAGAAGAGGTAACCATTTACGAGCAGGTTACCAAGGGCACCAAGGACTGGGCAAAGATCTCCGCGAAAGAAGACAAGTGGGTCTGCATGGATTACATCCAGGTAAGCTCCGGCTCCGGCAGCACCGAAAGCTCCGGCAGCAGCGAGAGTGGGACTGACGAGAAAGCAATCGCCACCGGCATTGTATCCAGCAGCATCAATCTGAATGTCCGGTCTGCCCCCGGCACCACGAAGCCTCTGGTCAAGAGCCTGCCCACCGGCACCCAGGTGAGCGTCTACGAAGTGAAGAGCGTCAACGGCGCGGATTGGGGCAGAATCGGCAAGGACCAGTGGGTATGCATGAGCTATGTGCAGCTCAAGACCGGCAGCATCGAGAGCGGCAGTTCCTCCGCTTCCGGGACTGCAAATGCCACCATCGTGAACTGCTCCACCGGTGTGAATGTCCGCAGCTCTGCCAGCATCAGCGGTGCATTGGCGGGCAGGATCGCGGTTAACACCCGCGTCTATATCAGCGAAGTTAAGACAGCCTCCAACGGCTCCAAGTGGGGCAAGACGGATAAGGGCTGGGTCTGCATGGACTATGTGAAGCTGGACAGCACCTCTGAGGTTGGGGATTCCGGTTCTGTGGAAAGCACCGTTTCCACTACCACCGGCGCGCCTTACGCCAACGTCACCGTTCCCGCGAAGGTAAATGCGAGCGGCGCAGAGGTTTATCTGAACGCGGATACCAACAGCAAACTGCTGGTTGTCATGGGCGCCGGACAGAGCATTAAGATCTCCGGCCGTGCCCTGGTCAAAGATGTGCAGTGGGGCAAGGTCACCATCGGCGGCTACACCGGCTGGCTCGAGATGAGCAAAGTGAAGCTGGAAGATGTAAAGGGCACGGTTGCGACCGCACAGCTGAGTGCGTATAATGAGGCCAGCCTCTCCAGCAAGGTCAATGTAATCTGGGGCAAGGGTCAGGCTGTGACCATTACCGATCAGAAGACCGACGGCACCTATCTGTGGGGCCTGACTTCCTCCGGCTGGGTGAACATGGCAAGCATTACCATTGTGAATTCCACTTCCGGCACCGGCACATCCACACCGACCGTTTCCATTTCCGCTACAGTAAAGAGCAGCACGCTTGCTGTGAATGGAGAGGACGGAAATACCATCATCAGTCTGGTAAAGGGCACCAAGATCACCATTACCGATCTCAAGGAAGACGCCGGCAAGTGCCTGGGCAAGGTCACTGTGGATTCTTTCTCCGGCTGGGTGGATCTGTCCGGTCTTACCCAGGAATCCATTCAGGGCACTGTGCCTTCTGACGGCGTGGCTCTGTACACCAAGCATGAAGATACCGCTGCCGCGAAGAGCACCAAGACCCTGAAGAAGGGTACCTCCGTTACCATCCTGGAGCGGGTCAAGGCCGGCGGCACCCTCTGGGGCAAGCTGATCGTTGACAAGGTTTATCTCTGGGTCAAGATGGATCAGGTCACTACCGCCACGGTCCCCACAACGCCCACGAACCCCTCCGGTTCCACCGGTACGGGCACGGGAACCGGTTCCGGAAATGGGACGGTTACTACTCCCACCACCGGCGCTGCCGGTACCGTGGTGAATACCGATTCTCTGAATGTCCGCAGCGCTGCCGGCGCGCGGAACAATAAGGTCACTACCCTGAAACGGGGCACCGCTGTTACCGTCTATGAGCAGAAAACCGTGGACGGCGCACTGTGGGGCCGCATTGACCAGGGCTGGGTCGCCATGAGCTACGTTGATCTGAGCAGCAAGTCCACCGGTACCACTTCCGGTGTGACCGGCGGCATCGCAACCGGCGGCACCACGATCATGACCACCGTTCCTTCCGGTGCTGTGGCGGTTGGCTATGTGAACTATGTGAATGAAGTCAATATCCGTGCCGGTGCTGGCCAGGGCTACGCCAAGGCCGGTACCCTGAAGAAGGGCGCCAATGTGGTCATCTACGAGCAGAAGCTCGAGGGCGGCATGATCTGGGGCCGGATCGATCAGGGCTGGATCTGCACCAGCTATGTGACCATGACCGGAGCCAGCGTGACCGGTGCCGGCACTGCCGGAACCATCGCCCGGTGCTTCTTCACCGCTAACGTGCGCAGCAGCCCCGGAGTCGGCAACGCGCTGGTGGGTAAGATCATGGTAAACTCCCGGGTGGAGATCCTGGAGACCAAAGTTTACAGCGGCGAGCAGTGGGGCCGCACCAGCATCGGCTGGATCAACATGAACTACGTCCTTCTGGACGGAGCCTCCGCTGCCGTGTAAAACAAGCTTCCCCAATCTCCCCCCGTTTTCGGGGGGAGATTTTTGCGGTCTGCGAAAAACTTCTGGAAAAATGAAGCGCAATATGATAGAATGTCAGAAATAAAAAAGAGGAGACGCGAAGTATGAGCAGAGCGGACGAACTGTACAAAGCAACCTGCCGGGACATCCTGGAAAACGGCTTTTCCGATGAAGAGCTTCCCGTGCGCCCCCACTGGGCCGACGGTACCCCCGCCCACACCATCAAGAAATTCGGTGTGGTAAACCGGTACAACCTGGCGGAGGAATTTCCCATCATGACTCTGCGCAGGACTTATTGGAAATCCGCGGTGGACGAGCTGCTGTGGATCTGGCAGAAGAAATCCAACCGGATCGCCGATCTGGGCAGTCATGTCTGGGATGAGTGGGCAGGCCCCGACGGCACCATCGGCAAGGCCTACGGCTACCAGCTGGGTATCAAGCACCAGTATGCTGAGGGTATGTTTGACCAGGTGGACCGGGTGCTCTATGACCTGAAATACAATCCCAATTCCCGGCGGATCCTGACAAATATCTATAATTTCCAGGACCTGCACGAGATGAACCTGTACCCCTGCGCCTATTCCATGACCTTTAATGTCACGGGAAATACCCTCAATGCCATTTTGAATCAGCGTTCCCAGGATATGCTCACTGCCAACAACTGGAACGTGGTGCAGTATGCCGTCCTGGTCCATATGATGGCCCAGGTTTCCGGTCTGAAAGTGGGCGAACTGGTCCATGTGATTGCCGACTGCCACATTTATGACCGGCACATCCCCGCGGTGAAAGCCATGCTGGAGCTGGAGGGCTACGAAGCGCCCAAATTCCATGTGGATGAAAGCGTTACGGATTTCTATGCCTTTACCAAGAATTCTTTCTCCATGGAAAACTACCGGTACCATCCCTTTGACTTTGAGATCCCCATGGCGATTTAGGAGGGACCTATGGAGCTGATCGTTGCGGTATATGATGATTGGGGAATCGGCAAGGACGGAACCCAGCCCATTGCCCTCAGCGCGGACCGGAAATTCTTCCGGGAGACCACCCGGGGCGCGGCGGTGATTGCCGGACGCCGGACGGTGGAGGATTTTCCCGGGAAAAAGCCGCTTCCGGGCCGGGAAAATTTTCTGCTGAGCAGGCGCGGCCCAGGCTACCCTGGCTTTACGGTATGCGCTTCCGTACAGGAGGTGCTGGAACGGACAAAGGATATACCCCGGGTTTTTGTGATCGGTGGCGGAAGCGTGTACGCCCAGCTTATGGAAGCATGTGACCGGGCCTATGTTACCAAGGTCCATACTGAGGTTCCGTCGGATACCTGGTTTCCCGATCTGGACGCGGATCCCCGCTGGAAGCTGGAATGCGTTCTGCAGTCCGGCGAGGAAGACGGGATCCCCTATGAAATGTGCCTGTATGTGAAGACAGTATGAAAAACGCGCCCACGGAAAAGCTTTTTCCGTGGGCGTTGTGTCATTTTCTGCGGTTCTTTGCCGGAAGCGGCTGTTTCTTTTTCCCGGCGGTACTTTCCGGAACAGGCGATTTCGCGCCCGCTTTTTTCGGCGGCCAGGGACGGATCAGACATTTCGGCCCGGTTCCGATGAGGTCTTCCCGTCCCGCCTTTACCAGCGCCTCCCGAACCAGGCTGTAGTTGACGGGATTCCGGTACTGGATAAGGGCCCGCTGCATGGCTTTCTCGTGGGGATCCGTGGGAATGTAGACCTTTTCCATGGTTCTGGGATCCAATCCCGTGGCGTACATCACCGTGGATAGAGTGGAGGGGGTGGGGTAGAAGTCCTGTACCTGCTCCGGGTTGTAGCCCATGTCCCGGATGTACTCCGCCAGCGCCACCGCGTCCGCCAGGGTGGAGCCGGGATGGCTGGACATGAGGTAGGGAACCAGGTACTGCTTTATCCCGAACTCCTGATTGAGGCGGAAGTATTTTTCCACAAATCGGTTGTACACTTCGTTCTTTGGTTTTCCCATTCGGGCCAGAACCCGGTCGGAAACATGCTCCGGGGCAACTTTCAGCTGTCCGGAGATGTGGTACTTTACCAGCTCCCGGAAGAAAGTGTCCTTTTTATCCGCCAGCAGATAGTCAAACCGGATGCCGCTGCGGACAAATACTTTCTTCACCCCTGGCAGGGCACGGAGCTTGCGAAGGAGGGCCACATAGTCGCTGTGATCCGCGTCCATGTTTTTGCAGGGGGTGGGGTAGAGGCACTGCCGACCGCCGCAGGCACCCTTGGACATCTGCTTTTTGCAGGCGGGGTGGCGGAAATTGGCGGTGGGACCGCCCACATCGTGGATGTAGCCCTTGAAATCCGGATCTTTCGTCATGATCTCCGCTTCCCGGAGGATGGATTCATGGCTTCTGACCTGGACGATCCGCCCCTGGTGGAAAGTCAGGGCGCAGAAAGAGCAGGCACCGAAGCAGCCCCGGTTGCTCACCAGGCTGAACTTAACTTCCTCGATGGCGGGAACGCCTCCGGCTTTTTGATAGCTGGGGTGATAGGTTCGCATATAGGGAAGATCGTAGATCTCGTCCATTTCTTCCGTAGTCAGGGGCTTCTGGGGCGGATTCTGCACCACATATTTCTTTCCGTACCACTCCGCCATCCGCTTGGCGGTAAAGGGGTCGCAGTTGGCGTACTGGATCCGGAAAGACTCGGCATATTTGCGCTTATCCGCTTTTACCTCGTCAAAGCTGGGAAGCATAATGGTGGGAAGACTGTCGTCGGGCTGGGCGGTTTTAAAAACGGTCCCATCCACATAGGTAATGTCCTTTACGTCCATTCCCGCGTTCAGGGCCTCGGCAATCTCCACCACGCTCCGTTCTCCCATACCGTACATGAGAAGATCCGCCTGGCTGTCCAGGAGGATGGAACGCTTCATTTTGTCCGACCAGTAGTCGTAGTGGGCCAGCCGCCGCAGGCTGGCTTCAATGCCGCCGATCAGAATGGGAATATCCTTATAGGTGCGGCGGATCAGGTTGCAGTAAACAATGGTTGCGTAATCCGGCCGCTTTCCCATAATGCCCCCGGGGGTAAAGGCATCGGTTTTCCGGCGGTGGCAGGTGACGGAATAGTGGTTCACCATGGAATCCATATTGCCGCCGGAGACCAGAAAGGCCAGCCGGGGCGGCCCGAAAACATTGATGGATTCGGGATCCTTCCAGTCCGGTTGGGAGATGATGCCCACACTGTAGCCGTGATGCTCCAGAACCCGGCTGATAATGGCGTGGCCAAAGGAGGGATGATCCACATAGGCATCCCCGATCACATATACAAAGTCGCACTGGACCCATCCCCGGGCTTCCATTTCCTCCCGGGTCACAGGCAGAAAAGCCATAGTATCCTCCAATTATCCTGTACTCTTTTTTATCAGCTTGCTGTAGATCCGTTCCAGAAACCAGGGCTCCGAGACCTTTTCGGGCAGCTCGTCGATGGGAATCCAGGCAACGCCGGTGTTTTCGTCGGGCTTGCACCGCAGAGGAGCACCGGGGTCCGCCTCAAAAAGGTAGGTCACATTCAGGTGCAGATGGGTGGACACATACTGCCCCCGCTTTTCGTGACCGTCCACACTGAGAATCTCCAGAGAAAAGATACCGGGATCCAGGAGTTTCAGTTCCGTGATGCCGCTTTCCTCCATGGCCTCCCGACGGGCAACGTTGCACAGATCCTGCTCACCGTCGGCGTGTCCTCCTGTCCAGGCCCAGGAGTTGTAGAGCTTATGGTAAGCCATCAGCACCTGTTTCCGGTCCGGGCTGACCACCCAGGCAGAGGCGGTGAGATGGGCGGCGGCACAGTCCCGGCTGTACAGGTCAAGCCCGCTGTCCAGCCAGGCAAGAAGCAGTATTTTGTCCTTTTCCTCCTGTTCATTTACCGGACGGTAGCAGGCGATTTGTTCCCGCAGTTCCATCACTTGTGCTCCAATTTCTTCTTTTTTCCGTCAGGCCCCACGATGTAGGTGTTTTCCAGCTGACCGACCAGGTTGGCCTTTACCGAGTCGATGTAGATCCGGCGGAGTTTGTCCCGCTCCTGGGTTTCCTCCGGGGTGAGCCCAGTTTCCTTTGCTTTCTTTGCCAGCGCGTTGATCCGCGCGATTACTTCCTGCATATTCATATTTGCGTCCTCACACATACCGGCGGATGATGACACTGATCCGCCCTTTTTTTGTTTCGCCGCCCACCTGGGCAAGCTGGATTTTCCCCAGACCCCGAACGGAGATCTTTGCACCCTCTGAAACCGGCTTATCCGGCTTCTCACAGGGCAGGCCGTCAATGGCCGCTTTCCCGGCGGCAACATATTGCGCTGCCAGGCTCCTGCCGATGCGGAAACCCGAGCTGATGACACTGTCTAAGCGCAGGGAGGCCAAAGTGTCCCGCAGCTCCTTTGTTTCCGCTTCCGGAACCAGAACCGCGTCCAGAGGTATCTGGTGCAGGTGGAGCGCCGTCCGTCCGGCGCTGGTGAAGCTCTGCATCAGATAGGGCGCGATTTCCGCTGTGACAAAGAAATCCGCACAGCCGGAACCGACGCAGATGTCGCCCAGGGTTTCCCGGGCGATTCCGGCGCCCATAAGGGCACCCAGCAGATCCCGGTGGGTCAGCTTGTCCTCCCGAAAGAAGTCCGCGTGGATGCACACCACCGGGCTGTCCTCGCCCAAGAGCCAATCTTCCTCCAAGTATTCCGGAAGAAAAACAAGCATTTTCCGTTCCGCGTCAGGGTATCCGCCGAAAGGAAACAGCCCCTGGGGACTGCCGAAGAGGAACCGGGCCATCTCCTGCTCCCGAGGGGAGAGAAAGGCGGTGGAGGCAGGAATGTTTTTCCGCATCCCGGAATTGATTTTGTCGAAGACCTTAGCCAAAAGCATACGGTCTTCGGTGTTTTTTCCGATTTTTTCGATCAGACTTCGGTCCATAGTATCACCTTCGGCTATTATACCATATCTTTTCCTGTTCGCAAAGAAGTTTTTCTTGTGCCCGGGAGATTTGTGGGGTATAATGGGGACAATCCATATTTGCAAGGAGAAACGGTATGGTCATTGGAATCATCGGCGGCGGCGCGTCCGGTATGGCCGCGGCCCTGGCTGCATCGGAAGCGCCGGGTGTACAGGTGGTGCTTTTTGAGCGTCAGGCCCGTCTGGGGCGAAAGCTTCGGGCAACCGGAAACGGACGCTGCAACCTGACAAATCTGCACGCCGGAAAAACAGGCTATCATGGAGAGCAGACCGGCTTCTGGAAATATGCCCTGAACCGGTTTTCTCCGGAGGAAACGCTTTGCTGGTTTCGCCACATGGGCCTTTATACCGTAGCGGAAGCATCGGGCCGGGTGTACCCCTATTCCGACCAGGCAAATTCCGTGGCGGACATATTGCGATTTGCATTGGAAAAGCCCAATATCACTGCAAAACTGGGATTTGAAGTGGAGAAAGTGCGGACAGCAGGACGCTTCCGGGTGGAGAGCAGGGAGGAAGCAGTGGACTGCGACCGGGTCATCGTTGCCTGCGGCGGACTTGCGGGAACGGGCCTGGGCGGCAGCATGTCCGGCTATAAGCTTCTTCGGACTCTGGGCCACCACTGTACGAAGCTGCGGCCCAATCTGGTGCAGCTTCGTTCCTCCTGGGGTGGCCTCACGTCCTTAAAGGGTGTGCGGACAAACTGCGAAGCGTCCATTTTCCGGGACGGGGAGCTGTTCGCCGGGAGCCGGGGAGAGCTGCAGTTTACGGAGTACGGTTTGTCCGGCCCGGTGATTTTTGAAGTATCCCGGGATGTGTGCCAGGGCGGGGGAGAATGGAGCTGCCGGCTGGATTTTCTTCCCGAGCTGGACCGGCAGACCTTGACAGAGGAACTGCTTCGCAGGAAGAAAACCGACCTGCCCGCATCCGACTTGTTTACGGGAATCCTCCATAACCGCTTGGGCAGAGTCCTGACCGGGGAGGCCGGGATTTCCCAGCAGGGCTTTATCCGGGATATACCGGAGGAAGCGCTTACCCTGGCAGCGGAAAAAGCAAAGGCGCTGGAAGTGACTCTGACCCAGCCCATGGGAATGGATTCCGCCCAGGTAACGGCGGGGGGCATCCTGACGGAGGAATTTAACGAAGAAACCATGGAAAGCCGCCTGGTTCCCGGGCTGTACGCCTGCGGCGAGGTGCTGGACGTGGATGGAGACTGCGGCGGCTATAACCTGCAATGGGCCTGGAGCTCCGGGCGCCTGGCAGGAGAAAGCGCCGGAAGGAGTAAAACATGATACGACTGCGGGATATTTCCCTTCCGCCGGAGCATGACGCGAATCAGCTTCGGCACGAGGCATCGAAAATTCTGAAAATACCCGGTTCCAAAATCCGGGAGCTGACCATTGTCCGCCGCTCCGTGGATGCCCGGAAGAAGCCGGAGGTTCGGATTATTTATACCGTGGATGTCCGGGTGGAGGGGAATGAGAAAAAACTTCTGATGAAAGCCGGGAGCCGCCGGGCGGAGCTTGCCCCGGTATACCGCTATACGGTGCCGAAAGCCCCCAAAGCTGCTCAACGGCCTGTGATTGTGGGCTTCGGCCCTGCCGGGATGTTTGCCGCGCTGGTGCTGGCCCTGGCAGGACAGTGCCCTTTGGTTCTGGAGCGGGGAGACGATGCCCTGACCAGAAAGCGGAAAGTGGAGGCTTTCTTCTCCGGCGGGACGATGGATCCCCAAAGCAACGTGCAGTTCGGTGAGGGCGGCGCCGGAACCTTTTCCGACGGAAAGCTGAATACCGGGGTCAATAACCCCCGGATCCACTGGATCCTGGAGCAGTTTGTGAAAGCGGGAGCGGGGGAGGACATTCTCTTCGATGCCAAGCCCCATGTGGGGACGGACGTTCTGGTGGAGGTTGTGCAGTCCATCCGCCGCCGGATTGAAGAACTGGGGGGCGAGGTCCGTTTCCGCACCCAGGTGACGGAGATCAAACAGACGGGGGATCGGATCACGGCAATCACCACCCAGACGGGGGAGAAGATCCCCTGCACCCGGGTGATCCTGGCCATCGGCCACAGCGCCCGGGACACCTTTCGGATGCTGGAAGAAATGGGCGTTCCCATGGAGCCGAAGCCCTTTGCCATGGGCGCGCGGATCGAGCATTTACAAAAGAATATCGACCTTGCCCAGTACGGCGGGGAGAATCCCGCCCTGCCCCCGGCGGATTATAAGCTGGCGGAGCATTTGGAGGACGGAACGGTATATACTTTCTGTATGTGCCCCGGCGGCTATGTGGTGGCGGCTTCCTCGGAAGAAGGCGGCGTGGTCACAAACGGCATGAGCAATTCCGACCGCAGGGGAGAAAACGCCAACGCGGCCCTGCTGATGACGGTCCGGCCGGAGGATTTTCCCTATCCCGGTCCGCTGGGGGGCATGCTCTGGCAGCGGGAGATTGAGGAACGTGCCTATCGTGCGGCTGGTGGCTACCGGGCGCCTGCCCAGACAGTGGGGGACTTCCTCGCCGAAAAGCCAAGCACCGGCCCGGCGGAGGTGAAGCCCACCTACCGTCCCGGAGTGGTCTGGTGCGACCTGAATACCGTTCTGCCGGAACGCATCACCGGAGCAATGAAACAGGCGATTCCCAGATTGGAAACACGGCTTCACGGTTTCGCGGACCCCAATGCAGTGCTGACCGCCCCGGAGACCCGCAGCTCTTCCCCGGTGCGGATCCTCCGGGGGGAGGACCGGCAGTCGAAGCTTCGGGGGCTGTACCCGGCCGGTGAGGGCGCCGGCTATGCCGGCGGAATTATGTCCGCCGCCATTGACGGCATGCTTTGCGCCGAGAAAATTCTGGAAGAAATCCGGGAGGAAATCCAATGACGGATAAAGAAATCAACAAGCTCCTGCGCCGCCGTTTTGGTTCGGCGGGCTGGACCCTGCTCATCTACTATGGAATTATGAATGTCATGGTGATTCTGGACATGTTCGTTCAGGGAATGGCGGACGCGCTGGAAGCGGTCCGCGCAGGTGCCTTTCCGGATCTCGGGAAGATCACTGCCGGGATTACGGGAGATGCCTGGGGGTATCTGTACGCCGCTGCTGTAGGCCTGGTGATCCTGATTGGCTGGAAAGGTCTGCCCTTTTTGGGAAAGGAAATGTGGCGGACCCGGGGGAAAATGAATTCGGCGTCTTTTTTCGCTGTTCTGTGTGTCTTTGTCAGCACCCAGCTGGTTTTTTCCGTGCTGACGGGATTGCTGGATTCTCTGCTTTCGCCCCTTGGCGTGGATATTACAGCCTCCGTGGAAGCAGCGACCATGCAGAGCACCAGCATGAGCCTGCTGCTGTACGGCTGCCTGATTGCGCCGCTTACGGAGGAACTGCTGTTCCGGGGCCTGATTCAGGGTATGTTCCGCCCTTACGGAAAGCGTTTCGGCATTTTCGTTTCCGCGTTTCTGTTCGGCATGTATCACGGGAATCTGGTGCAGACGCCCTACGCGTTTGCGGTGGGACTGGTGCTGGGCTATGTCGCCGAGGAATACTCCCTGGGCTGGTGCGTGCTGCTGCATATGTTCAATAATCTGGTTCTGGGGAGTCTGCTGCCGGGACTGGCCGGGATGCTGCCCGGCGTCAGCGGAGAGCTTCTCCAGGGCGGAATTCTTCTTGCTTTCTCCGTTGCGGCCCTCGGGGTGCTCATTGCCAATATCCCGAAGATCCGGGAATATCGGGAGGCAAACCGGATGGATGGAAGATGCCTTGCCTGCTTTTTTACCAACGCCGGTACGATATTTTTTATTCTGGTTTTCGCGGCCAACATGGTGCTGATGCTTTCCCTGTGAGCAAAAGGCTGACGCGTCAGCGGCATAGGGATGTGTTTCCACGTTTCGGTGAGCTTCCATAAGCAAAAACCTGAGAAGATTTTGCGGCTTCTCAGGTTTTTGCTGCTCATACTATTTCTCGATAAAATGGTTAATACCATTTTATCCTGCGCTTTTTGCG
>CAZVDH010000024.1:0-21243 GCA_964625595.1 uncultured Oscillospiraceae bacterium | reverse complement strand
GGCGGCTCCATGAACGAGAAGAACGCCTACGAGCTGCTGGCCCAGCCCGACATCGACGGCGGCCTGATCGGCGGCGCCTCCCTGGTCCCCGAGAAGTTTGTGAAGATCATTGAAGCGGCCAACCAGCCCACCGTGTAAAAAGCATTTTTAAGTTCCGTAGGGGCGACCGGCCGGTCGTCCCTACATTGCGTTAAGGTGAATTTTATGCAGACCCTTTATTTATCCGCCGATGCTCCCGGCTGCGCCGAAGCGGCCGCAGAAATCATCCGTCGGGGCGGTCTGGTCGCCATTCCGACGGAAACCGTCTACGGTCTTGGGGCCAACGGGCTGGATGAAACAGCTGTTGCCAGAATCTTTGAAGCCAAGGGCCGTCCCCAGGACAATCCCCTGATCCTTCATGTCGCCGCTCCGGAAGAAATGGAATCCATCTGCCGGGATATTCCCCCCGCCGCCTATGCTCTGGCAAAGGCCTACTGGCCCGGCCCTCTGACCATGGTTCTGCCCGTAAAGGATATTGTCCCAAAGCGCACCACCGCGGGACTGGATACCGTGGCCGTCCGCTGTCCGGACTGCGCCATCACCAGAGCCATCATCCGCCTGTCCGGTGTTCCCATCGCCGCTCCCTCCGCTAATCTGTCCGGAAAGCCCTCCACCACCACGGCGGAGCATGTCCGCCATGACCACGACGGCAGAATTGACGCCATTGTGGACGGCGGGCCCTGCCGGGTGGGGGTGGAATCCACCATCGTGGACCTGACGGCAGGCAGGCCAAGGCTTCTGCGCCCCGGCGGCATTACCCCGGAGCAGCTTACTAAGGTTTTGGGGGACCTGGTCGTTGACAAGGCCGTCACCTCCCAGATCGACAAGGACGCTGTGGTGCGGGCCCCGGGAATGAAGTACCGGCATTACGCCCCCCAGGAGCCGGTTGTGATCGTGGCGGGGAGCCGGGAAAAAGCCGCCGCCTATATCCGGAGCCATTTTGAACCCGGAGACCGGGTACTGTGCTTTCAGGAGGAGCTGCCCCTGTACAATGGCTGTGATCCCCTGGCCTACGGCTCGGAAGCAGATGTGAATACCCTCTCCGCAGGCCTCTTTGCTGCCCTGCGGGAACTGGATGACCCCAGTATCCGGAAAGTCTATGCCCGGTGTCCCACCGGCGGCGGCGTTGCCTACGCGGTGCAGAACCGGCTGAAAAAAGCGGCGGCTTTCCATATTGTGAACGCGGAGGAAACCCTATGATCCTGGGAATCACCGGTGGTACCGGTTGCGGAAAAACCACACTGCTGGAAGCCGTCAGACGCCGGGGCGGGCTGACGCTGGACTGCGACGCCATCTACCACACGCTTCTTGCTTCCGATCAGGAAATGCTGGACAGTCTGGAAAAAGCTTTTCCGGAATGCTTTCAGGGCGGGAGCCTGCAAAGGAAGCAGCTTGGGGCCCTGGTTTTTTCCGACCCCCAGGCCCTGGCTCTGCTCAACCGCATTACCCACAGCGCGGTGAAGCGGGAAGTGAAGCGCCGTCTCTCCCCCGCCCCGGAGCTTGCCGCTATCGACGCCATTGCTCTTTTGGAAAGCGGACTGGGGCAGCTTTGTGATGTGACTGTCGCCGTCCTGGCCCCCCGGGAAGACCGGATCGCCAGACTGACCCGGCGGGATGGGATCACCCGGCAATATGCCGAAAGCCGCATCGATGCCCAGCATCCGGATACCTGGTTCCGGGAGCGGTGCGACTATACCCTGGAAAACAATGGGACCTGTGAGGAATTTTCCGCTAAATGCGAAGAGTTTCTCAATACTATAAAGAAAAATGGAGGAAAATCCCATGAACATTGACGAACTTCGTTCTTCCCTTCTGATGGAACAGAAGAACGGATACCGGAGTCTGACCGCCCAGCAGCGGGAGGAAATGGAAGGCTATGCCAAGCGGTATGCCGCCTTTATGGATGCCTGCAAGACCGAGCGTGAGGCAACCGCCTGGGCAACCGAGCAGGCTATCGCCCACGGCTTTAAGCCCGCCGTCCCCGGCATGGAAGTAAAGCCCGGCGATAAGATTTATTTGAACAACCGGGGCAAGAGCTTCCTGTTTGCCGTCATCGGCACCGAGTCTCTGTCCCAGGGCGCCAATATCTGCGCCGCCCACGTGGACTCCCCCCGGATGGACCTGAAGCCCAATCCCCTGTACGAGGATGCCGAGATTGCCTACTTCAAAACCCACTACTACGGCGGCATCAAGAAGTACCAGTGGACCTGCGTACCCCTTGCCATCCACGGCGTGGTCTGCCGGAAAGACGGTTCCACCGTCACCGTCACCATCGGAGAAGATGAGAGCGATCCCATCCTGGTTGTGTCCGATCTTCTTATTCACCTGTCTGCCGATCAGATGCAGAAGACCGCTGCCCAGGTTATCGCCGGGGAACAGCTGAACGTGATCCTGGGCACCGAGCCGGTGACCGGCGAGGGCGCGGATCTTGTGAAGCTGAACGTGATGCGGCTTCTGAACGAAAAGTACGGCATTATCGAAGAAGACTTCCGTTCCGCCGAGCTCACCGTAGTTCCCGCCGGACGCTGCCGGGAGGTCGGTCTGGACCGGAGCCTGCTGGGCGCCTACGGTCACGACGACCGGGTCTGCGCCTATGCGGAAATCGAGCCCATGCTCACCCTGCCCACCCCCAAGCACACCGCCGTCTGCATTCTTGCCGACAAGGAAGAGATCGGCAGCGTGGGTATCAGCGGCATGCAGAGCCAGGCCTTTGAATACTTCATGGGTATCCTGTGTGACGGCCAGGGCGTGAAGCTCAGCCATTGCTTCCAGAATTCTTTCTGTCTCTCCGCCGATGTTTCCAACGCCTTTGATCCCAACTTCCCGGAGACCTGCGACCGCCGGAACAACAGCCAGCTCAACTACGGTGTCTCCATCTGCAAGTATACCGGCTCCCGGGGCAAGGGCGGCGCTTCCGACGCTTCCGCCGAAGCCATGTACCATGTCCGCAAGGTACTGGACGATGCCGGTGTCCGCTGGCAGATCGCGACTTTGGGCAAGGTCGACCAGGGCGGCGGCGGCACCGTGGCCGCCTATATGGCAAACCGGAACATTGTCACCGTGGATGCCGGTGTGCCCGTGCTGTGCATGCACGCTCCCATGGAGCTTGTAAGCAAATTCGATTGCTACATGACCATGCTGGCCTGCCGGGCCATCTATCTGGCATAACTTCATCCAGAACATAAAAACCATCCTGAAAAACCGCTTTGGTCTTTCAGGATGGTTTTTATTTTCTGCATTTTATGCCGCGGCAAGCTTTCTTCTTTCCACAAACTGCATGGCAACTACGATAAGCACAAGAGCCAGGCCCGCCGTATCGGTAACAATGCCGGGATAGATCAGCAGCAGACCGCCGACGGCGCTCATAATCCGCTGATACATCTTCATATTGTGGAAGAAATATCCCTCCAGGCCCGCAGACACACCGCAGATACCAATCAGGGATGTGACGCAGATCAAGCAAACCTCCGGGAAAGTGGTATCGATCAGCAGCATGGCAGGGCTGAGCGCGAAAGCATAGGGCACGATAAAGGCGCCGATGGCCAGCTTGGTGGAGACCAGAGCCGTTTTCATGGGATTGGCCTGGGCAATTGCCGCGCCGGCATAGGAAGCCAATGCAACAGGCGGCGTCAGATCGGCCACGATACCGAAGTAGAACACAAAGAAGTGGGCAGCGACAATGGGCACGCCCATACGGACCAGGATCGGGGCGCAGGTAGCGGCCATAATACAGTAGGTTGCGGTGGTGGGCACACCCATACCGAGAATGATGCAGCAGATCATGGTCAGGAACAGGGCGATAAAGGTACTGTTGCCCGCCAGAACGACGATGCCGTTAATAATCATGTTGGCAAGGCCGGTCATGGTAATGGTTCCGGCAATGATGCCCGCGACACCGCAGGCCGCCGCTACCGTAATGGTTCCCTGTCCGCCGGCGGCAAGGGCCTCCAGCAATCGCATGGGGGTGATCCGGGTCTCCCGGCTGAACAGTGTCACAAAGATGCAGGCCACAATGGACAGGGCCGCCGCGTACTGAATGCTCCGCTGGCTGGTTCCCACCAGGTAAATAAGCAGCAGCAGGGGCAGCAGCAGGTAGGTCTTTTTCAGCAGGGGCTTAATCTTCGGCAGCTCTTCCTTGCTCAGACCCTTCAGGCCCAGCTTCTTCGCTTCCAGATGGACGGAAATGAAAATACCGGTAAAGTACAGGATGGCAGGCAGAATGGCCTTCAACACAATCTGGCTGTAAGGCAGCTGGACATAGTCCGCCATCAGGAACGCCGCGGCACCCATAATGGGGGGCATGATCTGTCCGCCGGTGGAAGCGGAAGCTTCCGCGGCCGCAGCGAACTCCGGGGAGTAGCCGGTCTTTTTCATGAGGGGGATGGTCACGGAGCCGGAGCCAACGGTATTGGCAACGGAGGAACCGGACACGATGCCCTCAAAGGCGCTGGCAACCACCGCAACCTTGGCAGGGCCGCCGGAGAAGCCGCCGACAAAGGCATTGGCGATCTCAATGAAGAACTCCGCAATGCCGGTACGCTCCAGAAACGCGCCGAAGATGATAAACACCACAATAAACTTGGAGCACACGTTGATGGGCGTGGAGAGGATACCCTCCTTGCTGTAGAACAAGTAGCGCACCGTGTAGGAGATCCGGCCCCACAGGGAGGGGTTGGACAGTCCCACCGTCAGAGCATAGGCCAGGAAGCACAGCGCCACGATCAGGATTGGCAGGCCCACGCTTCGACGGCACACCTCGCACAGCGAGGCAACGCCCAGAAGGCCGATTACGATCTGGTACCAGGCAAAATTGTTTCCCTGCTGGATGATGGTCACAGCGTTAAAGGAGAAATACAGGAAAGAACCTACGCCCAGCACCATCAGAATAACATCATACCAGGGGATGTAATTCACTTTTTGCTGGCCCTTTCTGGCGGGAAATACCAGATACCCCAGCAGGATGATCAGGGCCACAAAGGTGGTCAGCCGCAGTTCTTCCAGCCAGCTGGTAAACAGGGTCACATACAGACAGAACAGGGAAAAGCCGGCAAGAATACAGTTGACGGCAAACCTGGGCTTTCCCTCCCAGACCCGGACATTGGACTCCTGATCGTATTTCTTCATCACGGACTCTAAGTCCATAGGCTCCTCGGGAAGCGCAGGTTTCTTTTTGAAAAAATTCATAGTGGGCACCTCCTGGCTTGTAGAAATGACCGCGGCGATAGAGTCGCCGCGGCCATCCCCATATGATTACGGATTCTATTTATCAGGCAGTGGGGACGGTGAAGCCCTGTTCGGCGAAGTAACGGGCAGCACCGGAATGGAACGGGGCAGTCATGCCGCTGGTAGCGTTGGCAATGCTCAGCTCCGCGCCCTTGCCGTTCTCCTTGGCAATGTCGGACATGTGGTCGAAGATAGCCTTGGTCAGGTTGTAGACCTGATCGTCCTCCGCCTTGGCGGACACAATGAGCGTGGCTTTCACGGTAACCGTCTCCACATCCGTGGTCTGTCCGGGATAGGTACCGGCGGGAATGGAGTAGGAAGTGTAGAAGGGGCAGGAATCCATCAGATTGGCGGCAACATCGCCGTCAATGGGAACAAGATAGGCACTGTTGGTGGTGCACAGCTCCGTAATGGCGGGGGTGGGCGCGCCGGCCACGATGAAAGCGGCATCGATCTTACCGTCTTTCAGCGCGTCAGTGCTGTCGGAAAAGCTCTGGTACTGGGGATTGATGTCCGCTTCGGACAGTCCGGCAGCTGTCAAAACGTCAATGGCGTTGAAATACACACCGGAGCCGGGAGCGCCGATGGAGACGCTCTTTCCTTTCAGATCGGCAACACTCTTGATGTTTTCATCCATGGTCACAAGCTGCACAGCCTCTGCGTACAGGCCGGCAACCACGCGGAAAGAATCGATCTTGCCGCCGTCAAAGGAGCGCATGCCCTCCCAGGCGTAAGCCATAACGTCGGACTGCACCATGCCCAGCTGATAGTCGCCGGCATCGATGCCCTGGATATTCGCCTTGGAACCGTCAGTGGAAACCACGGTCACCTCAATATCCGCATAGTTCTTCATGTACTGTCCCAATACACCGCCGAAGCCGTAGTAGGTTCCGGTGGCGCTGCCGGTGCCCATGGTCATTTTGGCACCGCCGCCGCAGGCGCACAGGGAAACCGCGATTGCCGCGATCATCAGGACTGCAAGAAGCTTTCTCATTTTCATTTTTTGTCCTCCTTACTTCGGAACGGATCCGAAATTGATTTGGTGAGTTCCATTATACTCCAATTTTGCATTTTTGCAAGTGCCAAATTGCATTTTTAATTTTCCATTCCTGCAAAATTCCCAGGTCGATAATTCATTTTTTGGCTTTTCCGTGAGCTCCCCCCTTATTTTTTGCATAATTTAGATAATTTCCTGCATTTTACATTTTTTATCTCGGCAGGTTGCACAAAATCCCAGAGCTTTCCCGCAGGTTTTTCTCCACCTGTTTTTGGCGGCAGCGTCCGCCGCTCGTCGATTTCTGTTTTTCCCGGTCGTACATTCCCAATACCCTTTTGAAGTCCGACAGCATTTTTCACAAAAGAACAGACATATTCTGTTCATATTTTGGAAGCAGAAATGCGATTTTTTACTTGCTTTCCGTCCAAAGGGAGGTTATACTGACACGGATGAATTTGAGAGGAAAGGGGGACCCGAGGAAATGCCTGGGGCCCCCCTTTCTTTCAAACCTGCGCAACCCGAACACACATATAGAAAGGAAGTTATTTATGGCAAATCCCGAAAATGTCAATGAAGCCGTGTACGACTCCCGCGCTCTGGGCCGCCCCAAGCAGTTCCTGCTCGGCGTGCAGCACCTGTTCGCCATGTTCGGCGCAACCGTTCTCGTTCCCGCCATCACCGGTCTGAATGTTTCCACCACCCTGCTGTTCGCGGGTCTCGGCACCCTGCTGTTCCACCTGATCACCGGCCGGAAAGTTCCCGCTTTCCTCGGTTCTTCTTTCGCTTTTCTGGGCGCTTACGGCCTGGTCACCGCTTCCGGCCAGAATATTCCTCTGACCTACTCCAGCTTCGGCGTGGCTGTGGCAGGCCTTGTCTACCTGCTGCTGGCTCTGCTCTTTAAGGTTTTCGGCGCCAAGAAAGTCATGCGCTACTTCCCGCCCATCGTCACCGGTCCCATCATCATCTGCATCGGTCTGTCTCTGGCCGGCTCCGCCATCAACAACTGCCAGAATAACTGGTGGGTCGCCCTGGTGGCCGTCCTGGTAGTGGTTGTCTGCAACATCTGGGGCAAAGGAATGGTGAAGATCGTTCCCATCCTGCTGGGCGTGCTGGCCTCCTATGTTTTCGCCATGATCGTGGACCCCAGCGCCAGAGCCGGCCTCGCCGCCGCCCTGGAGGCTGCCGAGGAAAGCCCCAATTCCCTCCTGAACGGATGGATCGGCCTGCCCGTTATCTGGGAGAACACTGCGTTTTCCATCTTCGGCAAAGACTTTGACGCCGGTATGCTGCTGACTGCCGTTATCACCATTGCCCCCATCTCCCTGGCCACCATTGTGGAGCACATCGGCGATATGTGCGCCATCTCCTCCACCGTAGGCCGGAACTATGTTGCCGACCCCGGCCTGCACCGCACCCTGCTGGGCGACGGCGCCGCCACCGCCATTGCCGCTATGTTCGGTGCTCCCGCCAACACCACCTACGGCGAAAACACCGGCGTTCTGGCGCTTTCCAAGGTCTACGACCCCAAGGTCATCCGTCTGGCCGCCGTCTTCGCCATCGTTCTGTCTTTCTGCCCCAAGTTTGCCGCGCTGATCGTGGCAATGCCCGCCGCTACCATGGGCGGTGTCAGCCTGGTGCTGTACGGCATGATCTCCGCCGTAGGTGTCCGGAACGTGGTTGAAAACCAGGTTGACTTCACCAAGAGCCGCAACGTGCTGATTGCCGCCATGATCATGGGTCTGGCCATCGGTGTTACCTACAGCGCCGCCGGCTCCATCAGCTTCCCCATCGGCTCCATCACCATAAGCCTGTCCGGTCTGGCGGTTGCCGCCATCGTGGGCATCCTGATGAACGCCGTTCTCCCCGGCAAGGATTACGAATTCGGCACCAATGCCCTGGGCGACACCTCCGTCAACTTCGGCACCCGCGCCGACGAGAAGTAATTCCCTCCAAAGACAGTTTTTCACCCCTCTGCCGCGGCAGAGGGGTGATTTTTTGTGTAAAAAGCAGCAATACGGCCCCTATTTCATAAACTTGTCGATAGCGGCGCAAAGATCATCAATGGCGGTCTGATCACCAGCGGCCACAGCATCCACCATACAGTGGCGCATGTGGTCTTTCAGAATCACCTTTCCGGTATTATCCAGTGCGGAGCGCACCGCCGCAAGCTGGATCAGCACCTCGGAGCAGTCCTCCCCGCTTTCCACCATCCGCTTGACTTTCTCCAGATGCCCAATGGCACGGGAGAGGCGGTTGAGCACCGCTTTCTGATTTTCGTGAACGTGACCGTGGGTATGGGCAATTCCGTGGGCATGCATATAGGCGTGGTCGCAAACTTCCTCACAATGGTCATGGGTGTGCGCAGGAATCGGTTCATGGGTATGCTCCGGCATGGAAAACGCCCTCTTTCTTTGATAATCGGTTCTTGTTCGCTGCCGAACGTATATTTTGTATCATTATACTTCCCGCAAATGGGTTGCGCAAGCCCTCCCGGGGGATTTTTGTAAAAAAATAAATGTTTTGACAGACAGACTTCCCGGCGCTATAATAAAAGAAAAAAGCAAAGGAGCGATTCTAATGCATCTCGATCACGATCATGTAGGCCACAGCCACCACGATCATGCGCATACCCACGACCACGAGCATACTCATGACCACGAGCACGCCCACGAGGATGGCTGCGGCCACGACTGCGGAAGCTGCGCTTCCCAGTGTGAGCATACCCCCATGGAAGAGCTGCAGGCCCTGATGAAGTATATGGTAGGCCATAACGCCGCCCATGCCAAGGAACTGGCGGACCTGGCTGTTCAGCTGGACAAGGCCGGGGATCACACCGCTTACGAGCAGGTCATGGCCGCCGTATCCGACTTTGAAAAGGGCAACATGCGGCTGAGCGTGGTTCTTTCCGCCACGGAAATTAAGTGAGGAAACGGCTATGTGTCTTTCCACTGTTTACAAGAACAAGATGGATCCGAACTCCATCGCTATGAAGAACGTGATGACCATTGAGTGCCGTGACGGCCTCGTGATCCTCACGGACCTGATGGAGCGTCAGGTTGCCATTGAAGGGACCCTGGAAAAGGCCAATCTGGTGGACGGCTACGTGATCGTAAAGGAAACGATCCCCGCCTGAGTTTCTACTCTCTCTGTTAAGAAAACGGAAAGCTCCCTTAAACAAGCTTTAAGGGTTCTTTCCGTTTTTTTCTGTTGCATTCGGGTGGTAACTATGCTAAAATTGGCTGGAACAACACGAAAAAATCATAGGTGATGCTATGTTTGCGAAGTATTTTTCCATTTTTTTAATATCCATGGTGCCGCTCATTGAACTGCGTGGCGCGATTCCCATTGCCCTGGGCATGGGCCTGGACGCCATCCCTTCTATCGTAATCTGCGCAGTCGGGAATATGCTCCCGGTTCCGATTATCTACCTCTTTGCCCATCGCTTTCTCCTGTGGGGGCTTGACAAGCCTGTGATTGGTCCTGTCTGCCGGTTCTTCCACGAAAAAGGTGAGAAAGCCGGAAAACGGCTGGTCTCCAGCAAATTCGGGAAGTACGGCCTCATGGTCGCCCTTACCGCTTTTGTCGGCATCCCCATCCCCGGCACCGGCGCGTGGGCCGGGACCCTGGGTGCCAGCTTTCTGGAAATGGGTATGAAAGAAACCATTTTTTCCGTCTGTGTGGGTGTGATTCTGGCCGGGGTGATCATGGCAACCGTCAGCCTGGTAGGCATCCATGTTTTCGGATTATAATTTGGGAGGAAAAATTATGAACGACTGTCTTTTCTGCAAAATCATCGCCGGGGACATTCCCTCCAACAAGGTATATGAGGACGACACCATCTTTGCTTTCCGGGACATTGCCCCCCAGGCGCCAACCCACATTCTGGTGGTACCCAAGGTTCACATTCCCGACTGCAACGGCATCACCGACGAAAACAGCGCTGTTGTGGCCCACATTTTTACAGTCATCCCCAAAATCGCCGCCGCGGAGGGCCTGACAAATGGCTACCGCGTGGTCTCAAACTGCGGCAGCGACGCCGGACAGACTGTTCAGCACCTGCACTTCCACATTCTGGGCGGGACCGCGCTGGCACTGCAAATGGCTTGACATTTCCGCGAAAACTGCTATAATACCCATAGATCGCACAAGAAACGTCTTCGGGGTGCCGGATGTGTCCGGCTGAGATTGGACGAGGAAGTCCTTAACCCGTGAACCTGATACGGTTAGTACCGTCGGAGGGAAAGATGCAGATATGGGATACCTATGTATCGCATTGCACCTTGACGGGTTCAATGCGGTACTTTTTTATTCAGGAGGCCAAAAAATGGCTGCCAATCAAGCATCCCACATTCGTCTGCGTTCTCTGTGCGAGGGCGCGATCCTCATCGCCCTGGCGGAGATCCTCAGCTTTCTTCCCCTGTACAAAATGCCCTGGGGCGGATCCATCGACCTGGCCATGCTCCCCATTATCGTCTACTGCGTCCGCTGGGGATTCGGCCCGGGCCTTATCGTGAGCTTCGCCCACGGCATCCTGCAGACCCTGTTTGAGGGCGGCATCGCCATCGGCTGGGAGAGCATTCTGGGCGACTTCCTGATCGCCTATGCCGTCCTGGGTGTCGCGGGTCTGTTCCGGGGCAAATTCTGGCAGGCAACCGTTGTCGCATGCTCCGCCCGGTTCCTGGTTCACTATGTGGTGGGCGCTACCATCTGGGCCGCGTATATGCCGGAGACCTTCTTCGGTATGACCATGACCACTCCCTGGTTCTACTCCGCGCTGTATAACGGCGCTTACATGCTCCCCGACGCTGTAATCATTCTGGTCATCGGCGCGGTGCTGATGAAGACCCCGGCGAAGAAATATCTGCTGGGCGAGGACCTGAAATAAGCAAAAGCCGTTACCTCCCTGCCAAAAATCGGCAGGGAGGTAACATTTTTATTGCCAAACCTGGGGACGTCCCGCCTGATCGGTCACCACACTGAGCCGGTACAGAAGCTCCGCCGTCTGCCCCCGGTTCAACACCTCACCGTCAGGCGCCGGAATCCCCGCTTCTTCCAAAGCGGCGGCATCATCGTCCCCCGCCGTCAGGTCCAGTGCCGCGCAAAGGAGGGCTGCGGCATCCGCTGGTGCCATGCTTTCATCCGCCCCAAAGACATCCCCCTCGGGCATTCCCTGGGTCAGGCCCGCTCTCGCCGCGGCGGCAAGATAGGGCTTCATCCAGTCAGGCGCGTCCGTATACCCCGTATAGGAGACTTCTTCCTCCACAGGAATATTCAGGGTCTTTACCAGCATGGTGACAAACTCTCCCCGGGTGACGGTTCTGTCCGGACTGAAGCAGGCGCTGCCCGCCACACATTCCCCGGTAAAAATCCCGGTGTTTTTCATCCATTCCGCCGCAAAGCAGCAGCTTTTCCCGGTTGTGTCCGTGTATTGGGTACTTTCTGTGGGCTTCAGAATCGTGATGGTCACGGTGGCCTCCCGGGACACCTTGCCGGAAGCGTCGGCAGCGGTATAGGTGAAGGAATCAATACCCACCTTGTTCTTTTTGGGCGTATAGGTGAAGCTTCCGTCCTCTCCAATGGTCACGCTTCCCCGCTTGGGCTGCCGGACCACCGTAAAGGTCATTGTCTCCCCCTCCGGGTCTTTGACTTTCAGTTTCCCTGTGTTTTCCAGGTTTTTGTAGGTTTCCAGAGCGGAGTCCTCCGCCACAGGGGCCTTGTTTTCTTTCCCCCGGATCGCCAGCGTCATGGTGGTCTCCGGCCCCACCTCACCGACGTATATCGGCAGATACCCCACCTGGGCATCGGCGTCCGTTTCCGTACTTGCCGGGGCAAAGGTCAGCTCAGCCAGCCGATCCGCCGAAAGGGTATCTCCGGGTCGGATCACACGGCTGCCCAGCAGTACCTGCCCGGTTTTTCCGGGGACCTCCGTAACGCAGATACCCTTGAGTTCCTTTTCCTCCGAAGAAAAGTCCGCCAAAGAAAAGCAGTATACATCGCCGCTTTCCACCTCGGCGGCATTCGCGCCCAGAGGAAGCAGCAGGCACAGCGCCGCCAGCAGCGGCAGCACGCGGGTTCGAAACATACGATTACCTCCTAAGATTGGGTTCGGAGGTATTGTTTGCCAGCTTTGGTAAGATTATTCATTCCGGGCTGTCAGTAATTCCCAAAAATTTTTCGGCAAAACACCCGGGAGCACGCAATCCTCCCGGGTGTAATCCGTATGTTGGCGGAACGTTTTCTCAGTCTTTCATAAATTCCTGCCCGGAAAAGCCGTCGGGCAGCAGCTGGGCCAGGGTTCGGGTCTCGTAGTACCCGTCAGCGCCCACAAGATAGATCAAAAAATCGTCCCGGCAGAATTCCCGCATCACCTGGCGGCAGACCCCGCAGGGCGGGAAAATGCCGCTGAGCACTCCGTCCTTTCCGCCGCATACCGCAATGGCGGTGAAATCCCGGTGTCCATCGTATACCGCCTTGAAAAACGCGGTTCGCTCGCCGCAGCAGGTGGGGGAATAGGCCGCGTTTTCAATATTGCAGCCGCAGTATACCGAACCGTCGGCACAAAGCAGCGCCGCTCCCACCTTATAGCCGGAGTAGGGCGCGTAGGCATGGCCCATGGCCTCCACAGCCATGGCAATCAGTTCTTCCGTTTTCATTGCTTACTCCTTTCCCAGCTCCGCCGCAAAACTCCTGCCCGGGGTTTCGTAGGGCACGCCCAGCATATCCGTCACCGTTGCCGCGATATCGGCAAAGGAGCTTCTGGTCCCCAGATTCACAGGGCGGATCCCTTTCCCCAGCATCAGCAGGGGCACATACTCCCGCGTGTGGTCCGTGGTGGCGGTGTGGGCCGGGTCGCAGCCGTGGTCTGCGGTGATCATCACCATATCCTCCTCCCCAAGAAGAGGCAGGAACTGCCCCAGCCAGGCATCAAACTCCGTCAGAGCGTTCGCGTAGCCGTCCACATCCCGCCGGTGGCCGAACTGCATATCAAAGTCCACCAGATTTACAAAGCACAGTCCGTGGAAATCTTTCCGGGCATAGTCCATGGTATGGGCCATGCCGTCGGCATTGCTCTTGTTATACACATATTCCGTCATGCCCCGCCCGGCAAAGATATCGTGGATTTTTCCCACAGCGATTACATCCTGCCCAGCTTCCGTGATGGCATCCAGCATGGTTTTCGCCGGAGGCTCCAGAGAAAAATCGTGGCGGTTGGGCGTGCGGATGAAGCCCGTCTCCGGAGAACCCACATAGGGCCTGGCAATGACCCGGCCAACGCCGTGCTTCCCTTTCAAGATGGCCCGTGCCTTCCGGCAGGCATCGTACAGTTCCTCGAGAGGAATCAATTCCTCATGGGCCGCCACCTGGAAAACCGAGTCCGCAGAGGTATAAACGATCCACTTGCCGGTCTTCAGCTGCTCCGGCCCGTAGTCCCGGATCACATCCGTGCCGGAATAGGGCAGATTGCACAGGCAGCCCCGGCCGGTCTGCCGTTCAAATTCCTCCAATACCTCCTTAGGAAAGCCCTGGGGATAGGTGGGCAGAGGATCCGGGGACACGATTCCCGCGATCTCCCAGTGGCCGATGGTGGTATCCTTGCCCATGGAGGCCTCTTTCAGCCGGGCGATCGCTCCGGTGGGCGTCCCGGTTTTGGGGAGGTAATCCACCCCATCCAGATTGCCCAGACCGGCGGCAAGCATATTGGGTACGGAAAACCTGCCGGAGCCTGCGCAGGACCGGAGGGTATTCACCCCCACATCGCCGAAGGCTTCGCTGTCCGGCATCTGGCCGATGCCGCAGGAATCCAGCACGATCAAAAAGATTCGTTTCATATTGTGCTCCTTACAAAGCAAAATAAATGTAATTTTTCCCAGGTACGCAGCAACTCCGGCTGTTCAAACGTATCTATATCAGAAACAGGGTTTTTCGTGCCGGGAATGGACGGCCATCTTGATAGCAGCTTACTTATTCTCCATGGCGGCCGCCACATCCAGAGCCACTTTCATCATGGTGGTAAAGGATTCCTGCCGCTGCTGGGAGGTGGTCTCCTCCCCGGTGAGGATATGGTCGGAAATGGTGCAGATGCACAGGCCCCGCTTGCCGTACCGGGCAGCGTTCATATACAGGGCGGCAGCTTCCATTTCCAGAGCCATGACCCCCATCTTCCGCAGACCGTACACGCTGTCCAAGCCCTGGGGGACCCCCTCGTGGTCGCCGTAGAACACGTCGGAAGAATTCACATTGCCCACATGGTAAGTAGCTCCGTTGGCCTCCGCCGCCTTGACCGCCTCGCTGAGCAGCTCCCAGGAGGCAATGGGGGCAAAGGTGCCGGGAAGATGGAACTGGGAGGCCCAGTTGGAATCCGTGCAGGCCCCCTGGGCAATCACCAGATCGTATAGATGGATATTCTCCTGAATGGAACCGGCGGAGCCCACCCGGATGATGTTTTCCACACCGTAGCCGGTGAACAGCTCATGGGAATAGATGCCGATGGCGGGCATGCCCATGCCGGAGGCCATGACGGACACCCGGACGCCCTTATAGAAGCCGGTATAGCCCTGCACACCCCGGACATTATTCACAAGCACCGGGTTTTCCAGAAAGTTTTCCGCGATGAATTTGGAACGCAGGGGGTCGCCGGGCATCAGGACGGTCTTTCCGAAGTCCCCCGGCATGGCGGCGATATGAGGAGTAGGGGTAACAAGCATTTTCTTTTCTCCTTTATTCCATTGCTTTCGCAAGCTTGACGATCCGGGAGGTCCCCAGGCGGGAGGCTCCCAGCTCGATGAATTTTTCCGCGTCTTCCAGGCTGGAAATGCCGCCGGCAGCCTTGATCTTCACATGGGGGGCAACGTGGGCGGCAAACAGTTCCACATCGTGGAAGGTGGCGCCGGCCTTGGAAAAGCCTGTGGAGGTCTTGATATACTCCGCCCCGGAGTCGGAAACGCACTTGCAAAGGGCGATCTTTTCCTCGTCAGTAAGCAGGCAGGTCTCAATGATGACTTTCAGGAGCTTTCCTTTGCAGGCAGCCTTCACCGCGGCAATTTCTTCCGTAATGGCATCCCATTTTCTTTCCTTGGCCCAGCCGATGTTGATGACCATGTCAACCTCATCGGCGCCGTTATCCACCGCGTCGGAGGCCATGAAGCATTTGGCTGCCGTGGTATCATAGCCGTTGGGGAAGCCGATGACCGTGCAGATGGGAAGCTTTTCCCCCACATATTCCTTTGCCTGCTTCACAAAGGATGCCGGGATGCACACGGAGGCGGTATGATACTTCATTCCGTCGTCACAGACCGCCCGGATTTCGTCCCAGGTAGCCGTCTGGCTCAGCAGGGTATGGTCGCATTTTTTAAGGATTTCCGAAATATCCATATAAACATTCTCCTTACTTTGATTTATTCTGACCGTGGAGCCGGATGACCCGGTGCTCCCGGATGCCGCGCATATAGCATTTGTGGCACATGGCGATATAGCTGTCATTGCCCCCCAGAACCACCTGGGCGCCCTCGGTAACGATATGGCCGCTGCTGTCAATCCGGGCGTTTACCGTTGCCTTTGCCCCGCAGTCGCAGATGGTCTTGATCTCCAGGATGCTGTCCGCCACCTCCATAAGCCGGCGGCTGCCGGGAAACAGCTTTGTCTGGAAGTCCGTGCGCAGACCGAAGCACATCACCGGCAGGCTGTAGGCATCCACGATCTCCCGAAGCTGGTCGATCTGCTCACTGGTGAAGAACTGGCACTCGTCCACAATAATCACATCCACCTGTCCCAGCTTCTCCGTCTCAAACCGGCGGAAAATATCCGTTTCCGGTGAGATGATGTCCGCCGAGGCTTCCAGGCCGATACGGCTGCGCAGGATCTGCACCCCGTCCCGGTCATCGGCGCTGGGCTTCAGGAGCCAGACATTCAGGTCGTTTTCTTCATAATTATATTTGGTGATCAGCGCCTGTGCCGTTTTGCTGGAACCCATGGCACCGTATTTAAAATAGAGCTTCGCCACTGGTCTCTCCCTCCGTTCTTCCCTCATTATACAGAAAGCGGCGGGAATTTGCAACCCTTTTTCAGCAAACCTCACAATACCGGGTACCGCCGCAAGCAAGCAGCTGTTCCCGCCCATCCCACAGGGCATCGCGCCAAAGGCACCCTTGCAAAAACGTACTGTTTCTGCTATACTAAATTATCATAGATAGCAGTGACAAATATCAGGATCCTTTTCAGAACCAAAATCTGAAAAGCAACAAAATGGAGGTATGAAAATGTCTATTCGAAAAACCGGAACGATTCTTCTCCTGACCGCGCTGCTGCTGTCCGTGCTGTCCGGCTGCGGCAGTAAGAGCTACGCGGCAAGCTCTGCCACGGGAAACTACGAGTATGCGGATGCCGTGGCGGAAACCATGGCCGCTTCCCGGGATTTTGCGATGGGTGTGGCCGAGGAAGACGCAGGCTCCGGAACGGAAAACACGGCTGATACTCTCCCGGAGAACCGGAAGTGGGTCATCACCATGAACATTGACACGGAGACCGAGGATCTGGACACTGCCCTGGACTCCCTGAACCGGCAGATTCGGGAGCTGAACGGGTACATCCAGGAGCAGAACATCCGCAACGGCAGTTCCTATTCCTCCAGCCGCTACCGCAGCGCCAGCCTTACCGTCCGCATTCCGGCGGAACGGCTGGACAGCTTTACCGCGAGTCTCACGGAATTTACCAATGTGGTGTCCTCCAGCCGCAGCGCCGAGGATATTACCCTTTCCTATGTGGACACCGAGACCCGGATCACCGCCCTGGAAACCGAGCGGGACCGGCTTCTGGAGCTCATGGAGCAGGCGGACACCATGTCGGACCTGCTGGAAATCGAGAGCCGCCTTACCGATGTAAACTATGAGCTGGAGCGCTACGGCTCCCGCCTGCGGACCATGGACAACCAGGTAAGCTACGCTACCATCTACCTGTCCGTCCGGGAGGTCAAGGAGTACACCCCGGTGGCAGAGCAGACCCTTTGGGAGAGAATTTCCTCCGGGTTCCTGGACAGCCTGAAAGGGCTCGGAAACGGCATTGTGAACTTCTTCGCCTGGGTCGTCATCAAGCTGCCCTATCTTCTGGTTTACGGTCTGATCCTGTGGGGATTGGGGATCCTTATCCGCCGGTGGCGCAGGCGCAGAGCCGCCAGGAAAGCTGCCAAAAAGGCAAACAACACACCACCCAAATCTCCCGACAATTCTGATAAGGAGAGCAATTCATAAAGGAGGCATTCTTTCATGGGCGCAAAGGTATATTTTTCACGGGAAATCACACCGGAAAAGGTGGTGCAGCTCTATGAGCTGGCAGGGAGGAAACTGACCGGAAATGTGGCGGTCAAGGTTCACTCCGGGGAAAAGGGCAATCAGAATTTTCTCCGGCCGGAATTCTGGAAGCCCGTCATCGAGCATGTAGGCGGCACCGTTGTGGAGTGCAACACCGCCTACGACGGGGAGCGGGACACCACCGCTAAACACCTCCGGCTTCTGAATGAACACGGATGGAGCCGGTCTTTCCCCGTGGATTTGCTGGACGCCCAGGGCCCCGATCTGGTTCTGCCCATTCCGGGCGGGAAAATTCTGAAAGAAAACCATGTGGGCAAGGACCTGCGTAACTATGATTCCATGCTGGTGCTGTCCCACTTCAAGGGGCACCCCATGGGCGGCTTCGGCGGCGCACTGAAGCAGCTGTCCATTGGCGTTGCTTCCTCCCACGGGAAAGCCCTGATCCACGGCGCCGGAGACCCGGCCAAGATCTGGACCGCAGACCACGACTCTTTCCTGGAAGCCATGGCGGACGCCGCCGGTTCCGTTGTGGAATTCTTTGGCGGCAGACTGGTTTATGTAAACGTGATGAAGAATATGAGCGTGGACTGCGACTGCTGTTCCGTTGCCGAGGATCCCTGCATGGCGGACATCGGTATTCTCGTCTCCACGGACCCCATTGCCATCGACCAGGCCTGTTTGGATCTGGTGTACGCAAGCAAGGATCCGGGCCGTGACCATCTGCTGGAACGGATCGAAAGCCGTAACGGTGTCCACACCGTGGAAGCTGCCGCCGCCCTGGGTTACGGCAGCCGGGAATACACCCTGGAGGAAGTGGACTGACCCACACCAACCAACACGCCGGGAGGAATGAGACATGTCCCAAGCATACACGCTTTTGGAAAAATGGGTCCGCGCCGTCCGGGAAGTGACGGACTTCACCCCGGAGATCGGTATTGTCCTCGGCTCCGGGCTGGGTGACTTTGCCCGTCTGGTGGATAAGAAAGCGGAGGTTTCCTATGCCTCCCTGCCTGGTTTTCCTGTGTCCACGGTGGCAGGCCACGCCGGGAAACTGATCTTCGGTTACGTCCGCGCCGTCCCGGTGGTGGTCATGCAGGGCCGTGTGCACTACTATGAGGGCTATTCCATGGACCAGGTGGTGGCTCCCATCCGTCTGATGGGGCTGCTGGGGGCGAAAAAGCTTCTGCTGACCAACGCCGCAGGGGGTGTAAACCTGGGCTTCACCCCCGGAGACCTGATGCTCATTACGGATCACATCTCCGCCTTTGTCCCCAGCCCCCTCCGGGGAGAGAACCCGGAGGAACTGGGCCCCCGGTTCCCGGATATGAGCCGGGTCTATGACGAAGAAATGGTCCGGGCGGTTCTTGAAGCCGGGGAAAAGCTGGGGGAGTCACTTCAGCAGGGCGTGTATCTGCAGTGGCAGGGGCCGAACTATGAGACCCCGGCGGAAATTCGAATGTTCCGCACATTGGGCGCCGACGCGGTGGGCATGAGCACCGTCTGCGAGGCCATTGCCGCCCGGCATATGGGCCTGCGGGTGTGCGCCATTTCCTGCATTACCAATATGGCCTGCGGCATTCTCCCCCAGCCCCTCAGCCACGAGGAGGTTCAGCAGACCGCAGACAGGGTCAAGGACAAATTCCAGGCCCTGGTTCTCGAGAGCCTGGAGTCTTTTCACCGTCTTTCCTGACAATTCCAAAAAGAGATCCGCTAATGGGCGGCGTTCATAAGACAGTTATTTTGAACCACTCCCCGCTGCTGTGGCTGTTTTTGTATTCTGTCCCGTTATATGATAATATGGAATCGAACAGTCCGATAAATTATAATTTGATGCGGAAGTGATTTGCTATGAAGAGAAAATTTGCATTAGTAATTAGTGTAATTGTAGTTTTTGCAATAGCTGGAATAATGATATTCTCAGCATATAGGTCTTCTGAATCATATAGAAAAAAGAAAGCAGCAGAAACATATAAGATGACAGGTACAGTATTGGAGATTACAAACGGTACAATGATTGTGGAACCACTTGAAGGTGAAGATGAATTAAGTTCCTCCGATAAGTTTGTGGTTTCGATGGAACACATGAATGCCTCACCAGAGCCAGAAGTGGGCGACATTATTGAAGTGACATATAATGGTGACATTGAAGAAACATATCCTGCACGGCTTGGTGGAGTAACTTATATATCTGTTGTTGATTCTGCATCAGATGATAAACAGTAAGAAATTCCAGTTTGTCAAACAGATAAGGGCGCACTTCTATACGGTGTAACCCCGTATGTGCGTTTTGTGTCACTGCATTTCGCACAAGGGACTGTATCCCTTGTGCCGCTATGCGGCTATCCGCTTAAGGCAAAAGGCGTGAAGAGTCACGCCTTTTGCCTATTTTACTGTCTAACGAACACCGCCCGAACGCGGGTCTCTTTTTTATATGCGGTTCAGCCGCAGGCTTCGTCATCCATGGCGGTCATCACCGCCTGCCAGAGGGTCACGGCATCGGAATACCGGGACAGCTTGTCCTTTGCCCCGAAGATCCCCACCAAAACCTGCCTGTCCACCCGCCGGAAAGCGGAGAGCAGGCAAAAGCCCGCCCGGTTGGTATAGCCGGTTTTGAGACCCACCGACTCCGGGCAGTACAGTTCGGAGTCGGGATTCAAAAGCCGGTTGGTATTGTCCCAGGTAACGCTTTCGCCGCTGACAAATTGGACGGTATCCCGGGTCATGGAGGCGTACTTCGCGATCACCGGATCGTTAAGCGCCAGGGCGCCAATCCGGGCTAAATCCTGGGGGCAGGAATAGTGGGCGTTGTCGTGATAGCCGTCGGGATTGACAAAGTGGGTATTTACAAGACCCACTTCCTGTCCCATTTCATTCATCCGCTCCACAAAGGCCCCAACGGCGGCGGAGGACCCCAGGCTCTTATTTCCGGCTGCCGCCCGGCCCGCAGCCGCCGCCAGCACATAGGCCGCGTCATTTCCGCTGGGCAGCAGCATGGCCTCCACCAGCATTTCCACCGTCAGTTTACTGTCCATTCCGATTCCCGCATAGGAAGAGCCGGGCTTCAGCAGCCCCAGCTCCCAGCCGGCGGTGACCACTGTATCCCCGGGAAGCAGCCGCAGGGCAGTATAGGCGGTGAAAAGCTTTGTGATGCTGGCAGGATAGATTGTCTCATCCTCCGGCCCGGAGCAATAAAGCATCCTGTCCCCGGCTGCGTCATAGACAAAAACCTGGGCATCGGCTTCTTCCAGGCTGACCTGGCTGCAGCGCAGGGCGATCCCATCGGGCTGGGTCTCGGAAAGGCTCAGGAGCTTCGGCGCCTCCTCCGTTGGCGGCTCGGTTTCCGGTTCTGTTTCCGTTTTCGTCTCCGGCTGGGTTTCGAAAGTAGTCTGCTCCACCGGTGTCTCCTGTGTTTCAGCGGCCACCGGCGGCACTTCTTTGCCCTCCGGAACCGTCTGCGCTCCGGCACGCAGCCAATTCCCCGTAAAAAGCAGGGCCATGATCACGGCACCCAGGACCGTGAAACGGTAAAACGCGCTTTTCGGCATTGCTGACACTCCTTTTCCCCAGACTTAAATTGCATATTGGCTTTACGCAGCAGACAAACAAATTGGAATTTGCCGCTTCGTTGTAAGTTGACAGTTGACAGTGGAAAGTGGACAGTTGTGGTATCCCCTTCGGGGA
>CAZVDH010000023.1:0-22319 GCA_964625595.1 uncultured Oscillospiraceae bacterium | reverse complement strand
GCTACCACTTCGGGAGAGATTTCTTAAGTTAATGACATTGCCTTGCACAGGGGAGGCCTTGGCGCGTGCCGTATCCAAACGCGCACCGTCCAACAGAATCCGGTATGACAAGCACCTGCTATTTCAATCGTCGCGAAGCGACTCCATAATTGTCAACTCTACCCCGGGAGTGGGAAGAACCAACCTGAAATATAACATTGGGAGGAATCCGAATGAACAACAACATTGATACCGTTTTCTTTGATGTGGGCGCGACGCTGCGCTATGTGGTGGAGGATCCGGAATTTGCCGCTGCCGCCGAGGCCGAGCTTATGCGTCTTGTGGGCACCACCGAGCCCCACGATGTGTTCTTTGCCAAGCTGGAAAAGAACTGGAAAGCCTACCGCAAGCTGGCCAAGAGTTCGCTTCTGGATGTGTCCGAAATGGAGCTGTGGCTTTACTACCTGCTGCCGGATTACCCCGCGTCTGTGGTAGGCCCCAACGCCGCCCGTCTGACCCGGCTGTGGCGGGACCATGACGGCCGCCGGGTGGTCCACGAGGGCACTCTGGAGACCATCCGGGAGCTGAAAGCCCGGGGCTACAAGCTGGGCATCATTGCCAACACCGTCACCGAGACGGAGATCCCCGACTGGATGTGCCGGGACGGGGTCGCCGACTGCTTCAAGACCGTGATCCTTTCTTCCAAGGTGCGGCTTCGCAAGCCCGACCCCGCCATCTACCAGCTGGCTGCCCGGTGCATCGGTTCCGCGCCGGAAAACTGCGCCTATGTGGGCGACAACCCGGTGCGGGATGTGGAGGGCGCGGTGAACGCCGGCTTCGGCGCCATGATCCTCTTTGAGGACGCGGGCACCGCCGACCGGGAGGGCAAGGCCCCCACGGTCCAGCCGGACTACCGCATCCATGGCATCCCCGAGCTGCTGGACCTGCTGCCTGCCAGGGGGTAAGGCCATGGAAAAAATCAAGGGCGTATTTTTCGACCTGGGGGGTACCCTCCGCATCGCCGAGCATGTGCCCGAGCATGAGGCCCGGGCAGCGGCCCGGATGGCGGAGCTTGCCGGGGCTGCGGACGTAGAGGCCTTCATGGACATGGTGGAGCGCCGGTACGAGCCCTACCGGGAGTGGGCCCTCACGGAAAACAAGGAATCCGGGGACTACGAGCTGTGGGCCAAATGGCTTCTGCCCGAGTACCCGGAGGAGAAGCTCCGGGAAATCTGCCACGAGATGACCTACCAGTACCGGCAGGTCAAGGGCCTGCGGCATCTGGTGGACGGCGGTCTGGAGGTCATTCAGACGCTTCATGCCCGGGGGTACAAGCTGGGCATCATCTCGAACCTGATCGGAGAGACGGAGATCTACGACTGGCTCCGGGAGGACAACCTGGAACAGTACTTTGACGCGGTGATCCTCTCCTCCGTCTGCCACATCCGCAAGCCGGACCCCCAGATGTACTTTCTGGGATGCAAGGCTCTGGGTCTTAAGCCGGAGGAATGCGCGTCCGTTGCGGACAACCTGAACCGGGACATCACCGGGGCAAAGGCGGCACACATCGGCGCGAATATCCTCTACATCAGCCCCGAAAAGCTGGCGAAGAAGACCATTACCGATGAAAACCGGCCGGATTACATCGTCCACCGCTTTACGGATATTCTGGAACTGCCCTTTTTGCAGTAGAGGGGGAAAAGCATGGAAAACCGTATTGATACCATCTTTTTCGACCTGGGAGACACCTTCCGGGTCATCCGGAAGGACCGGGAGTACCAGCGCCAGGCCAAAGCGGTGATTACCCGCTGCCTGGGGGTGGACACCGATCCGGAGGATTTTTACCGGGATGTGATCGAGCCCCGGTACGATGAATACCGCAAGTGGGCCCTGACCTACTACTGCGAAGCGCCGGTGGAGGTTCTGTGGACGAGGTGGCTTGCCTACGACTTCCCGAAGGACCGGGTGACCGCCCACGCGGCGGAAATGACCTGGGCCTACCGGAAAACCAAGGGCGAGCGGGTGGTCACCGAGGGGGGCATCGACACCGTAAAGGAGCTGTACCGCCGGGGCTACACCCTGGCCATCGTCAGCGACCTGGTGGGTGTGGAAGAAGTGGACGACTGGCTGGATAGAGCCGGCCTGCGGCCCTACTTCAAGTCCGTGCAGCAGTCCTCCGTGTGCCTGATCCGCAAGCCCCACCCCGCCATTTACTACTACGCCCTGGCGGAGACCGGCGCCGATCCCAAGCGCACCTGCTTCGTGGGGGACAACCTGAACCGGGACATTATCGGCGCCAAGGCGGCAGGGTTGGGTATGACCGTGGGGGTCCAGTATCCCGACAAGAAGCCCCAGGCCGTGACCGAGGAAAACAAGCCGGACGCATTTATTCACCATTTTACCGAGCTGCTGGATCTGTTCCCGCCCCTCGGTGAAAAAGACTGATGGGGGAGGATGAACTATGGAAGCACTGTTTACCGGCGGCGAGGCTCTTGCCCGGGCCGTGGAAGCCGCCTACGCCCAGGGACAGACGGACTACTCTCTGGAGCCCATGGCTCTGGAGGACGAAAACGGCAATCCCGTGGGCAAGATCCGCGGCGGAGACCATGTGGTGTTCTGCTGCCGCCGGGGCGAGCGGGAGATCGAGCTGACGGAAGCCTTTGTAGACCCCGCCTTTGACAAGTTTGACCGTACATATCTGAAAGACCTGGAATTTGTCATCATGACCATGTACCATGACAAATTCAAGGATCTGCCCATTGCCTTCGCCCCGGAAAAGGTGGTCATGCCCCTGGCCCAGGTTATCAGCGAGGCGGGCTTAACCCAGTTCCACTGCGCCGAGTCGGAAAAATACGCCCATGTGACCTTCTTCTTCAACGGCGGACGGAATGAGCCTTTCCCCGGAGAGACCGATGTCCGGGTTCCCTCTCCCAAGGGCATTCCCTTTGACCAGAAGCCGGAGCTGAGCCTGCCGGAGGTGGCGGAAAAGGTCAAGGGCGCCGTGGATACGGGCTACGACTTCATTCTGACGAACTTTGCTAACGGCGACGTCATCGGCCATACCGCGAACACCCAGGCCAAGCTGAAAGCGGCGTCAACCGTCAGCCGCTATGTGGGCGAGGTTACGCGGTACGCCCGGGACCATGGCTATTTTGTGGCGGTCACCGCCGACCACGGCAATATCGAAGCCCTCTACGATGCCAAGGGCAAGCCCCATGTGGCCCACACCACCAACCTGGTGCCCTTTGTGGTCCTGGATCCCCAGGGCCGGGAGGTGCCCCTCCACGACGGACGGCTGGGAGATGTGGCCCCCACGGTGCTGCAGGTGCTGGGACTTCCCCAGCCCGCCGAGATGACGGGCAAGCCCCTCATCGACGCGCCGGAGCTCCGGAACAAGAAAATGCTGCTCATGATCCTGGACGGCTGGGGCTACGGCACCCATGACGACGGCGACGGCATCTACCTGGCGGATACCCCCGCCTGGGATGAACTCCTGAAGACCTATCCCAACTGCCGCCTGCGCGCCTCCGGCGAGGATGTGGGTCTGAAAGCAGGGAAGCCTGGCAACTCCGAGGCCGGACACTCCAACCTGGGCGCCGGACGGGTGGTGGCCCAGGACGATGTCCGCATGGATGAGGCCATCCGCAGCGGCGCGTTCCGGACCAATCCCATTTTCCTCCATGCCATTGAGGGGGCGAAAAAGCAGGGCGACCTGCACCTCATTGCCTACCTGACGGAAAAGTCCAGCCACGGCTGCATCGACTATCCGCTGATGCTCACCGAAATGGCGGAGGGTGTGGAGCATGTTTACTACCACATCATCTTTGACGGCCGGTCCACCGAGCCGGGCAGCGCCCCTGCCATGCTCCGGGCCCTGGATGAAAAGCTGCGGAAAATCGGCCGGGGCACCATCGTGGACGGTGTGGGACGGGGCATCGCCCTGGACCGGGACGGCAACTACGCTAAGGTCAAAAAGGCTTACGACTGCATGACCCAGGGCGGGGGGACCCGCTACCGGGCATAAAAACAATGCCGGGTAAACCCGGCACCGCATAGAAAGTATTAAAGCGCGCTTTGGGGACGGCTCCCGGCGGGGCGGAATGGTTTCCATCCCGGGCCGGGAGAGCCCCGGAGCTTCCCTGAAAAATGGAGGTTGATTCGAATGCTGACGGCAGCGCTTTCTTCCGCGGATATGTCCGCGATCGAGCTGAACGCGTGGGATATTCTCCTGCGAATGATGTGTGCCATGCTGGTGGGCGCCGTGATCGGAACGGAACGGGAATTCACCCACCGCCCCGCGGGTATGCGTACCCATATGCTGGTTGCCCTGGGCGCCTGCGCGGTGATGGTCACCAGCCAGATGCTTTTTGTCCAGTACCGGCCCTACGGAGCCACCCCGGACCCGGCCCGGCTCAGTGCCCAGGTCATTACCGGCATTGGCTTTCTGGGCGCCGGAACGATTTTAAAAGAGGGCCCCACCATCAAGGGCCTGACCACGGCGGCAAGTATCTGGGCGGTTGCCTGCCTGGGTGTTGCCATGGGCGCGGGCTATTTTGCCGTGGGCTTTGTGGGTACGGCCTGTATGCTGGTGACACTGACGGTGTTTGAGTGGCTGCAGGAGCTGCTGCTGAAAAACAACTACGCTATGTACTCTTTCGGCGCCACCTGTACGGATATTGCCTATGTCCTGGACCTCATCCGCCGGCTGGCCGCCGAGGCTGACGGCATCGTGACCTCCACGGAGGTGGAGGAAGCGGAGGACAAGCATACCTTCCGCGTTGAATTCAAGGTGAACTTCCCCGGCAGAGGCGCTGCCGAGCGGGAGCAGAGGTTCTTCACCGCTCTGACCAGCGATGACCGGACCAGCTCCGTCACCGTCTCCCGGGTGCGGGTGTAAGGCCCGCCCCTGACGGGGCAAAGAGAAAATAAAATGCTTATCGGGGCAATGGTACAGAGCGAAAAATTGGAATTTGTCGGGCTGGCGGCGCAGCCGCCCTCGCCCCCCGCACTTGTGAGGGGGGTGCCACCAGTCCTCAGACTGGTGGCGGGGGGAGTACGAATTTCCGGCAGCAGAGCGTCAAACAGTATTATCTTTCTGTGTTTGCCGTCCTTATTCTTCGCACTTTTTGTGAAAGGTATGCGGGTGACGGGCTCCCCCCGCCCCAGTGTGCGCACTGGGGCACCCCCCTCGTAAACGCGGGGGGCAAGGCGCCTATCCACCCGTGCGTTTTAACTGCCCGAAAAATTCCAATTTATCTATTGGCTGCGCAAAGCCGATAAGCATACACGGATTTAAGTAAATACGCAGCTTGGGGAGCGCGAAAAAAGCGCATGCTCCCCAGGCGGGGGTTTTGTACGCTTTTTTCACCGTTACTTCGGGGAAAAACAGGAAAAATTCCCCCCTTTCCCCGGGACCAATACAGAATGGAGGAACATAAATGAGCCAACTGTTCATTGTCTTCGCAGCCCTGGGTTCCATCGGGGCGCTGGCCTTTGCCGTTCTGATGGCAAAGCGGGCCCTGTCCGTTGACGAGGGCACCAACCTGATGAAGAAGATCGCCTCTTTCATCCGCGCCGGCGCGAAAGCCTATCTGCACCGGCAGTACACCGTGGTGGTTATCTTCTTTGCCTGCATGTTCTGCGTGCTGTGCACCATGGCAGCTCTGGGTTTCCTGACCTGGTTCGTGCCTTTCGCCTTTGTTACCGGTGGCTTCTTCTCGGGCCTCAGCGGCTATGTGGGCATGAAAATCGCCACTTCTTCCAATGCCCGCACCGCCAACGCCTGCCGGGAGGGCCTGAACGCCGGACTGCGGGTGGCTTTCTCCGCCGGTACGGTCATGGGCTTTACTGTGGTTGGCCTGGGCCTGTTTGACATCACCGCCTGGTACCTGATCCTGCGCTACATTTTCCATCTGGAGATGGAGGCCATCACCTCCGCCATGCTGACCTTCGGCATGGGCGCCAGCTCCATGGCCCTGTTCGCCCGGGTGGGCGGCGGCATCTTCACCAAGGCCGCCGATGTGGGCGCGGACCTGGTGGGCAAGGTGGAAGCGGGCATCCCCGAGGATGACCCCCGGAACCCTGCCGCCATCGCCGACAACGTAGGCGACAACGTGGGCGACGTGGCCGGCATGGGCGCGGACCTGTATGAATCCTATGTTGGCTCCCTGATTTCCGCCTGCGCCCTGGGCGTTACCGCTTTTAACTATGTGGAAGCGGTGGACCGGATGAACGCCTTTGCCGTGCCGCTGCTGCTGGCGGCCATCGGCGTTGTGGCCTCCATCATCGGCTCCTTCCTGGTGCACACCGGTGAGTCCACCGACCAGCTCGACCTGCTCAAGGCCCTGCGCCGGGGCACCAACACCGCCGCCGTGATTATCGCTGTGGCCGCTTTCCCCCTGGTGTGGCTGCTGCTGGGCTGGGAGAATATCGGCCTGTACGTTGCCATTCTTGCCGGCCTTGTTTCCGGCGTGCTGATCGGCCGGTTCACCGAGTACTACACCTCCGATACCTATAAGCCCACCAAGAACCTGGCAAACTCCTCCGAGACCGGCACCGCCACCCTGATTATCGACGGCATCAGCCTGGGCATGAAGTCCACCGCCATGCCGGTGGTTATCGTGGGCGTCTGCATTCTGGTTTCCTACCTGTGCTCCGGCATGGGCATCACCGGCGACGGAAAGCCTGCCCTGGGCCTGTACGGTATCGCCCTGGCTGCCGTGGGCATGCTGTCCACCCTGGGCATCACCCTGGCTACCGACGCCTACGGCCCCGTTGCCGATAACGCCGGCGGCATCGCCCAGATGGCCGGACTGGAAAGCGTCGTCCGGGAGCGCACCGACGCTCTGGATTCCCTGGGCAACACCACCGCCGCTACCGGCAAGGGCTTCGCCATCGGCTCCGCCGCTCTGACTGCCCTGGCTCTCATCGCCAACTATACCGATAAGGTCCGGGCCATTGATCCTGAGATGGTTCTCGATATGAGCATCATGAATCCCGTGGTTCTCGTGGGTGTGCTTGTGGGCGCCTGCCTGCCTTTCATCTTCGCGGCCATCACCATGGGCGCCATCGGACGGGCGGCCCACACCGTGGTTCTGGAGGTCCGCCGCCAGTTCCGGGAGATCACCGGACTGCTGGAGGGAACCGCGGACGCGGACTATGAGCGCTGCGTGGACATCTGCACCAAATCCAGCCTGAAAGAAATGGTCATTCCCACTCTGGTTGGCGTGGTAGTGCCCATCGCCACCGGCTTCCTGCTGGGCCCCGACGGGGTGATCGGCATGCTCTGCGGCGCCACCATTTCCGGCTTCCTGCTGGCCGTGTTCATGTCCAACTCCGGCGGCGCCTGGGATAACGCCAAGAAGTACATCGAGGTGGGTCACTGCGGCGGCAAGGGCAGCGAGAACGACAAGTCCGCCATTGTAGGCGACACCATCGGCGATCCGTTCAAGGATACCTCCGGCCCCGCAATCAACATTCTCATTAAGCTGCTGAGCATGGTTTCCATTGTATTTGCTTCGGTGGTTGTCAGATTCCACTTGTTCTGATATACTATTCGCGTTTGGGGCGCGTTTCCAAAAAGCTGTGGGGGCGGCTGGGCGGGCCGTCCCCACAAAGCGGCGTCTTGCCGCGGACAGGAAACACCGGGCAAAGGGGTATATAGTTGACAGTTGACAGTGGAAAGTGGACAGTTGTGGTATCCCCTTGCGGGGATGGATTTGAATTTTAAAGTTCTAAAATACCGCATTTTCATTTATTTCGAAACAATTTTTGATCCTATTATTTTAAAATCGTCCCGAAGGGACTCCTTAACTGTCCACTGTCAACTGCCCACTGTCAACTCGGACGTAGTCCGCTAAATACCCCTATTGTCAATTTGCCGAAGCCGATAAATGAGGAGGAAAATGAAAATGGAAACCTATGATCTGATGATCCTGGGCCCGGCTACCCGGGATGTGAATATCGACTACACCGGCGCGGAGGACCGGAGCGTGGGCGGCGCGGTGACTTTCTGCACCCCCGCGGCCCGTGCCGCCGGAGCGCGGGTTTTCGCGGCGGTAAAGATCGCGGAAAGCGACCGGGACATTCTGGATGTCTTCAACATGCCCGGGGAGGACATTGCCCTGCTGCCCTCGGAAAAGACCACCCTCATGCGCAACGAGTATTTTACCCCGGACCGGGAGCGCCGCCGGGCGGCGTGCCCCGTCCAGTCCGGGCCAATCCTCCCGGAAGAGGTTCCTGGTGTAAATTGCCGGATGTATCATCTGGCGGGGCTTCTCTACGGGGATTTCCCCGGGGAGCTGCTGGTGGAGCTGAAGCGCCGGGGAATGCTGGCAGCCGATGCCCAGGGGTTTCTCCGCCACAACGAAAATGGCAGCCTTGTATTTCACGACTGGGCGGAGAAACTCCAATATCTTCCCATGCTGGACTTCCTCAAGACCGACGCGGCGGAGGCGGAGATCCTCACCGGCACCACGGACCGGGTTGCTGCCGCCCGGCAGCTTCACCACTGGGGCGCGAAAGAGATCCTGATTTCCCATAATTCGGAAATGCTGGCCTTTGACGGGGAGAAGATTTATACCTGCCCCGTGAAAGCCCGGAACCTGTCCGGCCGGACGGGCAGGGGGGACACCACCACCGGGGCGTATCTTGCCATGCGCTTAAACGGCGCTTCTGTGCCGGAGGCCCTGCGCTACGCCACCGCCTGCGTCTCCCTGAAAATGGAGACTCCCGGGGTGTTCCGGGGAACGAAAGCGGATGTGCTGGCTTATCTGGAGGAATTCTACGCATAAGAATTGCCGCCTCCCGGAATTTATCCGGGAGGCAATTTCATATGTTGGTGTTTCCGGCATTGTCCACTGTCAATTGTCAATTGTCAACTGTTACAGCAGCTCGTACCGGCGGGAGCGGAGCAGGCGGGTCATGCCGAGGGCGTCGCTGGGCAGGTAGTCCGTCAGAATGCCGCCCAGGCCGATGTCCTCGGTGCGGTGGCAGTCGGAGCCGCTGAGGCGGATCAGACCGTACTCCTGGGCGTATTCCTCCGCCCGGTCGTTGCGGCTGTTGTGGCGGGGGTTGCAGTTGCGGACCTCCACACCGTCCAAGTACCGGGCGATAGCGGGGGTGCAGGAGCGCCGGTAGGGATGGGCCTGAATGAGCAGGGCACCGGCGGCTTTGGCAATGGGAGCAAACCCGGCAATACCCATCCGGAATACCGCTTCCGGGTCCGCGAGAAGATCGTCCAGCCAGCCGTAGAGCAGGTAGTCGTTGTCGCATTCGTCAAAGCGCAGCTCCGCGCCCCGGAAGACCCGGATGCCCACCTTTTCCGCTTCCTCCCGGACCCGGCGGTAGCCGTCCAGGAAAGGCCCCAGCTTGTCCCCGGGGCCGGCAGGGTCGATGCCCAGGAAGTCAAAGGTGGTGCGGTTGTAGTGGTCCGTGACGATGAGGGCGCTGTAGCCCGCGTCATAGTACCCCTTGACGATGGCGGCGGCGTCCAGATGGCCGCACTTGCTGACATGGTTGGTGTGCAGATGGGTCTCGATTTTGTACATGGCGGATCTCCTCCCGGTTTTTCTGTTTCTATGAGAAAGGATATATTAACGGTTCAGCGGGGCAAATTGGAATTTGTCGAGCTGTTTGGACAGTGGCTTTGTGGCCCGATGCGGTACGCGTCCTTGCCCCCCGCACTTGTGAGGGGGGTGGTACCAGTGCGCACACTGGTACCGGGGGGAGCCCGTCACCCGTATATCTTTCACAAAAAGAATGAGGAATAAGGACGGCAAAAACGGAAAGATGATTCTGCTTACGCGCTGCTGCCGGAAATTCGTACTCCCCCCGCCACCAGTGTGCGCACTGGTGGCACCCCCCTCGTAAACGCGGGGGGCAAGGCGTCTAACCACCCGCGCGCTTTAACTGCGCCAAATTCCAATTTTTCGATCTATTGTTCATCCACCACGGTAAGCCGGACGCCCTCCCGGGCGCAAAGCTCCCGGGCAAAGTCCGGGCAGCTGGCGTCCGTGATGATCTCCTCCAGATCGGCGATGGCGCCGTAGGCCATCAGGCTTTCTTTGCCGAATTTGCTGCCGTCGGCCAATAGGAAAGTGTGCAGACTCTGCTGCATGGCAAGCTTCTTAAGCTCGTATTCAATGTAGGTGGACACGTTCAGCTTCCCGGTGGGAGACACGCCGGACGCACCGAGAAAAGCCTTGGCGCAGCGGTAGCGGCCTAAGAATTCCAGGGTGCTCACATCGGAGACGGAATTGGTCCTGCGGTTCAGAAGTCCCGGCAGGACGATAAGCTCCACATTGGGAAAAGCGGAGGCCCGGGACAGAATGGACAGATTCCCCGTGATGATGGTCACATGCTTGGCAGGGGAGAGAAAGTCCATCAGGTGCATGGTGGTGGTGCCGGGATCAATATACAAGGTGTCGTTGTCCTGGATCAGGTTCTGGGCGTACTGGGCGATGCGCCGCTTGCCGTCGGCGTGGAGGTCCGACCGGTGGGTAAAGAGGGGAACCTCCTGGGTGCTGAGGATGCGCACGCCGCCGTAGATCTTCTCCACCGCCCCGGAGGCGGCGAGCTTGGCCACATCGGAACGGATGGTATTCATGGAGATGCCGAAGATACGCTGCAGCTCCTCCATGGTGATACTGCCCCGCTGGGCAATGAGGGAAAGCATCTGCTTCTGTCTGACTTCTTTCATGGAGGGAAACACTCCTTTCCGGGCACCGGCGTACAGCTTCTGACAATCTGCTATTACTATAGCCTCTTTTTTGTAAATTGTCAACTGTTTTGTAAAATTAGTAACTTCAATAATTTTTTCAGGGAAATTTCACAAGAAAATCACAGTCTGTCGTTGACAGGTTGGTAACGGTATGGTACAATTCAAATGAAACTGTCTGCCCGGTTTCGGGTGGATAAAACAATTTAAATTACAGGAGGATATTGGATTATGGCTAAAGTAAGAGTAGGCGTCGCGGGTTACGGCACCATCGGTCAGCGTCTGGCGGACGGCGTTGCCATGCAGGAGGATATGGAGCTTGTCGGCATTGCTGACCTGGCCCCCACTCTGGCGATCCGCGCTCTGCGGGAAAACGACATGATCGGCGCAAACGGCGTCAAGTATAACCTCTATCTGGTAAACGGCGCGGACCGCGCCGCCTTCGACGCCAAGGATATCCCCGTGGCCGGCACCTTTGAAGAACTGTGCGGCAAGGTCGACATTATGCTGGACTCCGCTCCCGGCGGCGTGGGCGCGAAGAACAAGGTCATCTACGAGAAGATGGGCGTAAAGGCCATCTTCCAGGGCGGCGAGAAGAACAGCGTCGCCGATGTGTTCTTCCATGGCTATGCCAACTATGAAAAGGGCCTGGGCCAGAACTACCTGAAGCTCACCTCCTGCAACACCACGGGCCTCATCCGTACCGTGGACTGCCTGGACCGTGCTTATGGCGTTGATAAGGTTGCCATCACCATCATCCGCCGTGTGGCTGACCCCGGCGACTACCACCGCGGACTGACCAACGCCCTGCAGATCGACAAGGCTCCCTCCCATCAGGCCGTTGACCTCATGACCATCATGCCCCATGTGCAGGCTACCGGCATCCTGGTACATACCCCTGTGACCCACGGCCACATCATCACCGTTCTGGCCTCCGGCAAGGACGGCCGGAAGATCACGAAGGAAGAGGCCCTGGCCGCTTTCCGTGCCCATCCCCGTATCCGCACCGTCACCATCGACGAGGGCTTCATGGGCAACGCCTCTTTCTTCAAGTACGGCCGTGACCTGGGCAACCGCCGGGGTGACATCTACGAGATCGGCCTGTGGGAGGACTCCGTGGTGGAGAGCGGCAACGACATCATGTACGCCATCCACATTCCCCAGGAGAGCGTCACCATCCCCGAGACCATGGACGCCATCCGTTCCGCTATGAAGATGCAGCTGACCCGGGAAGAGGGCACCGCTGCCACCAACAAGTACCTGAAGATCGGCCGGTTCAAGTAAGGAGAGAGCTGCATGCGATTCGGAATCAAAACCCTGGACGAGGCGGAGGTTAAGGGGAAAACCGTCCTGTGCCGGGTGGACATCAACCAGCCGGTGGACCGGACAAAGGGAACCCTCAAGAGCATCAACCGCATCCAGGCCTGCGTGCCCACCGTCCGGGAGCTCAGTGACCGGGGGGCGAAGGTGGTCCTGATGGCCCACCAGGGCAGCGATATTGAGTACAAGAATTTCTACACCACGAAGCCCCACGCCGCAGTGCTGCAGGAGCTTCTGGGCCGGGAGGTCAAGTGGATCGACGACGTGTGCGGCCCTGCCGCCCGGGAGGCCATCGGTCGCCTGAAGGAGGGGGAAATCCTGCTTCTCGACAACGTGCGCTTCGTCTCCGAGGAACAGACCCTCTTTGAAATGAAGCTGTGCCTGACCCATGAGCAGCAGGCGAAGACGCAGCTTGTGGAGAAGCTGGCCCCCCTGGCAGACCTCTATGTCTGCGACGCCTTCGCGGCGGCCCACCGGGATCAGCCCAGCCTGTGCGGCTTTGAGCAGGTGCTGCCCTCCTACATGGGCCGGCTCTTTGAAAAAGAGTACTGCACCGTGTCCCAGGTCATGGAGGCGCCGGTCCGCCCCTGCGTGTTCGTCCTGGGCGGCGCGAAGATTTCCGATGCGTTCCTGATGATGAACACCGTCCTGAGCCGGGGCGTGGCGGATAAGATCCTTACCGGCGGCCTGGTGGGGAACATCTTCCTCACGGCCCTGGGTAAGGAAATCGGCAGCGGCAGCGTGAATTTTATCCTCAAATCCAACTACGGCGAGTACATCGACAAGGCCAAGGAGCTTTTTGCCCAGTACGGCGATAGGATCTGCCTGCCGGTTGACCTTGCCTGGGTGGATCAGGGTGAGCGCCGGGAGGCGGTCCTGGGGGAGGTTCCCGGGGACATCACTTCCCTGGACGTGGGAAGCAAAACCGCCGAAAGCTACCGCAATGCCATCCTGAATGCCAAGACCGTCTTCGTCAACGGCCCCATGGGCGTCTTTGAGCAGGCTCCCAGCGAGTACGGCACCAAGGCGGTGTGGCAGGCCCTGGCGGACACCGAGGGCTTTACCGTCCTGGGCGGCGGCGACAGCATCACCGCCACGGAAAAGTACGGCCTTGCCTCCAAGATGGGCTATATCTGCACCGGCGGCGGCGCGCTGATCCGGTTCCTCACCGGCGAGGAGCTGCCTGTTGTGAAGGCTCTCCGCCACGGCGCGGGACTTTGTAACGATTAATTGAGGTGAAACCATGGATATTACCAAGAAAAACGAATTGAAGGCCCTGGCCGTGCGCATCCGCATGGCGGCCCTGGAGGCCATTCACTCCCTGGGTTCCGGACACATCGGCGGCGCGCTGAGCATTTGCGATGTGCTGGCGGTGCTCTACGGCAGCGAAATGAAAGTGGACCCCGCCAATCCCCAGTGGCCTGAGCGGGACAAGCTGGTGTGCTCCAAGGGCCACGCCGGTCCCGCGGTGTACGGCACCCTGGCGGTAAAGGGCTTCTTCCCCTATGAGGAGCTGAAAACCCTGAACCGGCCCGGCACCCGGCTTCCCAGCCACTGCGACCGGAACAAGACCCCCGGCGTGGACATGACCACCGGCTCCCTGGGTCAGGGCACCTCCCTGGCCTGCGGCATGGCCATGGGCGAAAAGCTCCGGGGCAGGGACAGCCGTGTGTTCCTGATCGTGGGCGACGGCGAAAGCAATGAGGGCCAGGTGTGGGAGGCTTTCTCCTTTGCCGCGGCCAAGAAGCTTGACAATCTTGTGGTGCTGCTGGACTGGAACAAGCGGCAGCTGGACGGCTGGACCGAGGATGTTCTGCCCATGGGCGACTATGTGGAGAAGTTCAATGCCTTCGGCTTTGACACCGTTAAGGTGGACGGCAATGATGTGGAAGCGCTGGCTCAGGCCCTGGAGCATACCCGGGTGGGCAGCGGCAAGCCCTTTGCCATCGTCATGGACACCGTAAAGGGCGCGGGCATCAAGGAGGTCGCCGAGACCGTGATGAACCACTCTCTGACGGTAAACGACGAGCAGTACGCTAGATGGATGGCTCAGCTGCAGTCTGAGCTGGACGCGCTGGAGGGCTGAGCTATGGAAATTGTCTACAACGGTGAAATGGATAAGCGGGCCTGCAAGGAGGTACTGGGCCGGGTGATCCCCGCCCTGGTAAAGGAGGATCCGGAGATCGTCTACCTGGACGCGGACCTGATGAGCTGCATCGGCACCCTGAAAGGCACCCGGGATGTGGCGGACCGTGCCATCAACTGCGGCATCGCCGAGGCCAACATGATCGGCGTGGCCTGCGGCCTGGCTTCCGCCGGGTTCAAGCCCATTGTCCACACCTTCGGCCCCTTCGCCTCCCGGCGGTGCTTTGACCAGGTGTTCCTCAGCGCCGGGTATGCCAAGAATGATATTACCATCATCGGCACCGACCCCGGTGTCATGGCAGCCATGAACGGCGGCACCCATATGCCCTTTGAGGATATGGCCCTGTACAACACCATCCCCGGCGCTACCGTGATCGATGTGACCGACCCCACCCTTTTGGAAAGCGCCATCCGTCAGTGCGTGAACCGCAAGGGCGTCAAGTATATCCGGGTGGGCCGGAAGCAGTACGCCAAGGTTTACGCCGAGGGTAGCGAAGTGCCCATCGGCAAGGCTACCGTCTTGCGGGAGGGCGGCGACGCGGCGGTCTTCGCCTCCGGCATCATGGTCCACGAGGCCATGAAAGCCGCGGACATCCTGGCGGCGGAGGGAATCGAGATCTCCGTGCTGGATATGTTCAGCGTCAAGCCTCTGGATGAAGAAGCGGTGGAGGAATACGCCCGGAAGACCGGGGCCGTGGTGGTGGCGGAAAACCACAACCGGCACGGCGGCCTGTACGCCTCCGTTGCCCAGGTGCTGTGCGAGCGGTGCCCGGTGCCCGCTGCCTGCGTGGCGGTGGAGGATGAGTTCGGCGAAGTTGGCCCTCAGGGGTACCTCCAGGAGCGCTTCGGCCTGACTGCCGACCATGTGGTGCGCCAGGTAAAGGCCGTCCTTGCCAGAAAGGGCTGAGCCATGCGTTTAAGCTTCGGCTTCGGCACCTCCACCCAGGAGGTGGAGGTGCCTGAGAAAAACTTAATGGGCGAGCTTCACGCGAACCCCGTTCCCACGGGACTGACCGGGGAGGCGGAGGTCCGCCGGGCGTTGGCGGAGCCCATCGGCTCCCCCCGTCTGGGGGAAATCGTAAAGCCCGGTGAGAAAATCGCCATCGTCACCAGCGACATCACCCGGCCCATGCCCACCTATAAGGTCATGCCCGCGCTTCTGGACGAGCTGTACGCCGCGGGCGTGCGCCGGGAGGACATCACCCTGGTATTCGCCCTGGGCAGCCACCGCCATCATACCGACGAGGAACGGCGGCGCCTTGCTGGGGAGCGGGCGTTCTCCGAGATCGCCTGCGTGGACTGCGAGCCGGATGACTGCGTCCATATGGGCGTTACCAAAGCGGGCACTCCCGTGGATATTACCCGGGTGGTGGCGGAGGCGGACCGGCGGATCTGCCTGGGAAACATTGAGTACCACTACTTTGCCGGGTATTCCGGCGGTGCCAAGGCCATTATGCCCGGGGTTTCCACCCGGGACGCCATCCAGAGCAATCACTCCATGATGGTGCGGCCCGAGGCCTGTGCCGGCGCTCTGGAAACGAACCCCCTGCGGATGGACATTGAGGAAGCGGGGGCCATCTGCGGCATCGACTTCATCGTCAACGTGGTGCTCAGCGAGCACAAGGAAATCCTGAAAGCGGTGGCGGGCGATCCGGTGAAAGCCCACCGGGCAGGCTGCGCGTTTCTCGATACTCTCTACTTAAAGGAGCTGCCCCAGGGGGCGGACATCGTGCTGGTGAGCCAGGGCGGGGCTCCCAAGGATATGAACCTGTACCAGACCCAGAAAGCCCTGGACAATGCCCGCCACGCGGTGAAGAGCGGCGGCATCATCATCCTCATCGGCTCCTGCAAGGAGGGGCTGGGCGAGCGGGTATTTGAGCAGTGGATGACCACCTCCCCCTCTCCCGAGGCCATGATCGAGCGGATCGGCCGGGATTTCCAGTTGGGCGGCCACAAGGCGGCGGCCATTGCCATGACGCTGCAAAAGGCGGATGTGTGGCTGGTGTCGGACATGGAGCCGGACTTTGTCCGTTCCATTTTCCTCACCCCCCAGCCCTCTGCCCAGGCGGCCCTGGACGCTGCGTTCGAAAAGCTGGGAAAGGACGCCACGGTTCTTGCCATGCCCTACGGCGGCTCCACTTTGCCCCGAATTGTGGGCTGACACAACGGAACGGGAAATTGGAATTTAGCGGGCAGTTAAGGTACGCGGGCGGTTAGACGCCTTGCCCCCCGCGTTTACGAGGGGGGTTCCACCAGTTCGAAAACTGGTGGCGGGGGGAGTACGAATTTTCGGAAGCAGAACGTAAAACAGAATTGCCTTTCTGCGCTTGCCGTCCGTATTCCACGTTCTTTTTTGTGAAAGCTATGCGGGTGACGGGCTCCCCCCGCCCCAGTGTGCGCACTGGGGCACCCCCCTCACAAGTGCGGGGGGCGAGGGCGGCTGCGCCGCCAGCCCTACAAATCCCTTTTTCCGCATTGTTCATCTGATTCAATAAATATTGGGAGGAATTACCAATGGATTACGCAAAGGAATCCCTGCGGCTCCACGGTGAGTGGAAGGGCAAAATCGAGGTGCGGGCCACGGTGCCCGTGGAGACCAAGGACGACCTGTCCCTGGCCTACACTCCCGGCGTTGCCCAGCCCTGCCTGGAGATTCAGAAAGATATCAACAAGTCCTATGACCTGACCCGCCGGCACAACCTGTGCGCCGTCATCACCGACGGCACCGCCGTTCTGGGTCTGGGTGACATCGGCCCCGAGGCGGGTATGCCCGTTATGGAGGGCAAGTGCGTGCTGTTCAAGTCCTTCGGCGATGTGGACGCTTTCCCCCTGTGCGTCAAGACCAAGGATGTGGACGAGTTTGTCAACGCCGTCTACCTGATCTCCGGCTCCTTCGGCGGCATCAATCTGGAGGACATCTCCGCCCCCCGGTGCTTTGAGATCGAGCGGAAGCTGAAAGAAAAGTGCGACATTCCCATCTTCCACGACGACCAGCACGGCACCGCCGTCATCACCCTGGCGGGCCTGACCAACGCCCTCAAGGTTGTGGGCAAGAAGAAGGAGGATGTGAAAGTGGTCACCTCCGGCGCGGGAGCCGCCGCCATTTCCATCACCAAGCTGCTGCTGTCCGCCGGCTTTAAGAACATCGTCATGACCGACCGGAAAGGCGCGATCTACGAGGGCCGGGAGGGCCTGAACTGGATCAAGGAGGAAATGGCCCAGGTCACCAACCGGAACATGGAAAAGGGCAAGCTGGCGGATGTCATCAAGGGCGCGGATGTGTTTATCGGCGTTTCCGCTCCCGGCACCCTGACCACCGAGATGGTCCGAACCATGAATAAGGACGCTATCGTCTTTGCCTGCGCCAACCCCACTCCGGAGATCTTCCCCGATGACGCCAAGGCGGGCGGCGCTGCCGTTGTCTCCACCGGCCGCAGCGACTATCCCAACCAGATCAATAACGTGCTGGCGTTCCCCGGCATCTTCCGGGGCGCTTTCGATGTGCGGGCTTCCGACATCAACGAGGAAATGAAGATGGCTGCCGCCAAGGCGCTGGCCGACCTGATCTCCGACGATGAGCTGTCCGCCGACTACATCATCCCCAAGGCATTTGACAAGCGTGTCGGCCCCGCCGTTGCCAAGGCGGTTGCCCAGGCTGCCCGGGATTCCGGCGTGGCCCGTATCTGAAAGGAGAAGATACAAAGCATGTTTGACGCCAACAAGGTAAAGCTGGGCATCGCCCCCATCGGCTGGTGCAACGACGACATGCCCGAGCTGGGCGCGGAGAATACCTTCCGTCAGACCGTCAGCGAAATGGCCCTGGCCGGGTTCACCGGCTGTGAGATCGGCAACAAGTATCCCACCGATCCTGCCGAGCTGAAGCATCAGCTGGACCTGCGGGGCATGCGCATTGCCAGCCGCTGGTTCTCCTCTTTCCTGCTCACCAAGCCCTATGAGGAAGTGGAAGCCGATTTCATCGCGAACCTGGACTTCCTGGCTGCCGTGGGCGCTGACCGGATCAATGTCAGCGAGCAGAGCGGCTCCATCCAGGGGCAGGTGGATACCCCCATCCTCACCGGAAACCACAAGCCCGTGATGGACGACAAGCAGTGGGACCGGTTCTGCGACGGCCTGAATAAGCTGGGCAAGGTGGCTTATGAGCGGGGCTTCAAGCTCTGCTTCCACCACCACATGGGCACCGTGGTGCAGACTGCCGCCGAGACGGACCGGATGATGGCAAACACCGACCCTAAGTATGTGTTCCTGTGCTACGACACCGGCCACTTCACCTTTGCCGGTGAGGATCCCCTTGCCATGCTGAAAAAGTATACCGACCGGATCGGCCATGTCCACCTGAAAGATATGCGCCTGCCGGTGGTGGAGGAAGCCCGGAAGAATAACTGGAGCTTCCTGCAGGCTGTCCGCAACGGCGCTTTCACCGTTCCCGGCGACGGCGGCGTGGACTTTGATTCCGTGTTTGAAGTGCTGTCGAAGGCGAATTACGAGGGCTGGCTGCTGGTGGAGGCCGAGCAGGATCCTGCCAAGGCCGATCCCCTGGAGTACGCCCAGAAAGCCCGGGCCTATATCCGCGCCCATACGGGACTGTAAGAAAGGGGAGAAACGCCGTGACCTATCTTGACAGAAATGCTTCTCTGGTCCGGGGCTACAACCCCTATATTGAAGCGGATAAGGATGACATGGGCACCCAGATGGATGTTGGCCTGCTGGTCCTGGAGCCGGGGGACACCTACCGCATCCAGGAAGCGGAAAAGGAGACGGCGGTGCTGCTGTTTTCCGGCGAGGTCACGTTCCGCTGGAATGATCTGAAAGTCCGGGGCGTCCGCCCCGACTGCTTCCGGTATGAAGCCTACTGCCTGCTGGCTCCCAGAAAGACCGTCATCACCCTGGAGGCCCACAGTCACAGTGAGCTGTACATCCAGAAGACCGTCAATGACCGGGATTACACCCCCGTGATGTACACCCCCGAAACCGTGCAGACACAGCACGCCGGGGCGAACGGGGAGCTGATGGGCTGCATGCGCCGGGAGATCAAGACTTTCTTCGACTACGACAACGCCCCTTACTCCAACATGGTGCTGGGCGAGGTGCTGAACTTCCCCGGCAAGTGGTCGTCGTATCCGCCCCACCACCATCCCCAGCCGGAGGTCTACTTCTACCGCTTTGACCATCCCCAGGGCTTCGGCGCGGGCTTTGCCAACGGCGAGATCTACAAGACCGTGCACAACGGCCTTGCGGTGATCACCAGCGGCTTCCACTCCCAGACCGCCGCGCCGGGCTACGCCATGTGCTACGCCTGGGGCATCCGGCATCTGGAGGGCGACCCCTGGAAGAAGACCCGCATCGATGACGAGGAGCACGCGTGGCTTTGGAAACCCGATGCCAACGAGCATATTTTTAAAATGGAAGGGGAAGAAACGAAATGAGTCAGACCGTCCGCCTGACCATGGCCCAGGCCCTGGTGCGTTTTCTGGAAAATCAGTACATTGAGGTCGATGGGGTGCAGACTCCCTTTGTCCGGGGCGTATTCATTATCCCCGGCCACGGCAATGTTGTGGGCCTGGGACAGGCGCTGATCCAGGAGGCCCACCGGCTGGAGGTGTATCAGGGCAAGAATGAGCAGGGCATGGCCCAGGCTGCCGTTGCCTTTGCCAAGCAGATGAAGCGCAAGCAGATCTGCGTCGCCACATCCTCCATCGGCCCCGGCGCCGCCAATATGGTCACCGCCTGCGGCACCGCAACCTCCAACAATATCCCCCTGCTGGTGCTGCCCGGCGATACCTACGCCTGCCGCCAGCCCGATCCCGTTTTGCAGCAGGTGGAGCACATTAATTCCATGGCAACCACCACCAACGACGCGTTCAAGGCAGTCTGCCGCTACTGGGACCGGATCGTCCGGCCCGAGCAGCTCATGAGCGCCTGCATAAACGCTTTCCGCACCCTCACCGACCCCGCCAACACCGGCGCGGTGTGCCTGGCAATGCCCCAGGACGTGGAGGGCGAGGCCTATGACTACCCCGTGTCCTTCCTCGCCAAGCGGGTGTGGCGGCTGGAGCGCCGTCCTGCCACCCAGGCTGCTCTGGAAGAGGCGGCGGCGGCCATCCGGGCCGCGAAAAAGCCCATGCTGGTCTGCGGCGGCGGCGTGCGCTACTCCGAGGCCCATGCCGAGTTCCGGGAATTTGCGGAGAAGACCGGCATCCCCTTTGGCGAGACCCAGGCGGGCAAGAGTGCTGTGGAATGGACCCACCCCCTGAACCTGGGCGGCCTGGGTGTCACCGGCTGCTCCGCTGCCAATGAGATCGCCGTGGACGCGGACCTGATCATCGGCGTGGGCACCCGCTACACCGACTTCACCACCGCCTCCAAGTGGCTGTTCCGGGACGACGCGAAGTTCGTCAACATCAATGTCTCCGAGTTCCAGGCTCTGAAGCTGGACGCCATCCCCGTGGTGGCCGACGCCAAGGACGCCCTGCCCCGGCTGCTCAAGCTGCTGGACGGCTATAAGCCCGCCTATAACGGCGAAATTGAAGCCGCCCGCCGGAAGTGGGCGGAGGAGCTGGTCCGACTGGACGGCGTGGAATTTGAGGACACCGACGAGTGGCGTCCCATCATCAACGACGCCAACTACGCTTCCGCCCGGCGCTTTGCCCACGACCTGAACGCCGAGCTGTGCCAGACCACCGCTCTGGGCGCCATCAATGCCATGATGGAGCCGGGGGATGTGGCTATCGGCGCCGCCGGCAGCCTGCCCGGCGACATGCAGCGGATGTTCCGGCCCACGGGCATCGATAGCTACAACATGGAGTATGGCTACTCCACCATGGGCTACGAGATCGCGGGCGCTCTGGGCGTCAAGCTGGCCATCGGCGACGAGCATGAGGTCTACTCCTTCTGCGGCGACGGCAGCTTCAATATGCTGCACTCCGAGCTGATCACCGCCGTCCAGGAGCACAAGAAGATCATTGTGTGCCTGTTTGACAACGCCAGCTTCGGCTGCATCAATAACCTGCAGGTGGGTCACGGCAACGCAACATTGTGCACCGAGCTTCGTGCCCGGGGTGCCGACGGGGCCCTGTCCGGCAAGTTCCTGAACATCGACTACGCCAAGGTTGCGGAAGCCTACGGCTGCAAAGCCTACTCCGCCCGGACCATGGGCGAACTGAAAGCCGCCGTTATGGACGCCAAGACCGTGAAGGACTGCCCGGTGCTCATTGACATCAAGGTGCTGCCCAAGACCATGACCGACGGCTACGGCGCCTGGTGGCGTGTGGGCGATACCGAGGTCTCCGAGAACCCGGAAAACCTGAAAGCTTATGCCGATCATCTGGCCCATGTCAAGGACGCCAGAAAATATTAATTAGGGGAGAGATTTTCGCTATGGAGAAGATTCTGAAAATCGGTATCATCGGCTGCGGCGCCATCGGTAAGGATCACTGCCGCCGGATCATGGACACCGTTCCCGGCGCTACCGTTGTGGCGGTTTCCGACTATGTACCCGCCGCTGCCGATGCCGTTGCGGAAAAGTACGGCATCCGTTCCTTCGGCAATGACTGCGACGGCATGATTCGCGATCCCGAGGTGGAGGCCGTGGTCATCACCTCCATCGACCCCACCCATCACGACTATGTGATGAAGGTCCTGGCCGAGGAAAAGTGGTGCTTCTGTGAGAAGCCCCTGAGCCTCACCGGCAAGGACTGCGAGGAGATCATCAACCGGGAGCTGGAGATCGGCCGCCGGCTGGTGCAGGTGGGCTTCATGCGCCGGTACGACCGGGGCTACGCCGAAATGAAGCGGATCATCGCCTCCGGCGAGATCGGCGCGCCTCTGGTCATCAAGGCCTGCCACCGGAACGTGAGCCAGGGCCCCGGCTTCAAGACCGAGAACGGCGTCACGAACGTGGCTATCCACGAGCTGGACATCTGCCGCTGGCTGCTGGGCGACGAGTATGAGGATGTGCAGTGCGTCAAGGTCCGCCAGAGCGCCAACTCCAACAAGGGCTACGATAACCCCCAGGTCATGCTGATGCGGACCAAGTCCGGCTGCTTCATCGATGTGGAGGTCCAGGTTGCCGACGGCTACGGCTACGACATCCAGTGCGAGGTGGTCTGCGAGAACGGCACCGTGAAGCTGCCCGATCCCT
>CAZVDH010000022.1:0-22319 GCA_964625595.1 uncultured Oscillospiraceae bacterium | reverse complement strand
ATTCCTTAATTGTCAATTGTTCATTGTCAATTGTCAATTAAATTCCAATTTGCCGTGTGAACCTGATATGCATCAGGAAATTCGGACTTCTTTATTCAGAGGTTCCTTTATATCAGTTCCCCGCGAAGTCTTTCATACAGTGCCTGCTCGGAGTAGTTTTCGAAGCTGGTCACGTCCACGGTGAGGAGCTTTCCGCCAGGGTAAAAGTCCATGATCCCCCGGCTGCGAAACTTTTCTTCAAAGGCTTCCGCGCCCATGGGCACATAGGGCTCCGGCTCCCCAACCTCCGGGTAGCAGGTGTTGACCACATGGCCCCGGTGGCGGCTGGGGTCCGCGTCCCGCTTCACAAAGCGCTGGTACACCGCCTTGGGGTCCCCCTCAAAGCGCACCGTAACCGTGTTGGGACGGTGTTTTTCCATAAGCTTTTGGACGCCGGGCAGGGATACATTCTCAAAATTGTTGTCCAGGATCACGGAGATGCCCTGGCCCAGCAGGGTGTCCGCCTGGTCGTACATCAGATCCATGGCAGCGATCCCCAGCTTCACCTTTTCGGCACGGCTGTGAAAGCCCACATCGTCAAAGAGGATCTCCTTGATGGCATCCTTGGCAATCACCGGATAGCCGAGCTTACCGCTTATGAACCGGGCAAAGTGGGACTTTCCCGAGGCGGGCAGCCCTGCCAGCAGCACCAGATTCAGTCCTGCCATCAGATTTCGTTGTGGGCCCTGCCGGCGGAGCCGAACAGGTCGATTTTGTGCAGGACGATCTCCCGGCAGGCTTTCCGGTTGTCCCCCACCAGCTTGCGGATGTCGATCTCATTGGGCTTCGCGGCCATGCAGGCCCGGGCAGTCTGGCTGCAGGCGTACTTCAGCTCGGTGCCCACGTTGATCTTGTTCATGCCGCACTGCACCGCCCGGATGAAGTCCGGCTCGGGGATACCGGTGCCGCCGTGGAGCACCAGACCGCAGTCCACCAGCTTGCGAATGGCGATCAGACGGTCAAAGTCCAGCTTGGGGGTGCCCTTGTAAAAGCCATGGGCATTGCCGATGGCAATTGCCAGGGCATCCACACCGGTCCGGGCCACAAATTCCTCCACCGCGTTGGGGTCGGTCATATTGGCATTCCGGTCGGAAACGTCCACGTTTTCCTCACGGCCGCCCAGGCGGCCCAGCTCGCCCTCCACAGAAACGCCGAACTTCCGGGCGTACTCCACGGTTCTGGCTGTGATGGCCACATTTTCCTCAAAGTTCAGGGCGGAGCCGTCGATCATAACGGAGGTGAAGCCGTAGTCCACGCAGTCCTTCAGCATCCCGATGTCGTCGCAGTGGTCCACATGCAGCACAATGGGGGCGGGACTGTCCTCCGCCAGGGCTTTAATAAAGGCGGCGCAGGGCTTCACGCCGCCGAAATACTTGACGGCGGACATACTCGCCATCAGAATCACGGGAGAACTCTTCTCCTCGGCAGCTTCAATAATACCCCGGGCGTCCTCGATCCCGTTAAAGTTGAAAGAGCCGATAGCGTAGCCCTTTCCCCGGGATTCATCGATGACAGATTTCAGTGTTACAAGAGGCATCGCGATTTACTCCTTTTCAAAAAATTATACATACATTTTACATCCTTTTTACAAAAAATGCAAGTCCCATACGGAACACTAAGCGGTATGCTCCTTACCGTTGCACTCCCGGTCACTGCAACCTTAAATTTTCCGTCATCGTGAATCCGCGCGCACCGGAAAAACCGGAAAAGCAGCGGCACTTTTGCAGTGCCGCTGCTTGAGACAGGCAATTTGTTTGGGATTCTCCTAAATCAGGCCGAAGTGTTCCAGGCCTTTCCGAATTCCGTCGTCATCGATAGCCGCGGTAACATAATCGCCGGCCCGCTTCAATTCCGCTTCTCCGTTTCCCATGGCGACACCGGTTCCTACATACCGGATGATCTCCAAATCGTTCCGGTTGTCTCCAAAGGCGATGCATTCCTCCGGCAAGATACCCAGCCATTTCAGCAGCAGCTCCACCCCGGAGCGCTTATCCACGTTCCACAGCATCAGGTCGCTGCTCCGCCCGTTGATATCCACAGCCCGGCACAGCCCTTCAAAATGCCGGTTAAAGGCATCCATCTGCTCCAGGCCGCAGGCAAGGCACCCGCCGTTGGGGGACCGGGTCAGATGGATGGTCTGGTCATTGCAAAAGACCCGGGCGGCGGTTGCCGGGTTCTTGGAAAACACCTTGTCGAATTCCGGATCTCCCCGGTAAACATAGGTGCAGTCGGGGTACTTCCAGAGCAGACCGATTTGGTTTTCCCGGCAGTACGCCCAGACCCGCTGGGAAAGCTCCGGCGGAAAGGTTCTGCTCTCCAGAATATTTCCCTGGCCGTCCAGGACCAGGTGGCCGTTGCCGCACACAAGGTAGTCCAGCGGGATCCCCGCCTGCCGGAGGGTCAGGGCGGAAAAGGGCGGGCGGCCCGTGGCCACGCCGATCAGGATTCCGTTTTCATGGAGCTTTTTCAGAGCCTCCACGGCACTGTCAGGATAGACCCTTTTTTTCTCATCGAACAGAGTTCCGTCAATATCAAATAACGCAAGCTTATACATAATTTTATATGTGCATATCGGTTTTACGCAGCAAGTATACAAATTGGAATTTTTCGAATTCCCGGTCATTGCAAACCAGTCCGCAGACTGGTGTGGCAATCCCCCTCAAATTTCCGAATCATGATCGTCTACCTCCGTAGGGGCGCTCATTGAGCGCCCGGCAAGGAAAGCTTCGACATTCGTATTTCTTTCGGCGAAAAGGTTCCATTTTACATGAATTAATGCTGGAATTCGGTACGTTTTTGCGGGCGGTCAATGACCGCCCCTACGAACGGATGACGATAGGCTGCCTGGAATTCGATGGGGATTCCCACACTAATTTGAGAACTGGTTCGGAATGACACGTTCTAACAGCCCGCCAAATTCCAATTTGCCGAACCGCAGAACGATACCGAGCGGGTGGTGCTGCACGCAGTGAATCAAAATCTGAATGATTGCCGGTGGCAATCATACCTAAATTAAAAGGGTGAGAACGATTACAGACCACGTTCGTCACGACTTGGCTGTCGGCCCTGCCGACAAATTCCCAATTTACAGCACTACGGAACGATACCGAGCGGGTCAGGGTGAGAACGATTACAGACCACGTTCGTCACGACTTGGCTGTCGGCCCTGCCGACAAATTCCAAATTTTCGCACTGCTGCTTTTGCCGATAACCGTAAATACAGTTTGGCGGATACCGCACGGATACCCGCCAAACATTGTCTTATCCTTTTGCCGCCTGAATGAAAGCTTCCGCACGGTCCCGGTCCACGGGATTATACAGGTAGCCGTCTTTTTTCAGGGCGGTTCCCACCAGAACGCCGTCGCAGTAGGGAAGCAATCCTTTCACATTGGAGACCTTCGCGCCGTTGTTCAGGATCAGCGGCACGGTGGGGTCCAGCTGCTTCAGCTTCGCCAGCATGGATTCCTCCGGAGCGGTGCCGGCCTTTGGGGCGCCCAGCAGATAACCGGCCAGGGGCAGGATCAGCCTGCCCTCGGCAAACTTCTGCTCCACGGGGCGGGTATCCAGACTGACACCGAAATGGCCCTCAACGGCGGAATAGATATTCAGGTCCTCCGCACCGATCTTCTTTGCGTACCGCAGCGTTTCCCCAAGGGTCTTGCTCATGAGGCCAAAGTCCGTTGCCAGGACCCCGTGAAGCATGCCCCGGATAAAGGACGCGCCGGTGGCCTTGGCAACCGCCACGGTGGCCAGGGGATCGAACATAATGCCCACGCCAAAGGGAAGCTTATATTCGGAGGTCACCGCGGTGACGATGCGGGTGTAGGCCGCCACAATCTCCGGTCCCACCTGTTCCACATAGGGATAATCCGATTCGTTGGCAAATACGAAAGCATCAAAGCCTGCTTCCTTGAGAATCTTCGCGTCCGCAAGGATCAGGTCGATATGCTCCTCCATGGATAGGTTCCGATCCCACATGGGGGTCCCGGGCAGGGCCCGCAGATGCAGGCAGCCGATGATCGGCTTTTCTTTCCCGCCAAAGGCCCGGATGTGTTTTTCCATCTTTGTCATTTCGCGTTTTTCCTCCCGCATCATCCAAGCAGATGCAGCACAGACCCCAGAATGCCGACGACAAACATACCAATAATAATGTAGGAAGGCTTCTTGCCCTTGACCACCAGACGGTAGGTCACAAGGAACACTGCCAGAGGCAGCATCTTAGGCAGGATGGAGTCAAAAATCTTCTGCAGAACGATCTCACTGCCGCCCACGCTAAAGGCCAGCGGGGTGGTGACGTTGATATTTGCCGCCACCATGGCGCCCAGAACCATCATACCCAGAGCGCCCAGGGCCTCGGATACGTTCTTGATGACACCGCTGCGCAGAAGCTTGGTGATGGAGGTCTTGCCGTTATTGTAGCCCATGAAGTACAAGTAGTAGCTCAGGCCAAGGGCATAGGCGGACATGCCCAGGAAGAAGAAGATGGGTCCCAGAACGTTTCCGGCCATGGCCAGGGAGCAGCCGATGGACAGGAAAATGGTCTTGACCAGGCTCTGGGTCACGGTATCGCCGATACCGGCCAGGGGGCCCATCAGGGAAGTCTTGATACCGTTGATGGCGTCGTCATCGATGTCGGCGCCGTTTGCCCGCTCTTCCTCCATGGAGGCGGCGATACCGGCAACGGCAGCGCCCCAGTTGTTCTCGGTATTGTAGTAGGTCATGTGGCGCTGGAGGGCAGCGGCACGGTCCTCTTTCTCGGTGTAGAGCCGGTTAATAACAGGGATCATGCTGTGGGTGAAGCCCATGCCCTGCATACGCTCGTAGTTGTAGCAGGTCTGGCCGAAGCAGATCCAGTTGAACCAGGATTTCAGCAGGTCTTTCCTCTGAAGCTTAACGCCGGTATTTTCCTTTACAACTTCGTTTTCCATAATCACTGTACTCCTTTCTGCGTGCTGTACATATAGTGCATCAGCGCAAAACCACAGCCGGTGATGGCAATGGGAATGATGCCCAGGCCCAGATACGCGCTCATAACGAATCCGAAAATGAAGAAGGGAAGCAGGGACTTCTTAAACAGCAGCTGCATCAGCATGGCAAGGCCCAGGGCGGGAAGCAGCTTGCCCACAACGGTCATACCGGTCAGCAGCCAGGCGGGGATGACGTTCATAATGGCATCCAGGACGGGAGCGCCGAAGTAAATGACGATAAAGCTGGGGATAAAGTAGAGCACGAAGCACAGTGCCACAGGCCCCAGAATGTCGATGCGGGCCAGTGCCTTGGAATTGCCCTCGGCGGCATACTTGTCAGCCCGATGGACCCAAACGGAGTTCAGGGTCATGAGCAGGGGACGGGCGGCCGCGCCCAGAGCGCCCAGGGTAGCGGAAACGGTAACACCCATGGAGGGATCCACACCGGCCATCATGGATACCGTCACGCCTACATAACCGGCCAGGGCCGTGTCGCTGGGGATCGCGCCGCCGATGACGGCAACGCCCATGAACACCAGCATGACCGTGGCGCCGAAGGTCAGGCCGTAGGCCACATCGCCCAGGATGATGCCGTTGATGAGGCCCGCGATCAGCGGCGCGCCCTGATGCAGTGACCACTTCAGCCACATGGGGCCGACTGAAACCAGACACCATACCAGTGCCGCCATTACAATTGCGTGAATTAACAACATTGCGATTCCTCCTTAATTCAATCCTTTTTATACCAGCCAGGGAAAACAGCCGCCGGACGCGCCCATCCTGCTTCACCGCGGTGCGCCGCTCCGGTTCCGCAGATCCCGAAAGCTACGATTTGGTAAATCCGCTCTTACAGCAACGCGCGCAGATCCTGCTCCCGGTCGGAGGGGAGCTTCTGAATATAGATATACATGCCCTTGGCGCAAAGCTCCTTGGCGATCTCCTGTTCCTCGGGGGACATGAACACCTCCCGTGTAACGGCTTTGCGCACCGGAGACGAGCCAATGTTTCCAATATCCAGCTTGGGAACCATATAGCCGCCCTCCGCCAGTGCCTTTACATAGCGGATGTCCTTGAAAAGCAGCATGGTTTTCGCGCTGGAGGTATCCGTCTGAATAAACTTCAGGGCGTCTTTTACCGTCAGTGCCAGCACCTCCACCCCGACGGGGGCCGAGAGCATCAGTACATCCACCATGAAATCATCGTTTGCGATTTTGTCATCCACAAGAATGATCCGGGTGATATACAGTCCGGTGATCCAGCGGGTCATGACCTGACCGTGGATCAGTCTTTCGTCAATTCTGGACAACAGTACATTCATTTTGCTACCTCCTGACACCTGCGGCTCATGATGCTCCGCAAATCCGTAATTCCCTGGGTGCCGATCTGCACGGCTTCGGCCCGGATGGCATCCAAAGAAAGCTCCGTGCTGCTGATCACATGGATCAGCATGGGCAGATTCACGCCTGTAATCAGTTCGATCCGCTTCTGCCAGAATTCCCGCATCACCCTGGAAGCGGTCAGGAAAGGCGTTCCGCCTTTCAGGTCCGCCAGGATCAGCAGTCCTTCCTCGCCGCAGCGCTCCATCGCGTCCCGCAGGGCGGCTTCATAGGCTTCCATGTCCTGGTCGCCGGGCAGAACAAGTGTCTGCACCCCCTCCGCCGGTCCGCAGATCATCTCCGCGGTTCTCACCAGGTCCTCGGAGAAAGTACCGTGACCGATCACTAAAACGTTGAATGCCACATTGCATTCCTTCCTTTCTGTTGCTGCCGGCAACGATATTTGAATTATACCGTTTCCGATTTCTCCTTGTCAAATTTGCGCTGTTTTTTCGCCGTCCATTTTCTGTGGCGTTTGTTTATTTGGCGTAATTATTCATTTTCTTTTTCTCATTTTTGTGCATTTTGCTAAGCTTTCGCGGATTTCTGTTGACAGTCCCTTTTTTAGTGTGTTATAATTTTATACAGAAAGTCCATTCAGAAATACAGTTTTTTCAAAATATGACACACTTTAAATCCGTTCCGCCCGGAAAGAAAACAAAAAAGGGGTTGTTTTTTTGAACAGGAAAGACCGCGTCATTGCCCATCTTCGTCAGGTGACCTCCCGGCAGCTATCCGCCGATTCCCCCGACTATTCCCCCTTCGAAACCGAAGAAATCGCCCGGGCTTTGCAGCTGGACCGGGCCAATGTCTCCAAGCTTCTCAACGAGCTGTGGAACGACGGCGAGGCCGTGAAAGTGCAGGGCCGGCCCATTTTATACCTGTCGCTGCGGGTGCTCACCGCCGCTTTTCCGGACAGCTTTTTCCCATCCACCCTGGCAGGAGTACCGGAGCTGGAAAAGCTCCTGGCAGCCGGGCCCGTCCAGGCCGCGCCCCGGCTCAGCACCCAGCCTGAAACTCTGCCGGAGGCCATCCGGCTGCCCCTGGAGAACGCCCTGTCCGCCTGCTCCTATCCCCCCTACGGGCTTCCGCTGCTGCTGACCAGTGCCTCCCAGGAGGATGTCCACGAGCTGGTCCAGCTGCTTTTTGACGGGCTCCGGAAGCAGCGGCCGGAGGAAGCCAAGCTGATCAGCGTGGACTGCCGGGGGTGCATGCACGGAGAAAAGAGCTTTCTGCGAAAGGTGTTCGGTTCTTCCAAGGAAGTCTCTCCCGACGGCCGCTCCGCCAAAAGCTGCTTTGAGCTGTCCGGGTACGGCCTTGTGCATCTGGAGGGGATCCACCGCCTGCCGGACTCCGTCCTGGAAATGCTGCTCACCGCCGTGGACCGGGGCTCTTTCTGCCGTATCGGCGAGACCGTCCCCCGTTCCCTCAATACCACCCTGGTCTGCTCCCTGCCGGTACACTGCGATCCGGCGCTTTTTACCCGCCTGCAGAAGCATTTTCCCTGCCGGGAGACCATTCTCCCCCTGGATGAACGGGGGCTGCGGGAAAAGCTCACTTTGCTTCTGAACCTCTTTTCCCAGGAGGCCAACGCCATCTCCCACTCCCTTATGGTGGGAAAGGATGCCCTGGCGTTCCTGCTGACCGCCGGATACCCTGCCGGGATCAGCGAGCTTCGCACCGTGGTAAAGCAGTTCTGCGCCGCCGCTTTCACCTCAGGACACCGGCAGAGCACCCTGGAGCTGAACTGCGGGCATCTGCCCCAGCGAATCCTGACGGATGCCGGAGCGAAGCCCACCCGGCTTTCCTACATGCTTCACCTGCTGTCCGCGCTTCCCAACGAATGCATCATTTTTAATCCCGGCAGCACCCAGAGCCTGCCCCCGTCCCTACAGAACCTTTATCTGCGGACAGGCTCCCTGGATGCCATGCCGGAGGACGAGATCTTCTATCCCCAGTCCGAGCACCTGCTCTTTCCCGCCCAGTATATCCAGGATCTTCTCAACTTCCTGGCAGGCCGGTCCGACGCCCAGATCACCTACCTGCAAAGCTGGATCCCCCACTATGTCTTTCAGCGGGGGCTGCGCATCTGCAGCCGGGAAGATGTGGGGGAGCCGCCCTCCATTGACCCGGTGCTGGCCCTCGGCGCATTTCTGATTATGCAGAATATGTCCCTTTGGAAAAAGCATCTGCCCCTGCCGGACAAGCCAAATCTTCCCGCCCCCGGACAGGAAGCTGCCGCCCTCTGCCGGGAGCTGTTCTCCCTCTTTGCTTCCGGCGCCGATTTTGCCCTGACGCCGGAGGAAGCGGCGTTCTTCTGCGCCTATCTCACCGCCGCCCGCCGGTTTGCCCGCCCCCGGATCACCGCCCTGCTTCTTGTGCTCCACGGAAAATCCGTGGCGTCCCAATACGCCGACATGATCAGGCAGCAGCATCCTAATCTCCCCGCCGCCGGAATCGACGTGCCCTCCACGGAAACGCCGTCGGGCATCCGGGCCCGGGCGGCCGGCGTTGCCGAGTCCATCCACCAGGGAGAGGGCGTTCTGGTCATTACGGATATGCCCTCCTTTCTGCCCCTGGCGGAATACATTTCCCAGCAGACCGGCATTCCCTGCAAGGCCGTCAGCGGCCTGTCCTTTACGGGAATCATGGCCCTGGCGGAACGGTGCTTCCAACGCGCTCCCCTGTCCCAGCTTTCCGCCTCCGCCGCAGGCAGCGAAAACCCGGAACATTTCAGCCGCATAACACCCTTTATGCAGCGCTACTTCCGGGAGAGCTACACCCCGGACCTGCGTTTTCTGGATCCGGAAAAATCTTTCCGCATCCTGTATCAGGCGCTGAACGAAATTCTGGATGAACTGGGCCTTTCTTTCAGCCACGAGATCGCCATCAAATTTTTAGCCCACAGCTCCCATATGGTGGAGCGGGTGATCTCCGCCGATCCCATGTATTACCCCAACCTGCGCCGGTTCCTGTCCAAAAACAGCGGGATCGTATCCGTCATTCAAAAGCACCTGGAGCCGGTGGCAAACACCTTCGGCATCACCCTGCCCGCCTCGGAGATCGCCTACCTGGTGGAGATCTTCCTGCAATACCTGTAGTTTGGTGCAGAAAAACACTTATCGGGTTACCATAGCAGTGCGGTAAATTGGGAATTCGTAGAGCTGGCGGCGCAGCCGCCCTCGCCCCCCGCACTTGTGAGGGGGGTGCCACCAGTTCTCAAACTGGTGGCGGGGGGAGTACGAATTTCCGGCAGCAGAACGTCAAACAGTATTATTTTTTATGTATGCCGTCTCTGTTCTTCTCACTTTTTTATGAAGATTTGTGGTTGACGGGCTCCCCCCGATACCAGTGTGCGCACTGGTATCACCCCCCTCGTAAACGCGGGGGGCAAGGCGTCTAACCACCCGTGCGCCTTAACTGCCCGCCAAATACCAATTTATCTCTTTGCTGCGGAAAGCGAATCTGCACAAAATACTCACCCCGAACCAGAGGCCTCTGGTTCGGGGTGACAGTTTTTTATACTTCCGGCATGGGGAATTTCTGCTTGTCGCTCACATTGATCTCTCTGCCCAGCTGGACCTCGATGATCCGAAGCTCCGTGGCGGCGATGACCATATGGCGGCAGCCGGCTTTCATAGTCAGCACATCCCCCGGCTTAACTTCACGGCGGACGCCGTCCAGAATGGCGCTGCCCTCCCCGGACACCACCGTCCACACCTCGTCCCGGCGGCTGTGGCTGTGGTAGTTCATCCGGCTGCCCGGGTTCAGGGTCACCTTGATGGTCAGGCTTTCCTCCTCCACATCCAGCACCCGGTAGCTGCCCCAGCTCTTTTCGGCAAACATTACCTGCTGGTCGATCCGGTCCACAATGGGCTTAATATAGCTGGACTGACCCTTGTCGGACACCAGAATCCCCTCGGGGGAGGCGGACACCACCACATCTTTTAGGCCCATGCACACCACGGGAACGCTGAGCTCATTGAGCACATGGACATTCCGGCAGGTGTCGTTCAGGATCGCGTTGCCAACGGTGTTTTCCTCCATGGCTTCGGACAGGGTGTTCCAGGTGCCGATGTCCTTCCAGGCGCCGTAGAACCTGCGGACCTGGATCTTCGGCTCCTTTTCCACCACCGCGTAGTCAAAGGAGATTTTCGTCAGGGAGTCGTAGCTTTCATAGAGCCGTTTGTAGTCCGCAAAGCCGAACCGTTCCCGGGCATGATTCAGCAGATACCCCACCTTGCAGGCAAATACGCCGCCGTTCCACAGGGCCCCCCGGGCAATATACTCTGCCGCGGTCTTCGCGTCTGGCTTTTCTTTAAAGGCGGAAACGAAGCTGGTCTGTTCCGGTCCCGTGGGAAGGATGTAGCCGTATTTCTCGCTGGGGTAGGTGGGCTCGATGCCCATGAGCACCAGATTGGCTTCCCCAAGCCCGGCCTGTTTCCCCAGTTCTTTCAGCGCCTGAAAATATCCGTCCTCCACATAGGGGTCCACCGGGCAGACAACCACTGCCTCCTCCTCCCCCACGCCCCGGGTATCGTGGAGGTATGCCGCCGCCAGGACAATGGCGGGGAACGTATCCCTCCGGCAGGGCTCCACGCTGATGCCCACATTCTTACCCAGCTGGTTATGGATGGCGGAGACCTGGGCTTTGGGGGCGGCAATGGTCACGGAGGCCTCCGGGTCCGCCTTTCGGATCTGACGGTACACCCGCTGGACCATGGACTCATAGTCCCCCTCCGGGGTTTTGAAGATTTTAATGAACTGCTTGGAGCGGATGTCGTTGGAAAGGGGCCACAGCCGCTTTCCCGATCCGCCGGACAAGAGAATGATGTGCATAACAGAGCACCTGCCTGTCTTTATTTTTTGTGAATATCTGGTTTCGCCGCAAGTATACAAATTGGAATTTGGCGGGCTGGCGGCGCAGCCGCCCTCGCCCCCCGCACTTGTGAGGGGGGTGTCCCTGCGCTAGCGCAGGGACGGGGGGAGATTGGATTTCCGAAAGCGTCAAATAATTGATTTTTCTGTGTTTACAGTCCCATTCTTCACACTTATTTCTGAAAGATATGCGGACGACGGGCTCCCCCCGCCACCAGTTTGAGAACTGGTGGCACCCCCCTCATAAATGCGGGGGGCGAGGCGTCTATCCACCCGCGCGCTTTAACTGCCCGTCAAATTCCCAATTTGTCGTTTTGTTGATTTAACCCGATAAGCTGGGAAATGCCGGTTCTGTATATAGCGCAATGATTCCGGACGCTTAGAATCCCTCGCTTGTCTTACCGCTCGGCGCGGATGGGATTCTGGAGGAAGTCCTCGTAGGCCAGCCGGATGCCGTCAATGAGCTCCGTCTTATAGGTCCAGCCCAGGGCCGTGGCCTTGGACACATCCAGAAGCTTTCTGGGGGTGCCGTTGGGCTTGGTGGGGTCCCACCGGATTTCACCCGTGTAGCCCACCACTTTTGCAACCATTTCCGTCAGTTCCTTGATGGTCAGCTCCTTGCCGGTGCCCGCGTTCACCGTCTCGTTGCCGGAGTAGTTGTTCATCAGAAACACGCACAGGTTTGCCAGATCGTCCACATACAGGAATTCCCGCAGGGGACTGCCGTCCCCCCAGCAGGTCACATAGGGTTTCTTCTCCACCTTTGCCTCGTGGAACCGGCGGATGAGGGCGGGAAGCACATGGGAGTGGGTGGGATGGTAATTGTCGTTGGGGCCGTAGAGATTGGTGGGCATGACGGAAATGTAGTCCGTGCCGTACTGGCGGTTGAGAAATTCGCAGTATTTCAGCCCCGAGATTTTCGCCAGGGCGTAGGCCTCGTTGGTCTTTTCCAGCTCGGAGGTCAGAAGACAGCTCTCTTTCATGGGCTGGGGGGCCATCCGGGGGTAAATGCAGGAGGAACCCAGGAATTCCAGCTTTTTGCAGCCGTTTTTCCACGCCGCGTGAATGACATTCATTTCCAGGATCATGTTGTCGTACATGAAGTCCGCCAGGGCGTTCTGGTTGGCAACGATGCCGCCCACCTTGGCGGCGGCGAGGAACACATACTCCGGCTTTTCCGCCGCGAAAAAGGCCTCCACCTCCGCCTGCCGGGTCAGATCCAGCTCCCTGTGGGTGCGGGTGATGATATTGGTATAGCCCTGGCGCTCCAGCTCCCGGACAATGGCGGAGCCCACCATGCCCCGGTGGCCCGCCACATAGATTTTCGCGCTTTTCTCCATCATGGTTACCTTTCCCCTTTCAGGGCTTTCTCCCGCTTGGCAAGCTGACGGTCATGCTCCGCCATGATCTGAACCAGCCGGGCATAGGGGGTTTTCTGGGGGTTCCAGCCCAGGACGGTTTTCGCCTTGGTGGGGTCGCCCCAGAGGTTATTCACATCCGTGGGCCGGAACCAGGCCGGATTCACGCTGACCAGGAGCTTCCCGGTTTCCGCGTCATAGCCCTTTTCATTGAGACCCGTACCCTCCCAGCGGATCGTCATACCGTTGGCCGCGAAGGCCCTCTCCGTAAAGTCCCGGACGGTATGCTGCTCGCCGGTGGCAATGACAAAGTCGTCGGGGGTGTCGTGCTGCAGCATCATCCACATGCACTCCACATAGTCCTTAGCATAGCCCCAGTCCCGGAGGGAATCCATGTTCCCCAGCTCCAGATGGTCCTGGAGACCCTCGGCGATCCGCCCGGCGGCCAGGGTGATCTTCCGGGTGACGAAATTCTCTCCCCGGCGCTCGGACTCGTGGTTAAACAGGATGCCGTTGACGGCGAACATACCGTAGGCCTCCCGGTACTCCTTGACGATCCAGAAGCCGTACTGCTTGGCAACGGCGTAGGGAGAATAGGGGTGGAAAGGCGTGGTCTCCCGCTGGGGAACCTCCTCCACCTTGCCGAAAAGCTCCGAGGTGGAGGCCTGGTATACCCTGGTCTTTTTCGTCAGGCCCAGGATCCGGCAGGCTTCCAGGATCCGCAGGACACCCAAAGCATCCACTTCCCCGGAATACTCCGGCACATCGAAGCTGACCTGGACATGGCTCTGAGCCGCCAGATTGTAAATTTCATCCGGCTGGACCTGTCCGATGATCCGGATCAGGGAGCTGCTGTCGGTGAGGTCGCCGTCATGGAGAGTGATTTTCCCCAGCAGGTGGTCGATCCGGGCGGTGTTGGAAATGGATGCCCTGCGGACGATCCCGTGGACCGCGTAGCCCTTTTCCAGAAGAAACTCGGCAAGATAGCTGCCGTCCTGGCCGGTGATGCCGGTAATCAGCGCTGTTTTCATAGTATTATCTCCTTATTTTTCCTTGGTCAGATTTTACACAGTAATCGGATGAACCGGAATTTGGCAGACAGGCGGCGCAGCCGCCCCAACGGGGCGATTTCACCGGAAGAGCCGCGTTTTGCGGCATTGCCATCATCCCATGGTGCTGATCCTTACGGTACTGCCGCCGGAGGGGGCCTTTTCCACAATGACCTGCCGGTCGATCTGCCGGCGCAGCTCTCCCACATGGGAGATGATGCCCACCAGCCGGTTGCTTTCCGTCAGGGAGCGCAGCGCCCCCATGGCCTGCTGCAGGGTCTCGTCGTCCAAGGAGCCGAAGCCCTCGTCCACAAACATGGTATCCAGACGCACCCCGCCGGAGCTGCTCTGCACCTCCTCCGACATGCCAAGAGCCAGGGACAATGAGGCAATGAAGGATTCGCCGCCGGAAAGGCTGCGGATGCTTCGCACCGTCCCGTTATAGTGGTCAATGACATCCAGATCCAGGCCGATCTGCCCCCGGAGGGAATCCGCCGTTTCCCGGCGCTTCAGGTCGTACTTACCCCCGGACATTTTCATCAGGTGCACATTGGCCCTGCCCAGGATCCGGTCAAAGTAGCCCATCTGGACATAGGTTTCCAGCATGATCTTGGATTTTCCCGGCAGGCTGCCGTTGGCGGTATCGGACAGGGCTTTCATCCAGGTCAGCTCTTTTTCCAGCCGCCCCAGCTTGTCCAGCCGTTCCGTCAGCCCCGCAAGGCACACCCGGTTGTTTTCCCGCCGGGAATAGACCCGGTTCCGCTGCTCCCGGGTAAACGACCGCCGGGCGGTCAGTTCCCTTTGGGTCTTCATCAGAGCGTCCATATCGGGCTGTTCCGCTTCCCCGCTCAGTTCCCCGCGGAGGCTCTCAATGCTGCCCTCCAGACGCCGAACCGTCTGGGCGCTTTGCTCCCGATCCTCCCGGGCCCGGGACAAGGCATCCTCTGTCCGGGAAATATCCCTGCGCAGAGCGTCGGCGGCGGCTTTTGCCTCCCCGGCGCTGCCCCAGCGCAGCTTCTGTGTTTTTTCGCCGCTGCGGATGCGAAGCTGTTCCAGCTCCCGGTCCAGTCCGGCAAGGGTCTCCTTGCTTTTCTGTACCGCTTCCGCCCGGTCTTTCAGCATCGCTTCCTTGGCAGGAAGCTCCTCCCGGATCGCTTTCGCCCGGGACGCGGCTGCATTCTCTGCCGCGATCCGTTTTTCCAGCTCCGCAAATCTTCCCCGCAGGGCTTCCAGCGCTTCCTGCCCCCGGACGCTTCCCTCTCCAAGGTCACAGTCCAGAAGCTCCCGGCAGGCAGCCGTCAGCGCCTGCGCCTGCTCCTGAACCTGACCCCGGAGCTTTGCCGCCTCCTGGCTGCGCCGGGAAGATGCTTCCCGGGCGGCGTCTAAGTCCCTTTCCGCCGCTTCCACCTCCGCCTGGGTCGGGGCAGTCTCCGGCAGCACCGCCTTGCTGGGGTGATGGGTAGCGCCGCACACCGGGCATGGTTCCCCCTCCCGCAGACGGCAGGCCATGATCCCCGCCTGGGCATCGTTAAAGGCGTTCCGCTTCCGCCGGGCTTCCTCTATCCGGCTTTCCGCCAGGGCCCGGGCAGAAAGATAACGCTGCTTTTCTTCGTTGTACCGCTTTTGCAGCTTCCCCAGGGCGTCCAGCTGGTCCATCAGCCCCCGGAGCCGGGTGCCCCGCTCCCGGGCGGCGGTCTGCTCCCCTTTCAGGGCGGCCAGATTTTCTCCCGCATTCTGCAGGGAAAGCTGCTCCTGTTTCAGCGCTTCCACGGTCCTGCTCAGGGCGTCCCATTCTTCTTTTTCCTGTTCCAGCCCCCGGCGGCACCCTGCCGCGGCGCGCTCCTTTTCGCCGATCTCCTTTGCCAGGGCTTCCGCCGCGGCGTACTCCGGCAGGAGCCCTACCAGCTCTCCCAGGGCCCGGCGCTTGTCTTCCAGGGCTTCCGCCGCCTCCATCCGGGCTTTCAGGACGTCATCCCGGTTTTGCAGCTCCCCCTTTCCCTTTTCCAGGGCCGCTTCCAGTTCGGCAAGGCGCTTTTCCTGTTCCGCCCGCTTTCCGGCGGCGCTGACGGTAACCGCCAGCGCTTCCAGCTGCCGGTCCAGCTGACCGGCAGCTTCGTCTAGGGCTTTCAAGGTCTCACCGTCCGTCCGGATCCCCGCTTCCAGAAGCGCGGTCAGCTCCCCGGGAACGGCCCCGGCACAGGCCTGTTCCTTTGCCTGGGAAAGCAGGCCCGCCTCCTCCCACTGGATGAGCCCCGCGGTCTGGCGGAACGCGCTGCTTTCGCTGTCAAACTCCCGGCCCAGCTCCGATAAGCGCCGTTTCAGCTGGTCCTGCACCGTCCGGTAGATGCCGGTACCAAAAATATCCCGGAAAATCTCCTGCCGCTGCTTGGTGTCCGCCAGCAGCAGCCGGAGAAAGTCCCCCTGGGCAATCATGGCGATCTGGCAGAACTGCTCCTTGCTGACCCCCAGGATCTCCTGGATCTTCTTTGTGACCCTGCCGGTCTGGGTCTCCACCTTTCCGTCTGGGAGGGTCAGCTCCGCGCCGGGAAGCTCCCGGGTGGTGCCCTCTCCCCTGGCCTTTTTCCGGGTATACTCCGGATTCCGGCGGACCGTATAGGTCTTTCCCCCGTGGGAAAAGGTGAGGATCACCTCCGTGGGGGTATCCAGGTCGGCGTAATTGGACCGGAGCATGGAGGCGTCCCGGGTGGTGCCGCTGGGCTCGCCGTAGAGGGCAAAGGTGATGGCGTCAAAGAGGGTGGTCTTCCCCGCCCCGGTGTCCCCCGTAATGAGGTAGAGCCCCCGCTCCCCCAGGGCATCCATATTGATCTCCTGCCGCCCGGCATAGGGGCCAAAGGCGGACACCGTCAGTCGGATCGGTCTCATCTTGCTCCCTCCCGGATCTTTTCCAGCAGCGCTTCGCAGAAAGCCGCCTGTTCCTCCCCCATGGGCTGCCCGTTCTGGGCTTCGTACAGGGCCGCGAACCAGTCTTCCTCGCTTTTATAGGAGGTTGGTTCCTGGGCCAGGGAGACGCCGGCGCTGCGGGTGCGCAGATTGTCATAGTCCAGCTTCATGATATTGGGGTAGATGCTCCGCAAGCGGCCGATGGCGCCGGGTACATCCTCCTCGTCCGTCAGGACAACATGCAGATAGTCCTCCACCGCCGTGCCCTGGTAGTTTTCCCGGAGGGTCAGCTCTTCATAGCTTCCCCGGATTTCCCGCAGGGCGCGCAGGGGTGTCAGGGGCACGGTGCGGACGGAAACGTTCCCCTTTTCCGCCAGCTCCACCACGGTGACAGACTTTACATGGTCCTTTTCGGAAAAGGAATATTTCAGCGGCGTGCCGCAGTAGCGTACTGTTTCCGTTCCCACCCGCTGGGGGCCGTGGAGGTGCCCCAGGGCCACATAGTCAAAGGGGGCAAACACGGAAGCGTCCACATTGTCCGCGCCCCCCACGGATAGTTCCTCCGATTCACACCGCTCCGCCCCCGTAACAAACTGGTGGGTAATCAGCACATTCCGCCGGGCTGGGTCCGGGGCCATGTGGGTGACGGCGGTGCGGATGGCATCGGTATAGCTTTCGATGGTTTCCTCCGGGAACGCCCGCCGGACATGGGCGGGCTTTACAAAGGGCAGCATGTAAAATGCCGTCTGACCCCATGTATCCTCCAGCACCACCGGCGTCACCGTGCCGCCGTACACCGGGGACATGTGCACCCCTCGGGCTTCCATGAGCCGTCCGCCGAAAGCGATGCGCTCCGGGGAGTCGTGGTTGCCGCTGATGACGAAAACCTCGGTGTCCATTTGGGATAAGCGCACCAGAAAATCGTCAAACAGCTCCACCGCTTCCGCCGGAGGCACCGGCTTATCATACACATCCCCGGCAATGAGCACAGCCTGGGGCCGCTCCGATTCCACAATGGACAAAATCTTTTCCAGAATATCCCGCTGGTCATCCAGCATGGAAAAGCCGTTTACCCGCTTTCCCAGGTGCAGGTCGGACAGATGGATGCATTTCATTGACGCTTCACTCCACAGTTACGCTTTTTGCCAGATTTCGGGGCTTATCCACATCCAGGCCCCGGGCTACGCTCACATAGTAGGCCATGAGCTGTAGGGGAACCACCGCCAGACTGGCGGTAAAGTGGGGATCGGTTTTTGGAATGTAGACGGTAAAGTCCACGGTATCCTCAATGTCGTAGTTGCCGTAGCTGGTCAGGCCCATGAGGTAGGCCCCCCGGCTTTTGACCTCCACCAGATTGCTGATCATCTTTTCATACAGGTTCTCCTGGGTCAGGACCCCCACCACCAAAGTGCCGTCCTCAATCAGGCTGATGGTGCCGTGCTTCAGCTCTCCGGCGGCGTAGGCCTCGCTGTGGATGTAGCTGATCTCCTTCATTTTCAGGCTCCCCTCCAGGGCGATGGCATAGTCAATGCCCCGGCCCAGGAAGAAAATATCCTTGGCCCCGGAGAACTTGGCGGCAAACCACTGGATCCGCTCCTTGTCCTCCAGGGTCTTTTCGATCTGCTCGGGCAGCCGCTGAATGTCCCCCAGAAGCTTAGCATAGGTTTCCTCATCCACCGCGCCCCGGTCCAGAGCAAACTGCACGGCCAGCAGATACACGGCGGCAAGCTGGGCGCTGTAGGCCTTGGTGGTGGCAACGGAGATCTCCGGCCCTGCCAGGGTGTAGAAGACATGGTCTGCCTCCCGGGCAATGGTGCTGCCCACCACGTTGACGATGGCAAGGGTCTTAATGCCCTGGGCCTTGGCCTCCCGGATGGCGGCCAGGGTGTCGGCGGTCTCACCGGACTGGCTGACGGCGATCACCAGGTCATTCTTTCCCAGAATGGGCCGCCGGTAGCGGAATTCCGAAGCCAGCTCCACCCGGACCCGGACACGGGCCAGATCCTCCAGCACATACTGGGCCGCCGCCCCCACATGGTAGGCAGAGCCGCAGGCCACAAAGTGGATCATATCCACATTCCGGATTTCCTCGGGCGTCAGCCCCACGGCGCTCAGGTCGATGATGCCGTCGTGGCAGACGGAGTGGATGGTGTCCCGGACGGCCTTGGGTTCCTCGTGGATCTCCTTCATCATGAAATGCTGGAAGCCGCCCTTTTCCGCCGCCTCCGTATCCCACTGAATCTGGGTCGGCTCCTTTTCGATCTCGTCGCCGTCCAGGTTGAAGAACGTGATCTTTCCCGGGGACAGCCGAGCCATCTCCATATTGCCGATGTAGTAGACATTGCGGGTGTACTTGAGAATGGCGGGAACATCGGAGGCCAGATACGCCTCCCCGTCTTCCAGACCCAGGATCATGGGGCTGTCTTTCCGGGCCACAAAAATCTCTCCGGGGTAGTCCCGGAACATCACCGCCAGGGCGTAGGAGCCCCGGATCCGGACCATGGTCTTGGCAATGGCGTCAATGGGGCCCATGTTGTACTTTTTATAATAGTAGTCAATGTATTTAATGAGGGCTTCCGTGTCGGTGTCGGTGTGGAAGCGGTAGCCCTTGCGGGTAAGCTTCTCCCGGACCTGCTGGTAGGATTCGATAATGCCGTTGTGCACCCCGATCACATTCAGGTCGTCGCTGCAGTGGGGGTGGGCATTGTTTTCCGACGGTTCCCCGTGGGTAGCCCAGCGGGTGTGGCCGATGCCGCAGGAGCCGATGACCGCCATGCCGTCATCGGTTTTTTCATAGAGGTTTTTCAGCCTGCCCTTGGCCTTGACGATGACAGGGAGCTTATCCCCATCCCGTACCGCAATGCCCGCCGAGTCGTAGCCCCGGTATTCCAGCCGGGTCAGCCCCTCCAGCAGGATGGGGGCCGCGTTCTGTTTGCCTGTGAATCCAACAATACCACACATAGTAAGCACCTCGCTGACAGAAAAGTATGGGTTCTGAAAGGACTAGAATACCATTTTTTTTGCCGTTTTGCAACAAAAACTATGCCGTCTATCAAAAATGCCGCCCCCAGCCGGTCCCCCGGTCCCCCGCCCCGCTCCGGGAACCGCCGGGTTGACGAAAGCTGGCAGTGGAAACCGGAAAGAATTGTGCATGTTTATTGTTGACTTTCCACAAATTAAGTGGTAGTATTTTGTGGATTTCCAATAAAGGAGGCTGTACTATGCGCAATTCGAAAACAAGGGATCTGACCAGCGGCGCCCCCATGGGACTGCTGCTTTCCTTTATGCTTCCCCTGCTGCTGGGTATGCTGTTTCAGCAGTTTTACAATATGGTAGACACCGTTGTGGTGGGAAAAGCCCTGGGCGTCCAGGCGCTGGCGGGCGTGGGCTCCACCGGCTCCATCAGCTTCCTGGTGCTGGGCCTGTGCAACGGCATCTGCGCCGGCTTTGCCATCCCCGTGGCCCAGCGGTTCGGCTGCCGGGACTATGACGGAGTCCGGAAATTTGTTGGCAACATGATCCTCCTGACCGCCGTTCTCGCCGGTGTCATCACCCTTATCACCACCGTTAACTGCCGGAAAATTCTCGTCTGGATGAAAAACCCGGAGGACACGTTCCAATATGCCTATGATTACATCCTGCTCATTTTCCTGGGCATCCCCGCCACCATGCTCTATAATCTCCTGTCCGGCATCATCCGCTCCCTGGGAGATTCCAAAACCCCGCTGTACTTTCTCATTTTCTCCAGCCTGCTGAATGTCGCCCTGGACCTGCTCTTTATTGTCCGGTTCCATATGGGTGTATCCGGAGCCGGCGCCGCCACGCTTCTGAGCCAGCTGGTCTCCGGGCTGCTGTGCCTGGGGTACATGGCAAAGAATTTCCCCATCCTGCACCTGAGCCGCGGGGATTTGCTGCCGGACAAACAGTATATCCGGCACCTGCTTGCCATGGGACTTCCCATGGGCATGCAGTACTCCATCACCGCCATCGGCAGCATCCTGCTGCAGACCTCAGTGAATACCCTGGGTTCCGTCGCCATGGCGGCCATGACCGCAGGCAGCAAGGTTGGCGCCTTTGTGATGTGCCCCTTTGATGCCCTGGGCTCCACCGCCGCTACCTTTGCCGGGCAGAATATCGGCGCCGGAAAGCCCGAGCGGGTCCGCGCCGGAGTGTGGGACGGCGCGATCCTGGGCTCCGGCTACGCCCTGGTGCTGCTCGGCGTACTGTATTTCTGCGGCGGCAGCCTGACCTCCCTGTTCCTGGACTCCAAGGATGCTGCCGCCATAAACGAGATCCTGCCCCTCAGCGAGAAGTATCTTATCTGCTGCGCCTTGTTCTATATCCCGCTGATGTTCGTAAACCTGCTCCGCTTTACAATTCAGGGCCTGGGCTATTCCGGCCTTGCCGTGGTGGCCGGGGTGTTCGAAATGGTGGCCCGGGGTGTCTTTGCCCTGTGCCTGGTCCCCAGCCTGGGCTTTAACGCGGTGTGCTTTGCCAGCCCCGCCGCCTGGGTGATGGCGGATATGTTCCTGTTCCCCGCCTACTTCCACTGCATGAAAAAACAGGGCTGCGTCTTCCGGTTCCCCGTAAGGTTCACCGCCGTGAAAGCGAAAGGATAAAGGATCGTTTAGCGCAGTATCCCTTGGCTCGCTGCAATCTCCATCGTACAGCAGGCTGCGTTCCAATTTATGTGTCATTCCGAACCAGCGCGCACGCTGGTGTGGGAATCCCCCTCGTCATTGAGAACACTTTCTTCTAAGGAGCCTCTGAATAAATCGGCTGCGGCTGAGCGGCGGGTCTTGCCGATTTAATCAGAGGTTCCCTAGAGATGGAGATTGCCACGCCAGGAAAGCGAACTGGCTCGCAATGACCGGGAATTCGTACTCCCCCCGCCACCAGGAAAGCGAACTGGTGGCCCCCCCTCACAAGTGCGGGGGGCAAGGCGTCTATCCACCCGCACATCATTTGGGGCAAGTACGCTAAACGATCATTTTTTATGTGCCGATACATCGTACTGCAAATGTCTTTCCCGACAGCCCCAGCCCATCCGGTTTTCCGGATGGGCATTTTTTCCGGCAATGAAGCGCCTTGCCTTTTTCCCGGGGGCGTGGTATAATGCACCCACTGACCGCCGGAAAGGAGGGCGAGGCGTGGAAAAAAGAAAACGATGCATTACTGTCGGGCTGCTGGCTGTCTACGGCGCGCTGATGCTGTGGCTCCTGTTCTGGCGGGAGCGTTCCATGGAGGGGCTTCCCTACCTGCACCAGCTTCCCATGCATGTTAATTTCCATCCCCTGAAAACCATCCGGCTCTACCTGGGTCTGCTCAGCGCCCACCGCCCGGTACTGGTGCGGATCGCTGTGGTCAATCTTCTGGGAAATATTCTGATGTTCGTTCCCCTGGGGTTCCTGCTCCCCGGCGCGTTCCCCCGGCTGGGGAAATGGTACAGGACACTGCTCACCGCCGCCGGGATCATTGCCCTGGTGGAGCTGACGCAGATGCTCTTTCTTGTGGGGACCTGCGATATTGACGACCTGATTCTGAACCTCACCGGCACCGCCCTGGGCTACGGCCTGTTTGCCGCCATGGGGCATTTTATAAAAAAATGAAACCTCCCTTTCTGTATCCGGAAAAGGGAGGTTTTTCTGCGATATGGCGATTTGTTTTGGGTTTTCGGTTCTGCTCAGCAAAACTGCAAATTGGTATTTAGGCTATCGGCTTTATGCAGCAAACAGAAAAATGCACTTTGGT
>CAZVDH010000021.1:0-23102 GCA_964625595.1 uncultured Oscillospiraceae bacterium | reverse complement strand
GCGTACCGCATCGGCCCGCAAACCATTCATCAAACAGCCCTACAAATTCCAATTTTTCTGCCTGCTTCTCTAATCCGGAAATATCTTTCATTATATTTGCGTTTTCTCCCCCGGTCAACAAAAACTTAGGCGGCTGCATAAACAGCCGCCTTAATTTATTCCTTTGCCCGGATGTCCAGGTGGTAGTCAATGACCCCGGCCTCGGTGTTTTCAATGTTGATCTCATACACCAGGTCGATGGTGCCGCCGTCGGAAACAATGTCATAATAGACCCGTGTGGCAGTGACCGTGATCATCAGCGCGCCGAAATCCGTTTCATACAGAGAGTCATGGGAGACACCCTCCTCAAACACCATCTGGGAGTGCAGATTTCCCGTCCGGGTCAGGGTCACCTTTCCCGGCTCCACCCGAAAGGTGGTGGTCACACCGGCAAGCCCCGTAAGCTCACTTTCCTGATAGCACACATCCCAGCCGCCGTCCCGGTAGGAAAGCTCCCCCTCGGAAACCAGCTCAATGGTATCCGGCACCTGGCCCCGGTAGCTCTGCCGTCCCTGAATGGACAAAATAACACCGCGGCTCATTGGAACGCCTCCACCGCCAGATGGAGCAGCTCGTCAATAAGCTGGGAATAGGGAATGCCGCTGGCGGCAAAAAGCTTGGGATACATGGAAATGGAGGTAAAGCCGGGAATGGTGTTGATCTCGTTGAAGACCACTTTCTGCTCTTTATCCGTGACAAAGAAGTCCACCCGGCTCAGGCCCTGGCAGCCGATGGCGCTGTACACCTTGACCGCCGCGTCCCGGACGGCCTCCTCAACCTCATCGGGGATCCGGGCAGGGATATAGGCCCGGGAGGTGTCGGTAATATACTTTGCCTCGTAATCGTAAAACTCCGCGCCGGAGTCGATCTCCCCGCAGACGGAAGCCACCGGGCTGTCATTGCCCATAACGGCGACCTCAATTTCCTTTCCCTGAATATATTCTTCCACCAGAATCTTCTCATCATAGGCGGCGGCATCCAGCAGAGCGTCCCGCAGCGCGGTCCTGCAGCCTGCCTTGGAAACGCCCACGGAGGAGCCGGTTCCGGCAGGCTTTACGAATACGGGATATGTGAATTTTTCCTCCACGGTATCCAGAACGGAATCCATCCGGTTGTCCATCTCCGTTCTGCGAATGAGCAGCCACTCAGCCTGGCAGACACCGGCCTCCCGGGCTACCAGCTTGGTCAGGGTCTTATCCATGGCCACAGCGGAAGCGGAAACGTGGGGGCCCACATAGGGGATCCCCGCCATCTGCAGCAGGCCCTGCATGGCCCCGTCCTCGCCGTTTTCGCCGTGGAGCACCGGGAACACCACATCGATGCGCTCCCGCACCACGCAGTCTCCCTCGAAGCTCAGCAGGCCCTGTCCCCGTACCGGGGAGATCGCCGCCCGCCGGTTGCCGGGATGGTCCCGCCATGCCCCGGTGGGCAGCAGGGAATAATCCTTGCCGGTATAGAGGATCCAGTCCCCGTCCCGGGTAATACCCACGGGGAAGATGTTGTACTTATCGTGGTCGATATTGTTCAGCACCGATTCCGCCGAACGCAGAGAAACCTCATGCTCCGGGCTGATACCGCCAAACAGAATGCAAACACTGAGTTTTTTCACAAGTTACCCCTCTTCCTGATCCTTAAGCAGAGCCTCTCCCGCACGGAAGATGTCCCCCGCGCCCATGGTCAGAATAATATCCCCAGGCTGGGCGATCCGTTTCAGATAGGCCGTCACATCCGGCAGTGTCTCGCAGTAAACCGCCCCGGGGATTTTCTGCGCCAGATCCGCGGAGGAAATCCCCACGGTGTTCCGCTCCCGGGCGGCATAAATCTCTGCCAGCGCCAGTACATCCGCCCGGCTCAACTCCCGGATGAACTCAGGGAACAGCGCCTGGGTGCGGGTGTAAGTATGGGGCTGAAACGCCAGCACCAGCCGCCGGAAGCCCATGGTACGCACCGTCTCAATGGTGGCGCGGACCTCATCGGGATGGTGGGCATAGTCGTCGTACACTTCGGCACCGTTATAGGTGCCCTTGTGCTCCAGACGGCGCTTGGCGCCGTGGAAGGAGTGGATGCCCCGGGCCACCGCGTCTCCGGGAATGCCCAACTGCCAGGCGGCAGCGGCGGCAGCCAGAGAATTAAGGGCATTGTGTCTGCCCATGACCCCCAGATCCAGGTGGCAGTAAAATTCTCCGTCGCAGACCACATCAAAGTGGCACCAATCCGGGCACATATTCTCCGCCCGGACCCGGTTGCCTTTCCCAAAGCCGAAGCTGATACAATCAATACCCCGCATGGCTTCCATGGTGTGGGGGTCGTCACCGTTTGCCACAACAGCGGAGGTCGCCATCTGGGCAAACTTGTGGAAAGACTTCTGAATATCTTTCAGGTCCTTGAAATAGTCCAGATGATCTGCCTCCACATTCAGCACCACGGCCAAAGTGGGATAGAAATTCAGGAAAGAATCGCAGTATTCGCAGCTTTCCAGCACAATGGTATCCCCGTGGCCCACCCGGTGTCCGGCGTGGAGCAGGGGCAGGTATCCGCCGATCATCACCGTGGGGTCCGCCCCGGCTTCCATCAGGATGTGGGTCATCATGGAGGTGGTGGTGGTCTTTCCGTGGGTGCCGGCGATGCAGACCGCGTTTTTGTAGGACCGCATGATCTCCCCCCAGGCCTGGGCCCGCTCAAAAACGGGAATGCCCGCGGCTCTGGCGGCGGCGATCTCCGGATTGTCATTATGGGCGGCGGCGGTGCGGATCACACACTGGGCGCCCTTTATATTGTCCGCGCTGTGGCCGATGGCAACCGGGATGCCCTTTGCCTCCAGCTCCTGTGTGGAAAGGGAACCGCTCATATCGGAGCCGGTGACCACCATGCCCATCCCTTTCAGTACCAGACCCAGCGGCCGCATGGACACGCCGCCGATACCGACCAGATGAACCCGGCGGCCAGGCTGCAGATAGGCGCCGATCTCCTTATTCTTCGTCATACTTCATATTCCCCCGACAAGTTAGAAGTGTACCGGAAACTTGTCTATTATACATCATTCTTAAAAAATTTACAACTGGGAAATAGAGATCCGGCGGTCTGTTTCGACAAAATCTCCACCTTTCCCAATTCTCCACAGTTAGTCTATGGGGTTTTCTTCCATTCTGTGCGAAGAAATTAACAAAAACGCAGGCGAAAAATTCTAAGGAAGCTCTGATTAAATGGGCAAGAGCTGACAGCGAGGGATTTTGGCTCAGCCGAAAGTTCTGAAATTGAGGGAATACTTTGTGTATTTCCCAATTTCATACTATTTCTCGATAAAATGGTTAATACCATTTTATCATGCGCTTATCGCGCAAGCCGCCAGTGGCGGCGAGAAATGTATGGACTACGTTTTTTAGCGGCGATGCCGCTGACCGCTTGTCAGCGGTCTCATAAAACGGTATTTAACCGTTTTATGAAAAACTAGTATCAGAACTGCACGGATGGGGCAAAAGACCCGCTGTTCAGCCGCAGACCATTTATTCATACTATTTCTCGATAAAATGGTTAATACCATTTTATCCTGCGCTTTTTGCGCAGGCCGCCGGTGGCGGCGAGAAATGTATGGACTACGTTTTTTGCGGCGATGCCGCTGACCGCTTGACAGCGGTCCCATAAAACGGTATTAAACCGTTTTATGAAAAACTAGTATCAGAGGTTCCCTAATACTAATATGCGATTGAAAGTAGACATGGATTTCCGAGAATAAATCGTGATAAAAAAGGCCGAGGACGCAGATGGGCTGTCGCCCATCAAGGACGAGAACGCATTTTAGCGCGATTCAGGCCGGAAAGACTGTCTGGTTTTAATCGCATATTAGTATAACCCCGGATAAAACCGCGCCCCCGGCACTGCTGCCGGAGGCGCGGGAAATATTACCGGGTTTGCTTTCCGGCGGGGTATCAGCAAAAAGGATTCTCCGTGGGATAGGGCAGGTTCCTGGGCTGGTTGTAGGCGATGTCCCCCACGCCCAGGTACTTGAATACCTCGAACATGGCTTTGCCGCAGTGGGCAAAGGCCACGGCGCCATGGTGGGGATAGCGCTTTTGTATCAACACATGGCGGTAGAAGCGGCCCATCTCCGGGATGGCGAAGACGCCGATGCCGCCAAAGCTGCGGGTCGCCACGTCGAGCACCTCACCCTCGGCAATGTAGGCCCGAACCACGCCCTCACTGTCGCACTGCAGGCGGTAGAAGGTAATGTCGGAGGGAGCGATGTCGCCCTCCAGGGTGCCCCGGGTGAAATCCGGGTCGCTTCCCGCCGGCTCCAGCAGACGGTGCTGAATGAGCTGGTACTTGACCGCCCGGTCGGCGCACATTTTGCAGGAGGGGGTGTTGCCGCAGTGGAAGCCCATGAACGTATCCGTAAGCTTGTAGTCGTACTTTCCGGAGATCCCCTCGTCGTAGATGTACTTGGGCACGGAGTTGTTAATATCCAGCAGGGTCACCGCGTCGCCGGTGACGCAAGCGCCGATGTACTCACTCAGCGCGCCGTAAATATCCACCTCGCAGCTCACAGGGATCCCCCGGGCCGCCAGACGGGAGTTGACAAAGCAGGGCTCAAAGCCGAACTGGCTGGGGAACGCGGGCCAGCACTTGTCGGCAAAGGCAACGTACTTCCGGTCGCCCCTGTGGTTTTCCGCCCAGTCCAGGAGGGTCAGCTCAAACTGGGCCATCCGCTCCAGCAGGTCCGGGTAGAACCTGCCCTCTCCCATCTCCGCAGCCATATCGGCGCAGACTTCGGGAATACGGGGGTCTCCGGCGTGCTCCTTGTAGGAAACCAGCAGGTCCAGCTCGCTGTTTTCCTCAACCTCTACGCCCAGCTCGTACAGGCCCTTGATGGGGGCGTTGCAGGCGAAGAAGTCCTGGGGCCGGGGGCCGAAGGTAATGATTTTCAGATTCTTAATACCGATAATGGCACGGGCAATGGGCACAAATTCCTGGATCATCTTCACGATGTCCTCCGCGGTGCCCACGGGATACTCGGGAATGTAGGCCCTCAGCTTGCGCATGCCTAAGTTGTAGGAGCAGTTCAGCATGCCGCAGTAGGCGTCGCCCCGGCCGTTGATCATATCCCCGTCGCCCTCGGCGGCGGCAACATACATCACAGGGCCATGGAATTTCTTTGCCAGCAGTGTCTCCGGCGTTTCCGGGCCGAAATTGCCCAAGAATACCACCAGGGCGTTGCACCCGGCAGCCCGCACATCCGCAATGGCCTTGGCCGCGTCCAGTTCGTTCTCCACGGTGATCCCGCACTCGTAAATCTCACCAGGATAGGCTGCAACGATATTCTTCCGGCGCTGCTGTGAAAGGGCAATGGGGAAGCAGTCGCGGGAAACCGCGATAATACCAAGTTTGACTTCAGGAATGTTGTTCACTTCGCATCTCTCCCTTAAATAAAATTCGCGATGTCAATGTTTTCTCCGGTCAGACCGGGCTTTGCGCCGTTTTTCGCCGCCGGGGATTCCGGATGGGCCAGCAGCCACTTGTTCCGGGCGGTCATAATGGAATCCTCCCAGCTTTCGTTCTTCATGTGGGGCCTGTCGGTATTGGTCAGCCAGGGCAGAACCACCAGCACATGGAAGCCTTTCTCGGGGTCAGCATGGCAGGGGGCATAGTGGAGCGTGGTGGCCCAGACCTCGATCAGGACCCCGGCAGGAACCCGGAAAGCCTTGACCGTGGACGTATCCAGGAAGCCGTCCACAATGTCCTCCTGGCGGCCCAGCAGCAGGATAAAGTCCTCGCTGCCCATGTTGAACTCGCTGTTGCGGTGGTATTCCAGGCAGTTGAGCTTGGTGTTGTGGCCGTTGCACCAGCCCAGCTGGATTTCCATGCCGCCGAAGCAGTGCTCGCTCAGCTCGGTAGCCGCGGGCAGCTCCTGCAGGTCAGGATCCGAGGGGGTATAGGCAGTGCCCTCCGCCGGCTGAGGGGTCTTTGCCAGGGCCTCCAGGATCTCCGCCTTGGCGTCTTCCAGCCCCTCTACGATCTGTCCATAACGCTTGAACTCAGGGTCAAATACGGAATAGATTTTCATATGCTCCTCCTTTTACGCCAGCTCGGCAAAGAGCGCCTTGCAGGCGGGATAGATTTTCCGGAACTTCTGATATTGTTCTTCATACTTTGCCGCGAGGGCAGGATCCGGGTGAACGGTGTCCACCACATGCACAAGCGCCTTGCAGGCATCCGCCACGGTCTTATATTCTCCGCAGGCAACCATGGCAAGCATCGCTCCGCCCATGCCCGGGCCCTGTTCGGAAGCCACCAGCTCCAGGTCCATATTCAGGACGCTCGCCAGGATCCGCTTCCACAGCGGACTCTTGGCACCGCCGCCGCAGAGCTTGCTGGCTTTCACATCGATGCCCAGCTTCTTTACCACCTCAAAGCTGTCCCGGATGGCAAAGGCCACGCCCTCCAGCACCGCCTGGGTCATATCCGCCCGGGAGGTGTCCATGGTCAGGCCGATAAAGGTGCCCCGGGCGTTGGTATCGTTGATGGGGCTGCGCTCGCCCATGAGGTAGGGCAGGAAGAACACATGGTTTTCTCCCAGCTTGTCATCGGTGATGGCAGCCTGTTCTTCACTGTACCGGTCCGTATGGTAGATGTCCTCCATCAGCCACTTGTTGCAGGAGGCAGCGCAGAGCATACAGCCCATCAGGTGATAGCCCCCGTCGGCATGGGCAAAGGCATGCAGAGCGTTGTTTTCATCCACCCGGAAGGTATCGGAGGAAATAAACACCGTGCCGGAGGTGCCCAGGGAGATGTTGCAGCCGCCCCGGCCCACCACGCCGGTGCCCACGGCAGCGGCGGCGTTGTCCCCCGCTCCGGCGCAGACCCGGCAGGAAGCCGGGATCCCCAGTTCTTTTGCAACCTGGGGCTTTACAGTACCCACGGTCTCGTAGCTTTCATAAAGCCTGGGCATCTGGTCTTCCCGGACACCGCAGATCGCAAGCATTTCCGCCGACCAGCATTTATGCTCCACATCCAGCAGCAGCATACCGGAGGCATCGGAATAATCCGTGGAGTGGACCCCGGTGAGAATGTAGTTGATGTAATCCTTGGGAAGCATGATTTTCCGAATCCGGGCAAAGTTTTCCGGCTCGTTCTCCCGCATCCAAAGGAGCTTGGGGGCAGTAAAACCGGCAAAGGCGATATTGGCGGTCAGCCGGGAAAGCTCCTTCATGCCGATTTCCCCGTTTAAGTACGCGACCTGCTCCGCCGTGCGCCCGTCGTTCCACAAAATAGCCGGGCGGATAACCTGGTCATTTTCATCCAGCACCACCAGGCCGTGCATCTGGCCCCCGGCGCCGATTCCCGCCACCTGGCCGCCGTCGAAGCCGGTAAGCAGCTCCCGGATCCCGGAAAACACCGCTTCTTTCCAGTCCTCCGGCCTCTGCTGGCTCCAGCCGGGCTTGGGAAATTCCAGCGGGTACTCCCTGGAAACCACATTTTTGATCTGCCCCGCTTCATCCATCAGGAGAAGCTTCACTGACGAGGTGCCCAGATCAATGCCGATATAGAGCATACCGAATCCTCCTTGTTATTTTATTGCAGTTGTAGTTATCGGTTTAAATGAGCTGATCGTGAAATTGGAATTTGTTGGGCCGACGGGTGCGGTATCGAACTCCCGGTCATTGCGAACCAGTGACCGATGTCACTGGTGTGGCAATCCCCCTCGAATTCCAGGCAGCCCATCGTCATCCATTCGTAGGGGCGGTCATTGACCGTCCGCAAAAACGTACCGAATTCCAGCATAAATTCACGTCAAATGGCACCTTTTCGCCGAAAGAAATACGAATATGGAAACTCTCCCTGCCGGGCGCTCAATGAGCGCCCCTACGGAGGTAGACGATCGTCATTCAAAAATTTGATGGAGATTCCCAGGTCAGTCGTGCGCTACTTCTTCGGAATGACAATGTTGTTCGGGTCCTGCGCTTTCCTCTGCAAATTCCAATTTGTCAGTGTGCTTACTAAAGCCGATAAATCGCAGTTATTACTGATTTGAAAGGCTGCGGTACCATCACTTCCGGGGCTCTTTCCGGGCAGTGGTCTGTCCCTGGGCCACACCCTCGGTGGACTCCGGCACAAACAGCACCTTGATAGTGGCAAAAATGATTTTCAGGTCCGTCACAAGCCCCATACTGCCGATATACTGCAGGTCCATCTGCAGCTTATTGTAGGGAGAAGTATTGTATTTTCCGTACACCTGGGCGTAGCCGGTGAGTCCCGCCTTGGCCTGGAGCCGGAGGGCAAATTCCGGCATTTCTTTTTCGTACTGCTCCGCGATCTCCGGGCGCTCCGGCCGGGGTCCCACAATGGTCATGGTGCCCATGAGAATGCACAGAAGCTGGGGCAGCTCGTCAATACGCAGGCTGCGGATGACTTTTCCCACAGGGGTGATCCGATTGTCTCCCTGGCTGGCAAGCCGCGCCACGCCGTCCTTTTCGGCATCCACCCGCATACTGCGGAATTTGTAAACATAGAATTCTTTCCGGTCCTTGGTCAGACGAATCTGCTTGTAAAATACCGGACCGCCGTCGTAAAGCTTAATGGCAGCGGCGGTAATGAGCATCACCGGGGAGAGAATCACAAGCGCGATCAGGCTCAGAGCAATGTCCATCCCCCGTTTCACAACCAGGTACCATACGCTGGGACAGGAACGCTGGCACAGCATCACGGGCAGGCTGCTCATCTGCATGGTCTTGGCGCCGTTAATGAGGTAGTCGCCGATATTGGGCCGGACATAGGCCTCAATCTTCTCGGCGATACAGAATTTCACAATGTCATTGCGGACGCTGGAATTGACCCCGCAGATCATAACCGCCTCGGCATTCATGGCTTTCAGTTCCGCCAGGGTCCGGGCAGGATCCCCGTCCGCCGCCAGCTGCCCGACAAGCTGAAACCGCCAGGGCATATCCTTTATAATCATCTGACCGTTTTCCATGGCTTCGGAATAGGCGTAGATCAGCACCGTCCGCTTTGGGGGCAGCAGCCGGTTGGTCAGCCGCACCGCGGGACCGGACCACAGCGCCGCCGCCAGGATCATACCCGCCATCACCGCCAGCAGCGGCAGAACGTTGGGCAGTGCCCGCTGGAGAAGCCACAGCACGATATAAGTAAAGAATGCTGTGATCACCGCTGCTACCGCGTGTCCGTAGCTCAGCTCGCTGGCGCTGCTGGTCGTCAGGTCGAAGCCGCCGTAAAGCTTGGCAAAGGACACATACATCACCATAAACAGGGCTATGACAAAAAAGTGTCCCTTGCCGTAAAAGGTCTCCACAAAGAGGTGCTTGCTGTAAAACAGATACCAGGCCGCGGCAAAAAACGCGGTATCCACCGCCACCAGCAGCGCCTTGGTAAGCAAAAGATACAGGTCGGTTCTCTGTTCTTTATCTATCATGATCCGTATTCCACTCTTTTCTTTTGGGGACCGAAAAACCGGCAGACTGTACCGGATGAACCCGGAAAAACGGAACCTTTTCGGTCTTTTCCGTCTTGTACAGGCGGTTTTTCAGCGTTTCACAAACGTTATTTTCCGGCAGCTTTCGTCATTTCTTCCATGAGCTGGGGCACCCGGATGTTCTGGGGGCACTGCCGGGCGCACGCGCCGCAGCCAACGCAGTCCCAGGGCATACCGCCCTCCACATTTTTAAGCCCGTTCAGCGCCCAGGCTCCTTCCAGCTTGAAAGAATTGTAGACCTTCAGAACCTCCGGGATATTGATTCCTGCGGGGCAGGTGTCACAGCAGTACCGGCAGCCGGTGCAGGGCACCCGCACCTGGTCACGGAACATGGCGCAGGCCCGGAACAGGAGCGCTTCTTCCTCGTCCGTCAGGGCCCGGTCATCGGCGTAAGTCGCCACATTGTCCCGGATCTGCTCCAGATTGCTCATGCCGCTGAGGGCGACCTGCACCATGGGCAGCCGCTTCAGCCACCGGAACGCCCAGGAGGGAATGCTCCAATCGGGATGGGCCTGGCGCAGCAGGCTTTCCGCGTCCTCCGTCAGCTTGGCCAGGCGGCCGCCCCGGACGGATTCCATGACCATCACAGGGATATTCCGCTCCGCCAGAACCGCATACTCCTGCTTTGCCGTGCCGTAGTTCCAGTCAAAGTAGTTCAGCTGGATCTGGGCAAAGTCCCATTCATAAGCGTCGGCAAACCGGGCAAGCACTTCAGGGGACGCATGGGAGGAAAAACCGAAATAGGAGATTTTGCCCTCCCGCTTCATCTGCCGGAAGAACGGGATGCAGCCGTTATGCAGATAATCTTCAATATTGCTGTCCCCCAGGGCGTGAATGAGGTAAAAATCGATGCGGTCCACCCCATACCGCTCCAGCTGCTGGGCAAAGGTCTCCCGGTAGTCGGGGTTGGCCCGGACGTTATACTTTGTAGTGATGTAATAGCTGTCCCGTGGATAGCGGCGCAGAGCCTGGCCCACGAACCGCTCGGACTGGCCGCTGTGATAGACATAGGCGGAATCATAGTAATTGATCCCGTTTTCCATGGCGTAGTCGATGATCTGACCTGCCTTTTCATAGTCAATATCTCCATCCTTACCGCCGGGAAGAATGGGCAGACGCATATTGCCCATACCCAGCCGGGAAAGGGTGATATTCCTGAACTGCTTGGTAACCATGGTAACGTACCTCCCTGTGTTTTGCCCCAGGGAAACGTTTATCTCAGCGTTTCCGCAAGGGCAGATTCTCCCATTTACTAACAGGATACCACAAAGCCCTCTGTTTTGCAAGGGTTACGGGATTTTTGTTCCCATGTCCCGTGAGAATAAACGCGTTCAGAAGCTTCTTTCTTTTCCCTAAGAAAATCTTCCTGAAACCTTAATCCGTTCCAAAGAAAGGCTTAAAACACATTTTCGGGTTCCCGTGCTACAATGTACCCATTAAAAAGAAAGAAGGTGCGGTCCCAATGGCAGAGGTCATTTCCAGGCTTTGTTTTATTGGAATCGATATGCTGTCCTATGCGTTGGTTGGAATCCCCATGATGCTTATGCTGTTTCTTCCGGTACTTCGGACCCGGGACCGGGAAAAGCGGTGGCTGCTGGTATTCTTTTCATTGTACCTTGCGGCAGTATGGTCCGCCGTGGGGATGCCGGGAATGGGACAGCCCTGGGTCTTTGACCCGGAATGCGCCTTTGTACCCTTTGCCGGACTTTTCTCGGCTTTTCAGGAGCGGGCGCTGAATATTCTTCTCTTTGTCCCTCTGGGCTTCCTGCTGCCTACCCTCTGGCCCCGGTTCCGCCGCCCGGGCCGGACGATCCTGGCAGGGCTTATCCTGTCCGCCGTTATTGAGACGGCCCAGCTGTTTACCTTCCGGCTGACGGATATCAACGACCTGATTACGGGCGCCATGGGGACCGCCCTGGGCTACTGCATCGCGGTGGGCTTCAATCATCGTTTCGGGTTCTATATCCGGGAGGACGGCCTGTATCCCCGGGAAGCAGAGGCTATTTCCGCCGCAAGCGCCACGGTGCTGTTTCTCGTCTGCCCCTCCCTGGAAACCCTTTTCCATACCTGGCTGCCGGTGTAACAGTTTATCTGTTTATTCAGATAAATGATCGTTTAGCTGACAACTTTACCTTGGATGGTATGCGGTCCGATGCGGTGCACGGCAAGGGCTCCCCTGTGTAAGGGGAGCTGTCAGCGTAGCTGACTGAGGGGTTGTAACGGTGGACTTCCACATCTACCTATCGTCAGAACGGGCAGTGTCCTTTACAGTCCCTTTTCGCTGATTCGTTGTCAGTATTAAACGTTTTACTGCACAATCCCTCAGTCGCTTCGCGACAGCTCCCTTTGCACAAGGGAGCCTTGGGGCGCTCCCGCGCCAGTACGCTAAACGATCATTTTCCGCTTTGCCGCAACAGCCCCATAAGCATCAGCTGCCCTGAAAGCAATGTCCGCTTTCAGGGCAGCTGTTTATTCTTTGTTCTGACCGTCTTTTGTTTGCCCGTCTTTTTTCTTCTGAAAGCGCAGGCGCATTTTTTCCAGTTTGATCCGCTCCCGGCGCTTCTGATAGGCAGTCTGCAGGTCCGGGGGCTGGTCCATCAGCTTTTCCGCCGGGATATGCCGATCGGCCACCCGGGCGGCGGTGTACTCGCCCAGGAGGGTATACAGCACCGAAACCAGGGGGATCATCACCAGCATACCGCCCACACCCATCAGGCCGCCGCCCACCGTCACCGCAACCAGCACCCACATGCCGGGCAGGCCGATGGAGGTACCCACCACTCTGGGGTAGATCAGGTTGTTTTCCAGCTGCTGGATCACCAGGAACATGATAACAAAGGTCACCGCCTGAATGGGGCTGTCCACCAGAATGAAGAAAGCGCCCACCACGCAGCCCACAAAGGCGCCCACCACCGGCACCAGCGCCGTCACCGCGATGATAACGCTGACGAGGGATACATAGGGCATGCGGAAGATCAGCATGGCAACGGCAAAGAGGCATCCCAGAATACAGGCCTCCAGGCACTGGCCGGAAATAAACTTGGAAAAGGTCGCGTTGGTCAGGCGGAGAATCCGAACGATCTCGTCGCTGCCACGCTCCGGCAGAAAGGCGTAGAGGATCCGCCTGCCCTGCCGGGCCAGGATCTCTTTCCGGGTCAGGCAGTACATCGCGAAGAACAGACTGATGAACACATCCACAACGGCTCCGGTGACGCTGCCGATGGCGGAGAAAGCGCTGTCCACAATGGTTCCGGCGCTGTCTCCCAGGAAGGAAAAGGTCCTCTGAATCACAGAATTCCAATCCACATTGGCAAGCTCCGGATTTTCCTCCACCCAGGTGCGCAGCTCCGGGTGTTTATCCAGAAGCAGCAGCACGCTCTCCCCCGCACGCTTGACGAACAGCGGGATCCGGACGGACAAGGTATCCACCGTTTTCTGGATCTGGGGAATCAGCAGTCCCACCACGCCGGCAAGAACCAGCACAATAAGGCCGATGGTCATTACCAGCGCCAACCCCCGGCGCAGACCGGGCTTGCGGATGTCCGAAAGCTGCTTTTCCACACCCCGCATGGGCACATTGAAAACAAACGCCACGGCAGCCCCCGTGACAAAGGGGGACACAAGCGCGGATACCGTGCGCCACACCGCCTGGACCCGCTGGGTATCCGTTAATAGCCAGATGAGAAACAGCAGTCCTGCCAGACACAGAAAGATCCTGTGGATCAGTTTTTTGTTCAACTGCATGGAGACGCTCCTTTCGCGGAAAAGGAATCCTTTTCCGGTGAGATCGGGTATTTTTCTTCCGTATTATATCCTTTTCTCCCGGGACAGCGGTGAATAAGCTGTGAATTTTACCGCTTCAGCAAGCGGCGCAGGTCGGCGCAAAGCGCCTCCACCGCTTCTTCCCGGGTTGCCCAGCTTGTGCAGAACCGGACGGCCCGGTGACTTTCATCCACCCGTTCCTGTTCGCAGAAAACGTAGTTTTCCCCCAGCGCCGCCAGCACAGCGTCCGGCAGGATGGGAAAAAGCTGGTTGGTCACCCCGGGAACCAGGAACGGTACGCCCAACGCTTCCAGTTCCTCCCGAAGCCGGTCAGCCAGCCGGTCGGCGTGCTCCGCAAGCTTCAGGTACAGCCCATCCTCCATGAGGACCTCAAACTGCAGCCCCAGCAGACGGCCCTTGGCAAGCATGCCGCCCTGGTGCTTGATCATGTACCGGAAGTCCCGGTTGATGGCAGGATTTCCGATAACCACGGCTTCGCCGAACAGAGCGCCCACCTTGGTGCCGCCGATGTAAAACACGTCGCACAGGCGGGCGATATCCGAAAGAGTCAGGTCATTGCCCCGGGCGGCCAGGGCATAGCCCAGCCGGGCACCGTCCAGGAACAGGTACAGTCCCAGCTCCCGGCAAACCCCGGACAGCTCTTCCAGTTCCCGGAGGCTGTACAGGGTGCCCAACTCCGTGGACTGGGAAATGTACACCATCGCCGGCTGCACCGTGTGCTCAAAGCTGGGGTCACTCCGGTGGGCCAGCACCGCGGCACGGACCTGCTCCCCGGTGATCTTTCCCTCGTGAGCAGGCAGAGCCAGACACTTGTGTCCGGTGCCCTCCACCGCTCCCGTCTCATGGCCGTTGATATGGGCGGAGGCGGCGCAGAGCACCCCCTGATAGGGCCGCAGGGCTGCGGCGATCACGGTAAAGTTAGCCTGGGTTCCGCCCACCAGGAAGTGAACCCCCAGATCCTCCCTGCCGCAAAGGGTACGGATCTTCTCCGCCGCCCGGGCGCAGAAGTCGTCCTCCCCATAGCCGGGAGTCTGGACATAATTCGTTTTTACCAGAGCCTCCAGAATCTTCTCATGGCAGCCCTCGCTGTAATCGTTGTTGAAGTAAAGCATAGGAAATCTCCCTTTCTCATAGTGATATATATCTGCTTTACGCAGGAAACCGGCAAATTGGAATTTAATTGACAATTGACAATGAACAATTGACAATTAAGGAATCCCTTCGGGATGATTTAAAATAAAAAGAATTTGGATGAAAAACAATAGAAATTATTTCTAAATTGTCCCGTAGGGACACAATAATTGTCAACTGTCAATTGTCAATTGTCAATTCGGCAAAGCCGGCAAATTCCAATTTGTCGTACTGCCGCGCTGCCCCGATAAGCCTGCCGCTGCCGGGAATATCCCTCCCGCCCCATGCATAGGTTTGATGCAGAAGCACAGCATCGGAGGGGAGCATATGACAGAATCCATGGAAAAGCGAGCCTGTGAATTGGCTGTGTACGTCATCGAAACCGGTGCCACGGTCCGGGCGGCCGCCCGGCACTTCGGCATTTCCAAGTCCACTGTGCATAAGGACCTGACCCAGCGGCTGCGCTGCAGCAACTACGCGTTGTATCTGCAGGCCCGGGAGGTTTTGGAGGAAAACAAAAGGGAGCGCCATATCCGGGGCGGCATGGCAACCAGGCGAAAATACAAGGGGCAGTAGCCCCGCGGACCCCATAGGTTAGCCTGTGGGGTCTTATTCTGCCAGCAGCCTCACCCCTGCGAGCACTGCCCACAGCAGGGGATACACGCAGTAAAAGACATATTTTCCCTTTGTATCCAACGCTCCCCACCCTCCATCATAGCAGTTCAGAGGAAGCAGCCCCAGGGCCGGGGTGATGCAGGGCACCAGGCACACCCCGCAGCCCACGGAAAACAACAGCTTTCTGTTCTCCCGCAGGAGGAAAAAGGTCCCCGCCATCAGCATAAAGGAGATTCCGCAGCGGATATTGAACACATAGGCCCACAGAGACGCGAAAATCACCATGAGCACATTGGCGGCGCTGCCTCCCGGGCGGCCTTATACCGCGGGGAAGTACAGCTCCACCGCCGCCGGAATACAGGCAAGCAGGGGATTCTGCCCGGAAACGCCAGTGAAGCTACCCCAGGAGCCGGTGACGGCAAAGTCATAGACCGGCTCCGCCAGGAACGCCGCCACGGCAAGACTGATAACATACCGCTCCGGGTTTTGGGTATGGACAAACCCCTCCGCCAGGAGGAACGCGAAAATGGGCAGGGCGGGAAGTCCAAGATATTGCAGCACAAGGCCGGCTTTTGCGCCGCCCAGCACCGTCATGCCCAAAGCCCAAAAAATCGTCAGTCCCTACCCTATCAGCTTCAGCCGAAAGCCGGTAAAGGGAATTTTCCGTTTTGCTCCCATGTACTCTGCTCCTCTTTATTTTTCTTATTATCCGGCAAGCCGGTAAAAAAGTCAAGGGGCGCTTCCCGGTTGACAGCCAATTCCCGGTTTGATAAAATGATTTATATCAACCAGTTGGACGGAAAGACAAATTGGAATTTGAAGAGGGAAGTGCGGGCCCCGAACAACACTGTCATTCCGAACCAGTGCGCACACTGGTGTGGGAATCTCCATCGAATTCCGGGCAGCCTATCGTCATACATACCGCTCTTTTGCACCATTTCCATAGTTTGTTGACGAAAAGTGGTGCTTCTAACCGGGGGATTGCCACGCCAGTTTGCGAACTGGCTCGCAATGACCGGGAATTCGATAAATTCCGATTTGTAGCGCCACAGAACGATACCGAGCGGGTCAGGGTGAAAACGATTACAGACCACGTTCGTCACGACTTGGCCGCCCGCCCTGCGGGCAAATTCCAATTTGTCTGTCTTTTAATAAATCCGACATGCATAAATACCACCCCCGGGAGGCCGCGAAAATGTTTGAGATCACCCTGATCGCCATGGGAAAGCTGAAAGAAAAATTCTATCTGTCCGCCGCTGCCGAATACGAGAAGCGTCTGGGCGGCTACTGCCGCTTTCGGCTCCTGGAGCTGCCGGAATACCGCCTGCCGGAGAACCCCTCCCCCGCCGAGATCGCCGCGGGGCTTTCCAAAGAAGCGGAGGCCATTTTCGCGGCGGTTCCCAAGGGGGCGTGGCTGTGCGTATTTACCCCTGAGGGAAAAATCCTCAGCAGTGAGGATTTCGCGGCAAAGCTTTCCCAGGTAAAAAACATGGGGAAATCCTCTGTCTGCTTTCTCATCGGCTCCTCCTTTGGCATCGCTCCGGCTGTAAAGGAAAAGGCGGATTTTCTCCTGTCCATGGGGAAAATGACCTTTCCCCACCACCTGGCCCGGATCATGGTTCTGGAACAGCTCTACCGGGCGGAGGCCATCCAGGCGGGAAGCCGGTATCACAAGTAAACGCCCTTTCCCGCCGAATGCGTCCTGACGGTTTTCCTCCCTTTCTTTTCCGAAATTTTGTTTGAAAAAGCGCTTGTACCTTTGGGAAGAATGTGATAGAATAAGATGAATGTCTGAATGTCATCTAAAAATCTATCTCATGCAGGAGCGCAGTTATGAACGATACCATTCGTATTCAGGGTGCAAGAGAAAACAATCTGAAAAACGTTGACCTTACCATTCCCCGGGACAAGCTGGTGGTCTTTACCGGCCTCAGCGGCTCGGGAAAATCCAGTCTTGCCTTTGACACCATCTATGCCGAGGGCCAGCGGCGGTATGTGGAGAGCCTCAGCTCCTACGCCCGGCAGTTTCTGGGGCAGATGGACAAGCCGGATGTAGACGCCATTGACGGCCTGTCCCCCGCCATCTCCATCGACCAGAAGACCACCTCCAAAAGTCCCCGTTCCACCGTGGGCACCGTGACGGAAATTTACGATTATCTTCGTCTGCTGTGGGCCCGGGCCGGCATTCCCCACTGCCCCAAATGCGGCAAAGAGATCCGCCGTCAGACCATTGACCAGATCGTAGACCGGGTGGAATGCTTAGGAAGCGGCACCCGGTTTCTGGTGCTGTCCCCGGTCATCCGGGGAAAAAAGGGCGAGCATCAGAAGATTTTTGAGGATGCCCGGAAGCAGGGCTTCGCCCGGGTCCGCCTGGACGGGGTTCTCTACGACCTGACGGAGGAAATCAAGCCCGAAAAGAACAAAAAGCACACCATCGAGCTGGTGGTGGACCGTCTGGTGCTGAAAGACGGCCTGCGCCGCCGCCTTACCGATTCCATTGAAACGGCCTGCTCCCATTCCGGCGGCCTTGTTACCATCCAGCTGGCGGACTCTCAGGAGGAACTGACCTTTTCCCAGAACTATGCCTGCGAGGACTGCGGCGTCAGTCTGCCGGAGCTGGAACCGAGAATGTTCTCCTTTAACAATCCCGCCGGAGCCTGCCCCAGCTGCACCGGCCTGGGCTTCCAGCTCATCCCCGACGAGGATCTGGTGATCCCGGACAAGACGAAATCCATCTTTGACGGAGCGATCCAGGCCTCCGGCTGGCAGTCCGCCCGCACCGACTCCATCTTCCGGATGTATTTTGAGGCTCTGGCTCAGAAGTACCACTTTTCCCTCACCGTTCCCGTGAAAGATCTGCCCCGGGATGTAATGGACGTGATCCTCTACGGCACCGGCGGGGAAAAGCTGCGGATGACCTACAACCGGGGCACCGGCATGGGCGTTCTGGAACAGCCCTTTGAGGGCATTCTGAACAATATCGGCAGGCGCTTCCGGGAGACCCAGTCCGATGCTGCCCGGAAAGAGCTGGAAGAGTGCATGACCACTGCCCCCTGCCCCAAGTGCCGGGGAAACCGCCTGTCGGACATTGCCCTGGCGGTGACCGTGGGCGGCATCAGCATCATGGATTTCTGCCGGATGAGCGTAAAGGACGCCCTGGTGTTTACGGAAAACCTCCGTCTGGAGGGGAATATGGCCATCGTGGCCGAGCAGATCCTCCGGGAGATCCGCTCCCGGCTGCAGTTCCTGTCGGATGTGGGCCTGAGCTATCTGACCCTGTCCCGGGGAGCGGGCACCCTGTCCGGCGGCGAGAGCCAGCGCATCCGGCTGGCAACTCAGATCGGTTCCTCCCTCATGGGGGTGCTGTATATCCTGGACGAGCCCTCCATCGGCCTGCACCAGCGGGACAACGACAAGCTTCTGGCAACGCTCAAGCATCTGCGGGACCTGGGCAATACCCTGATCGTTGTGGAGCACGACGAGGACACCATGCGCGCGGCCGACTTCCTGGTGGATGTTGGCCCCGGCGCCGGCAGCCACGGCGGTGAGATCGTCGCCGCAGGCAGCCTGCAGGACATTATCGACTGTCCCCGGTCCATCACCGGACAGTACCTGTCCGGCAGGCTGCGCATCCCCGTGCCCGGTACCCGGCGGACGGGAAACGGCAAATATCTCACCGTTCGCGGCGCTCAGGAAAACAATCTGCGCGATATTGATGTATCCATCCCTCTGGGGACCTTCACCTGCGTCACCGGTGTCTCCGGCTCCGGCAAGTCCAGCCTGGTGAACGAGGTGCTGAATAAGACCCTGCTGGGGAAACTGAACCACGCCCGTGTCCGTCCCGGCAAGTGCCGCTGCATCGAGGGTCTTGAGAACCTGGACAAGGTCATCGATATTGACCAGAGCCCCATCGGACGGACGCCCCGTTCCAATCCCGCCACCTACACGGGCCTCTTTAACGATATCCGGGACCTGTTCGCCTCCACCGCCGACGCGAAAATGCGGGGTTACGGCCCGGGCCGGTTCAGCTTCAACGTAAAGGGCGGCCGGTGCGAGGCCTGCAGCGGCGACGGCCTTGTAAAGATCGAGATGCACTTCCTGGCGGATGTGTACGTTCCCTGCGAGGTCTGCCACGGGGCACGGTACAACCGGGAGACCCTGGAGGTCCTGTACAAGGGCAAAAACATCGCCCAGGTTCTGGACATGACCGCCGAGGAAGCGGTGGATTTCTTTGAAAACCTGCCCAAAATCCGCAGAAAAGCCCAGATGCTGGTGGAGGTGGGCCTGGGTTATGTAAAGCTTGGCCAAGCCAGCACCACCCTCTCCGGCGGCGAAGCCCAGCGGGTGAAGCTGGCTACGGAGCTTGCCCGGGTGGCTACGGGAAAGACCATCTATATTCTGGACGAGCCTACCACCGGCCTGCACAGCGCGGATGTACACAAGCTTATCGACGTACTGCAGCAGCTTGTGGACGCGGGAAACACGGTACTGGTCATCGAGCACAATCTGGATGTCATCAAGACGGCGGACTACCTAATTGACCTGGGCCCCGAGGGCGGCGACGGCGGCGGGAGTCTCGTAGCCTGCGGCACACCGGAGCAGGTCGCCGAGACTGCGGAAAGCTATACCGGACAGTACCTGAAAAAGTACCTGGAAGATCACTAAAACCAGAACTGACTTAACAGACGGATAAATTGGAATTTGCCGGCTTTGCCGAATTGACAATTGACAATTGACAGTTGACAATTATTGTGTCCCTACGGGACAATTTAGAAATAATTTCTATTGTTTTTCATCCAAATTCTTTTTATTTTAAATCATCCCGAAGGGATTCCTTAATTGTCAATTGTTCATTGTCAATTGTCAATTAAATTCCAATTTGCTGCTGCGCTAACCCGATAAGCATTCATGCAAAAATCCCCCTGCCCGGGCGGGCAGGGGAATGGAAAGATCAGTTATCAATTTCATACAGGGATAGGGGCAGCGCATCGGAAAGCTCAAGCATGGTGTGATCATGCTCCCCGGCGTAATCCACCCGGAGGACATTGGAACGGAGCATCGCGTCACCGCCCTGGCGGATGGCAATGGTCAAAGTGACCCGGGTGCCGGTATCTTCCGGCTGGTCCACCAGTACCGTGCCCCCATGGGCGGCAGCGACGGCACGGATCAGCACCATTCCCAGGCCCATGCCGTTTCGCCCGTCCTCAATGGCGGGCTGGCGCAGATACCGCCAGAACAGCTCCGGCAGGACATTTTCCGGGATTCCCGGGCCGCTGTCGGTTACCCGGAAGCACAGGATCCGCCCCCGCCTGGAAAGGCTGGCCCGAATCTCCCCGCCCGCAGGAGTATATTTGAGGGCGTTGGAGAGCATATTCAGTGCCGCCCGCTCCAGTGCCTGGCTGTCGGCCAGGGTACTTACCGGATGCTCCAGTCCCTCGTAGGTCAGCCTTACCCCCGCGAAATGGGCAAGACGCCCGGCTTTTTCCAGCACCTCCCGGAACAGCGCGTCCACATCCAGCATTTCCATCCGGGGCACCGGAACGCCATGGGCAGCGTCTGACATATTGCCGATCAGACGCAGAAGCTGGTACAGCCCCCGCTCCATTTCCGCGGCGGTCTCCCGGGTCTCGGGACGAAGCTCTCCGGCGGTCAGGCGGGAAATGCCCATACTCACCACGCTGAGCGGGCCCCGCAGCTCCCGGGCCGCCAGAGCCAGGGCGCGAAGCTCGCCGGGCTCCGTCCGGGCCTCCACCAGGAAAACATCCATATCCCCCATACGGGTGACGGTTGCCTCCCGAACCGCGTTCCCCACCCGGAGGGTAAGGGTCAGGCAGCCGCCGGTAAAGGCGGCATATTCCTCCTGTCCGGTGCAAAGGCGGGGGGCAATCTCCTCCCCCTCCGCCAGAGACAGATTTTTCGCTTCCAGATTGGTCTTAATGATCCTGTTGTCCCGGACACAGAAGCCGGGATTGGGGATCAGTTCCAGAATACTGAGATTCTCTTTTTCCATGATTCTCCTCCTGCCGGTGCGGGTACAGCCTCCCGCGTCGGGCCGCGCCGCTTATAGCATGCGCAGAAACCGTAAAAACTTTCCCGGTGGGTTTCGATGGCTTTCGCTGCTTCCTATTCTACCGGAAAATGTCGAAAATAGCAAGTGAAATTCTGCCGCACAGGTCGGCAGCGCGGAATTGTTCAAGGGAAAGCGGTCAAATAACTGCCCTATATTTTAATCGCCGCGCAGCGGCACCATCATTGTCAACTCAATCAACACCCCGGAGGTGAATGCTATGTCCATCCATGACGGTCACAGAGAACGGATGAAAAGGCGTTTTCTCGAAGAAGGTCTGGACGGCTTTACCCAGATCCAGGCCCTGGAGCTGCTCCTTTTCTACTGCATCCCCCAAAAGGACACCAATCCCCTGGCCCATGCCCTGCTGGACCGGTTTGGTTCTTTGTCCCAGGTGCTGGAAGCCCCGGTGGAGGAACTGCGGAAGGTTCCCGGTGTGGGCGAGCACACGGCAGTTTTTCTTCACCTCATCACGGAGGCGGGCCGATTCTATCTGGTAAACCGTTCTGCCCAGGAGAGCATTCTCCCCTCTTTGGAAAGCTGCGCGGAATACATGCTGCCCTTTTTCTTCGGGCGCAAGGTGGAAACGGTGTTTCTGCTCTGTCTGGACGCCAAGTGCAAGGTGCTGTGCTGCAAGGAGATCGGCGAGGGCAGCGTGAACGCGGCGGGCATTTCCGTCCGCCGGGTGGTGGAAACCGCCCTGAACGCCGGGGCCACCACCGTGGTGCTGGCCCACAATCACCCCAGCGGTCTGGCCCTGCCCTCCGCGGAGGATATCCAGACCACCCGGCGGGTGGCTATGGCCCTGTCGGCGGTGGAGATCCACCTTGCCGACCATATCGTTGTGGCGGACGGGGACTATGTTTCCATGGTTCAGTCCGGCCACAGCTTTGACACTGTTCTGTACTAAGGAGCGAACCATGGATCACTTTAAACTGGTATCCCCCTATTCCCCCTCCGGCGACCAGCCGGAGGCTATCAGCGCCCTGGTGAAAGGCGTGGAGCTGGGCCTGCGGGAGCAGACGCTGCTGGGTGTCACCGGCTCCGGCAAGACCTTCACCATGGCCTCCGTCATTGAGAAAGTGAACCGCCCCACCCTTGTGCTGGCCCACAACAAGACCCTGGCCGCCCAGCTGTGCTCCGAGTTCCGGGAATTCTTCCCGGAGAACGCGGTGGAATACTTCATTTCCTACTACGATTACTACCAGCCCGAGGCCTACATTGCCCACACCGACACCTATATTGAAAAGGATTCCTCCGTGAACGAGGAAATCGACCGGCTCCGCCACTCCGCCACCTCCGCCCTGTTTGAGCGTCGGGATGTGATCGTGGTGGCCTCCGTCAGCTGCCTGTACGGTCTGGGCGACCCCATCGACTACAAGAGCATGGTCATTTCCCTCCGGGTGGGTCAGGAGCGGCCCATGGACGAGATCCTGAAAAAGCTCACGGAGATCCGCTATGAGCGCAACGACCTGGATTTCTCCCGAAACAAGTTCCGGGTTCGGGGGGACACCCTGGAGATTTACCCCGCCTACTGGTCCGGACGGGCCATCCGCATTGAGTTTTTCGGAGACGAGATCGACCGGATCAGCGAGATCAACGCCGTTTCCGGCATCGCCGAACGGTTTGTGGATCATGTGGCCATCTACCCTGCCAGCCACTATGTTGCCTCCCGGGAAAAGCTCCAGCGGGCCATGCTGGAAATTCAGAAAGAGTGCGACCAGCAAGTCAAATTCTTCAACGACAACAATAAACTCATCGAAGCTCAGCGCATCGCCCAGCGCACCGCCTACGACCTGGAAATGCTGACGGAGATCGGCTTCTGCAGCGGCATTGAAAACTATTCCCGGGTGATCCAGGGCCGTGCCCCCGGCACGCCCCCAACCACGCTTCTTGACTACTTCCCCAAGGACTTTCTCATGTTCATTGATGAAAGCCATGTGACCCTGCCCCAGTGCCGGGCCATGTACGCCGGGGACCGGAGCC
>CAZVDH010000020.1:0-23604 GCA_964625595.1 uncultured Oscillospiraceae bacterium | reverse complement strand
CCAGGCAGCCTATCGTCATCCATTCGTAGGGGCGGTCATTGACCGCCCGCAAAAATGTACCGAATTCCAGCATAAATTTACGTTGAATGGCACCTTTTCGCCGAAAGAAATACGAATGTCGAAGCTTTCCTTGCCGGGCGCTCAATGAGCGCCCCTACGGAGGTAGACGATCATGATTCGGAAATTTGAGGGGGATTGCCACACCAGGAAAGCGAACTGGTTCGCAATGACTGGGAATTCGATGGTCCGCCAAATTCCAATTTATCTGTTTGCTGCGTAACGCCGATATGCAAATTCTTCTATATAGGATACCCCTGAAAATGGCAAAATGTTGCATCCATCCGGTATTTATTTTTCCGGCGTGGCCGGATAGAGGCTTTTATCCCGGTTGTGGCTGTTCTTGTGGGCCTGGGAGTATTCATCCAGGTACGCGTCGGTGACCATGCAGAAGTCCCCGCCGCCGATCCTTGGCGTTGCGTCGAAATGGTACCAGCTTTCACCGCCGTCAATGCTCACCATGCTCCAGAAGTGGTCGCTGTCGTCTTCCGAATTGCGGACCTTCCTCACATCAATATTGGGAATTCCCAGCCGCTCAAAGAACAGCTTGCACACGGCAAAGTAGTTGAAGCAGTCCCCGCTCCGTCCGGTCATGGCAGTCCAGGCCGCCTGATACCAGTCGGACTTATCGGAGTGGCCGGAGTAGCTGATAGCAGACCTTGCCCAATCATAAATAGCCTGCACCTGTGCGGCCTGATCCATGTCCTCCGTAATAATCTGAGAAAGCAGATTATCCGCCATTTCATTGATCTGTTCCAGGGAAGCGTAGCCCTCTTTCTTTTCCAGAACAGTGACCGTCGCCTCCGCCACCGCCGGGTTATTTGCCTTGTCATAGGCGCAGTAGAGAACGGTGTACACCCCGGGGGTGTCCGTATCCAGGGCGGAAACATCCAGTTCCAGCCGGGGGCTGGGATCCGTGTCGTCGGTGATGGTGACACCCTCCCGTAAGGGGAGGTCATCTCCCTGGTAGATCACCCAGTCGTGGACCCCCGCGATTTCCGGCGGGAGGGTATCCGGAGGCTCCGTGGCAACCGTAAAGGTGGGGAGGCTCTCCTCCGGACTTTCCTGGTTCCCTCCCAACCCGGTCAGGGCCGAACAGGCACTGAGCAGTCCGCACAGGACCATCACGCTGTAAAGCAACGCCGGCAATCTCCGGCGGTATTTTTTCTGTGTCTTCATTGTAATCCTTCTTTCCGGAAAAGCAGGAAACCGGCAGCATAAAAGAAAACGCGCCATTTTGGATTCCCTCCCTTTTCTGCTTACAGCATACATTGGGATTGCATCCAAAATGGCGCATATTTGCATCATTTCTGCATCATTTTACCGGCATGGCCGGGCGGGTGATGCCTTACCGCGATTCAGCCGCGGCCAGAAAACGTCCGATCAATGATCGTTTAGCGCCCCAAGGCTCCCTTGTGCAAAGGGAGCTGTCGCGAAGCGACTGAGGGATTGTGCAGTAAAACGTTTAATACTGACAACGAATCAGCGAAAAGGGACTGTAAAGGACACTGTCCGTTCTGACGATAGGTAGGTGTGGAAGTCCACCGTTACAACCCCTCAGTCAGCTACGCTGACAGCTCCCCTTACACAGGGGAGCCCTTGCCGTGTACCGCATCGGACCGCATACTATCCAAGGTAAAGTTGTCAGCTAAACGATCATTTATCACGCAAGTTTCAGCGGTACAACTGAATCGTCGCGATACCTTTCCTTTTCAATCGGTACACCGGTACAGCAGCAGGGCAAAGTTCTTTCCGACAGCGTCCTGCACCGCCCGGAGCTCGAACCAGCCGCTTCCGTCCGGGGATTCCACCCCCTGAATGCCCACGGTGTAGACGGATTCATAGTCGGTATCCTCCGGCGCGGACTCCCCCTCCAGATTGACGCTGGTGTCCGTCCCCAGCCCCAGATAGTCGGCAAAGCTTCGCAGCGGGTCATGCCAGAACCAGCTGATCCCGGTGTACCCCTTTTCAATTTCTTCCGGGGAAAAGCCATAGCAGCGCAGGGTGAATATCTTCCCGCTGGAAAGATCGGTATGCATATGCACCACCTGATAAGTACCGGCGGTCTTTCCCGTGCTTTCCCGGTCCAAAACGAAGGAGAACCGGGCATAGGGAAAGCCCCGCAGCGTACCCGCGTCAAAAAGATACAGCACTTCCACATTGCTTACAGCCTGGCGCATCATGTCCAGCACCGTGGAGGGGAACGCCCCCACATCCACCAGGGTCTGCGCCTCTTTCAGCGCCTGGGCTGTCAGGATGCCCCGCTCCTCCTCGGAATACCGGTCGGTGATCACCGTCTCCTGAAAGCCGGGGTCAGTCATGTTGACAGTATAGTATCTCTGCTGCCGCACCGCGGTTTTCAGCCGCCAGAAATAGTCCGTGGAGGTCTGGGAGGAAATTTCCACCGATTGATAGTTCATATCAAAATTCGGCGTTCCCATCCGGGTCAGCACGAAGTCCGGAAAAACCCAACAGGCAAACACCGTCACCGCTGCCAGAAGAATCCACAGGAAGCTTAAATTCCGTTTCATTTTTCCGCCTCCTGCAAAATAAAGGATACTACCGTGCCCCGGCCCACCTTGCTTTCGTAGCGAAGAACCGTGCCGTGGAGCTGGGCGATCCGCTGGCCCAGAGCCAGGCCCAGGCCCGCGCCGCCCTCCGCCCGGGAACGGGATTTATCCACCATGTAAAACGGCTCCGTGATCCGGTCCAGAGCCTCCGGCGGGATGCCCCGCCCCCGGTCCTTCACCGCGAAGCAGAAGCCCCCGGGAACGGTGCCCCCCAGGAGAGTGATCTTGCTGCCGGGATTGGAGGCTTTCCGGGCATTGTCCAGCAGGTTATACAGCAGAATGGTCAGCAGGCTCCGCTCCCCCAGGATTTTCTTATCCTCCACCCGTACATCCAGCACCAGCTGCCGCTGGCGCAGAGGATAGGCGATGCTTTCCTCCACCTCTTTGGCAAGGTTCAGTGCGGAAATGGGCCGTAGCTCGGGCTGCTCGGTGTCCAAAGAGAACAGCCGGAGCAGAGAATGGGACATGGTCTCTAAGCGCCTGCCCTCGGTAAAAATAAAGCTGGCCGCCTCAAACTGCTGTTCTTCCGGCAGGCGGCGGCTGCGCAGAGTGTCGGCGTAGCCGATGATGGAGGTCAGGGGGGTCTTCAGCTCGTGGGCAAAGGAAGCGGTAAAATCCCGCTGCTTCTGGGTCGCTTCCTCCAATGAGGCGATATGCTGTTCCAGCTCCTCCGCCATCACGTTGAACTGCTGGGCCAGCACGCCGATCTCGTCGCCGGTGCGTACCTTCGCCCGGACGGCGTAGTTGCCCCCGGCGATCTGCTTGGCCGTGCGGGACAGCTTCCGGATAGGAGCGGTCAGCACCGTGCCGGTACTGAAGCCAATGACCAGGCTCACCGCCACCGCCACCAGGTACACCACCTTGAAGGTGTTCAGGTACTGGTCTCGCATGGTGTAGACTTCCGTTACATCGTAGCGGCCCTGCAGGTAGTAGGCCACCTTATCCACGGTAAACCGGCAGATGACCACCACATCGTACACCGCGCTCTTTCCGTCGGGGACGCTCACGATCCGGTAGCGCATGGCCTCCTCCCCCGTCTGGTCCGTAAGCAAAGCCAGACGGTAGCTCTGGAACGGGGCCATTTTCAGCAGCTCCTCCATAGTGGCCCGGGTGGCCTCCGGGGCGCTGCCGCTGCGGCGCTCCAAAGCCATGGTGCCCAGCACCGAGCACATGAGCTGGGTCTCGTCCGCCGCCGCCCGCACCTGATGCTCCAGCTGGGCACGGTACACCGAGGATACCACGGCGTAGCCTGCGAAGCCCATGGCCAGGGCCACAATGAGCACGACGGACAGGGATATTTTCGCGGAAAGCTTCATCCGTCCCCCTCCAGCCGGTAGCCGACCTTGTGGACGGCGCAGAGCCGCTGCTGCCAGCCCAGCTTCTTGCGAAGACGCTGGACATGCAGGTCCACCGTCCGGGTGTCGCCCATGTAGTCCGACTCCCACACCCGCTCATAGATGGTCTCCCGGAACAGAGCCACGTTCTGGTTCTGCAAAAACAGCACCAGCAGGTCAAATTCCTTTCGGGTCAGGGTCACCGGCTCCCCGGCTTTCGTCACCTGCATGGACTCCACATCCACGGTCACATCCCCCAGGGTATATACGGTCTGGGCCTTTCCCGCCCGGCGGAGCACCGACTCCACCCGGGCGATCAGCTCCACGATCTCAAAGGGCTTCACCAGATAGTCGTCGGCTCCGGCCCGCAGGCCCTGGACCCGGTCGGCGACGGACCCTTTTGCGGTAATGAAAATCACGGGAGTCCCGGTGGGCTTGATCTGCCGCAGAAGCTCGTACCCGTCCGCGCCGGGCAGCATAATATCCAGAAGAACCAGATCATAGGTGTGCTCCTGAATCAGGTCCGCCGCCGCCAGTCCGTCATAGGCCCGGCTGCAGGTATACCCGCAGGCGCTCAGGTTCCAGTCGATCAGGTTCGCAATGGGCTTTTCATCCTCAACGATCAAAATTTTTGTCATTTCGTGTCCCTCCATGACAAGTATGTTACCACATTGTATCATATTTGCATCATTTTGGAAAGAACAAAAATTATTTTGTAAAAAATGTTACATAAATAGTTTCAAAAGTAACTTTTTGCTGTCAAACAGGCATTCAAAATCCGGTTTTCCATCCAGATACTGCAACTCGTCACTGCCAACTGTCCACTGTCAACAAAAAAAGCCCCCCGGAAAGTCTCTTCCGGGGGAGCTTGTGAGCTGCATCAGTCAGTGACGTAGGGCAGCAGAGCGATCTGACGGGCCCGCTTGATGGCGGTGGTCAGGTCCCGCTGATGGGCTGCGCAGGTACCGGTGGTACGGCGGGGCAGAATCTTGCCGCGCTCGGACAGGTAACGGCGGAGCTTCGCGGTGTCCTTGTAATCGATGCTGGTCACCTTATCCACGCAGAACGCGCAAACCTTCTTGCGCTTCCGGGGACGCATACGCTGTTCGTTAGCCATGGATATTCCTCCTTCGTAAGATCTTGTAAGAAAAGTTCCTTAGAAAGGCAGTTGGGCGTCGTCCTCCTCCAGCATCGCGAAATCCGATGCGGGGGCGGATGCAGGCGCGCTGTAGCTGCCGTAGCTGCCGGCGGGCGCGGGGGCAGAATAGCCGCCGTTGCTGCCGCCATAGTTCTGCGCCGGGGCAGAATAACCGCCGTAGGCAGAACCGACATGGTCGTCCCGCTTGCTGTCACCAAAGTAGACATTGTCCGCAACGACTTCCGCGCTGCTGCGCTTGTTGCCGTCCTTGTCGGTCCAGTTGCGGATCTGCAGCCGTCCGGACACAACGGCCATACGGCCCTTGGTGAAATACTTGGAGACGAACTCCCCGGTCTGACGCCATGCTACGCAGTCGATCCAGTCTGTTTCCCGCTCGCCGCCGTCTTTCGGCGCGAAGTCCCGGTCAACAGCCAGTCTGAAGCTGGTAACGGCAACACCGCTGCCGGTACGGCGCAGCTCCGGGTCACGGGCCAGCCGGCCCATGATGACAATGTGGTTGAGCATTTTTAGCCCTCCACCGCGGTGGTCAGGCAGCGCATGACGCCGTCAGTGATCTTCATCACACGCTCCAGCTCAGCGGGGAACGCGGGGCCCACTTCCATGTTCATGAGAACATAGTAACCCTCGGGCAGATCGTTGATGGGATACGCCAGACGACGCTTGCCCCACTCCTCGATGCCGGTGAGAGTACCCTCCGCTTCCACCATTGCCTTGAACTTTTCCACAAGTGCTGCGATGCCCTCCTCGCCCTGGGCAGGGTCGATGATGTAGAGCACCTCATACTTACCGGTGATCTTAGCCATGTTGTTTGCACCTCCTTTTGGACTTTTGGCCCCCGGTCGCGCCGGGAGCAAGGATATCCGCACACGCGGACCGTATCATTTTATAGGAAAAGCGGTAAAATGTCAAGAAGTTTTTCCGGTTTTTCCCGGTTTTCTTCCGCCTGAGGACATTTATAATATCCTATCGGCGCTACGAAGCTAACGGATAAATTGGAATTTGCCGGGCAGTTAAGGTGTGCGGGTGGATAGACGCCTTGCCCCCCCGCGTTTACGAGGGGGGTGGTACCAGTGCGCACACTGGTACCGGGGGGAGCCCGTCGCCCACATATTTTTCACAAAAAGGTATGAAGAATAAGAATGGCATACGCAGAAAGATAATTCTGTATGACGTTCCGTTTCTCGGAATTCGTACTCCCCCCGCCACCAGATCTGCGGACTGGTGGCACCCCCCTCACAAGTGCGGGGGGCAAGGACGCGTACCGCATTGGACCGCATACCATTCACCAGACAGCCCGCTAAATTATTTGCCGCGCTGACCCGCTAAGCACAAATAATAACCCGGCAGCCCCGAGGGGGCTGCCGGGCAAGTATCAGATCTTCTTGAGAAGCTCCGCTTTCTTGTTGTTGAACTCCTCCAGGGTGATGGCGCCGATGTCCCGCAGATGGGACAGCTTCTCGATCTTGGTGAAAGGATCCTCTTCTTTCTCCCGGGACTGCTTCGCCGCGTCCACCTTTTCGTCCACGGTCTTCTTGACCCAGATTGCCGCGTTGCCCAGGCTCTCACTCAGGTCCTTGAAAGCGCTGCCGATCATCCGCTCCAGCTCCCGCAGCTGCTTGCTGGTATCGGAGGACTGGGTGTTCTCCACCTTGGGCTCCTCCGCCTTGGCTTCCTCAGCCTCGGGCGCTTCCTCGGGGATCTGGGTATCCTCCACCACGGGCTGCGCCTGCTCTACGGTTTCCTGCTTTTCTTCGTAGGTTTCCATATATGTTTCCTCCTTTAAAATAATGATCCAATTCATCCGCCGAAAGCGGTATTAAAGATATTTTGGAATTTGACGGGCTGCCGACTTCCCGGTCATTGCGATTGGCGCACCGTTAGAACGTGTCATTCCGAACCAGTCCGCACACAGGTGTGGGAATCTCCATCGAATTTCGGGCGGCCTATCGTCATACAGACCGTTCTATTGTACCGTTTTCTGGAATTCATCCACAAAAAGTAGTACTTCTAACCGGGGGATTGCCACACCAGTCTGCGGACTGGTTCGCAATGACCCGGAATTCGATAGATTCCAATTTATCTTATGCCGCCTGATTGGTGGGTGCAAAAGATTTTATTCCTGCACTTCCAGAATTTCGGTGATCTGGGTGGGGCCCTCCAGCAGAAGCTCCGGAGCATCCGGGTCCCCCGAAACGGCGATGCGCAGGGTGCCGCCCCGGTTGTGGGCGGTGAGTACGCCTCCGGGCAGCAATCCCTTTCGGTTCAGCACCGCGGCGGTACTGCCGCAGCCGGTGCCGCAGGCCAGGGTGAAGTCCTCCACCCCCCGCTCAAAGGTCAGCATTCTGACTTCTCCCGGCCCGACCCAGGCATAGAAATTCACATTCGCCCCCTTGGGAAAGGCCGGGTCAAAGCGCAGGGCCCGCATAGCTTCCCGCAAAGCGTCGGCGTCGGCCCACAGGTCCCCCGTGTATTCCGCCACCGCGTGGGGCACACCGGGGCAGCCCAGCTCCACATAGGCAATATCGCCTTTCCTGTGCAGGTCCAGCACCCCGGGGGTATTCAGCTTCACCCGGTACTGTTCGCCGCCTAAATGCCAGCCGGGGACGATCCCCGCATCGGTCTCCACGGTCATAGACTCCCCGGCAATCCCCAGCTCGTTGGCAAACCGGCAGATGCACCGGGCGCCGTTGCCGCACATTTCTCCCCGGGAGCCGTCGGAATTGTAAAAATGGAGCTTAAAATCCGCGGCACGAGAATCATCCACCGCCATAAAGCCGTCAGCTCCGGTCATGGCGCAGAGCTTTTTGGCAAGGGCTTCGTAATCCGGTGTAAGGCCTCTGCCATCCATGACCATGAAGTCATTTCCCGCGCCGTTCATGTGATACACTTTCATAGGCTCTCCTTTTTCAGCAGCCCAGCAGGTCCTCCATGCCGTAAAGGCCCGCCTGCTTCCCCACAATAAACCGGGCGGCGTCCACCGCCCCCTCCGCCAGCATCTCCCGGCTCATAGCCTCGTGGCGCAGGGTCAGCTTCTGGTTTCCGGTGCAGATGTGGACCTCATGGATTCCCACAACGCCGCCCATCCGCAGGGAGGAAATACCGATCTCGTCCTGGGTACGCTTTCCCTCCCCCGCCCGGCCGCAGTGCTCCACGGCGTTGGGCCGAACCTCCTGAACGGCCCGGAACAGCATGTGGGCGGTGCCGCTGGGGGCATCCACCTTTCGGTTGTGGTGGGTCTCCACGATCTCAATATCCGCATCCGGGAAGCAGGCGGCAGCCTGCCTGGCAAGGCGGCACAGCACCGCAATGCCCAGGCTCATGTTGCCGGAGAAGAACACGGGGATTTCCCGGGCAGCGTCAACAATCCGCTGCTTTTCCTCCGGGGTATGGCCGGTGGTGCCCACCACCGCCGCGGCGTTCATCTGCCGGGCGTAGGTAAGCACATCGGAAACCGCCGTATGGTGGGAAAAGTCAATGACCACATCGGCATCCAGCTTGCCCAGCTCGGCAAAGGTTTTTGCCGCGCCGTTATCCCCGTCGATGCTCACCCGGCCCACGACTTCCTCTCCCAGAATTCCGGCAATGAGCTTTCCCATGGCGCCGTTGGCGCCGCACAGGACCGCTCTCATACCCGTACCCCCAGCTTACGCATCTCGGCGTACAGCTTCTGCCGGGCAGGCTCCTCCATGGGCGTCAGCGGCAGGCGCAGGAAGTCCTCACCAAAGCCCATGGCGGAAACCGCCGCCTTGGCGGGAATGGGGTTGACTTCGCTGAACAGGGCGTTGATCAGGGGGAGCAGCCTGCACTGCCAGGCGGCAGCAGTCTTAAAATCTCCCTTAAGACATGCGTCGGTCATGGCAACAGCCTCCCGGGGAACCACATTGCTCAGCACGCTGATGGTTCCCTTGGCGCCCATGGCCATCATGGGAACGGTAAGGGCATCCTCGCCGGAGTAAATATCGAGACGGTCAGCGCACAGAGCCGCCATCTCCACCATCTGGGCCATGTTGCCGCTGGCCTCCTTGATACCCACGATGTTGGGATGCTCCGCCAGGGCGGCGGCGGTCCTGGGCAGAATGTTCACGGAGGTGCGTGTGGGCACGTTGTAGACAATCACCGGCACGGTGGAAGCGTCGGCCACAGTGGTGAAATGCTTGATAAGACCGTTCTGGGTTGCCTTGTTGTAGTAGGGGGTCACCACCAGCACCGCGTCCGCTCCCACCCGGCAGGCCTCCCGGGTGTTGCGCAGGACATGCTCGGTGTTGTTGGTGCCGGTTCCGGCGATGACGGGAATCCGTCCGGCCACCCGTTCTACGGTGTAGCGGATCACCTCCGTCTGATCCTCGGGCTCGATGGTGGCGTTTTCACCGGTAGTTCCCATAACCACCAGGGCGTTGATGCCGCTTTCAATCTGCCAGTCGATAAATCTGCCCATGGCCTCGTAGTCAATGCCCCCGGCATTCATGGGGGTCACCATCGCGGTCGCCATGCCACTAAAAATGGTTTTCTTCATGTTTATTTCTCCTTTTCTGGGGGTATCCTCAGTCACTGCCGGATCATCCTGCGGTGACGGTGTTGAAATAATCGTAGACAGGAATAAGCTTTTCCAGGAATTCCCCGGCCCGCTTCCCCAGAGCGGGGCCGAAAATATCCTCGCTCACCGGCTCTTCCCGGATGCAGCCGATGTCCATCCGCCACCCGTAATAGGGCTGCAGCGCAGGGATAGGCGCTTCTTTCGGCTTTTTATAGCACTGGGCCGTCAGTTCCATCCCCGTGTCCGCCCGAACCTTTTCTGTCAAAGCCAGAAATTCCTCCGGCTTTGCGGCAATGCGCTGCCGGAAATTCTCCATGGCGGCTACCTTTGGCCGCCACAGGGAAAAACCGTAGCTGACCCCCTCGGGCCGGATCTCGAAAAACAGGCAGGGATTCTCCGCCCACCAGTCCACATCCCGGCGGATGCAGATCCACAGGCTTTCCTTGTAGGGATCGGGATGGTGGAGCCGGGCGTCCCGGTAGATGCGGCTGACTTTCAGAATGTCCCCGCTCCGCTCCACAAACGGGGCGAACAGATCCTGCCCCAGGTCCTTCATGGGATTGTACAGAGCTTCCAGATACTTACTTTTGTTGGCCGTAAACCAGTCCCGGTTATTATTCATGCGAATGCCCCAGAGAAAATCAATGGTCTCCGGAGTAAAGCCTTGGAACATAGTGTTTTCCTCTTTCTTTCCGCGCTTCATTCTTCCTGCTTTTTGGGCTTGGCCCGCCAGATTAGCTTTCCCCGTTTTTTGGGGTCCACTTCCCGGTCGGGAAGCTCCAAAACATAGCGCTCGCAGGCGTTTATCAAGGTCGTGCCGTTATACTCCCGCACACGTTCTTCCCCGCCGCCGTAGCGCAGGTGGATATGTCCATGGAGGAACCAGCCGGGATGACACCGGTCCAGCAGTTCCCGGAAGGCTTCAAAGCCCAGGTGCGCCGGGTCCTCCTGATCCCCCAGTCCCCTGGGCGGGGCGTGGGTAACCACCACATCCGCTCCGTACCGCCGGAGCTTCCAGCCCAGCCGGCGAATCCGCCGGCCCATCTGGGTTTCGCTGTACTGGTCCTTTCCCGGGTGGTAGCGCCGGCAGCCGCCCAGGCCCAGGAAACGGTAGCCGTTATATTCCAGGATCCCGCCGTCGATGCAGTCGCAGCCCTCCGGCGGTGTCCGGTCATAGTGGCCGTCATGGTTACCCCGGATATAAAACACCGGGCAATGGGCCATGGTCACAAGAAACATCAGGTAATCCGCTTTCAGGTCGCCGCAGGAGATAATCAGGTCATATTCGCTGAGCCGCCCCGGAACATAATAATCCCACAGTGCGGGACACTCCTCATCGGATACGATCAATATCTTCATGCCCCAGCCCCTCCTTTTCCATGGGGATTGTCTCTCTGTGAATCCCCAGCTCCTCCACCATGGGTATCGACATGGGCAGAAGCTCCTGAACCGAGGGAATGGAGCCGATCACATTGCTGCAAAGCCAGTCCATGTGGAGGATCTCGTCGGGAGGTAAGCTCCGGCTGCCGTCGGTTTTGACGGTGCCGTCCTGGGCGGTTATTTTCCGGCGGAAAGGATCCAGAGTTCCCTCCGCCAGGGCTTTTTGCAGGATCATCGCCATGGTCCGAACCCCCTCGGGAAGCTTTTCCGACAGGTTCAGATCAATTACGCCGCTGTCCATGCCCAGCCAGTAATTCTTGGCCTGGGTCTTGTCGTTTTTCCAGGCGCCGGAGAGCAGCTTTTCGGCAACTGCCTCGTAGAACTTGCCCCAGACCCATACGGGCGAGGCCAGGGGGATCAGTCCCCCCAGGTCGCTGAGCTGGTAGGTACCGTAGCTGCAGAAGTCCAGGTACATTCTGGACTGCACCGGGGTATCCCGGTTGGAGATCACCCGGATCCCGTCGGCAAACAGGTCCGCCTGATGATTGCCCTTGACGCAGGTCCACCGCAGCTCCACCTGGGCCCGGGGATTGGTAAGCTGGGCGCCCAGGGCGAAAGCGTTGATGGATGCGGGCACACCGTAAATAGGATAGGAGGCGATATAGCCGATGCGGTCATCCTGGGCCATGGCCCCGGCAATGGCGCCGGTAACAAATTTCCCCTCATACACCCGGCCGTAGTAGCTGCGGATACTGGAATAGGGCTGGTCCACGGAGCAGTTGAGGAAATGAACCTTGGGATACTCCGCGGCAGCCTTGAGGGTGGCCTTGCGCAGAGGGGGCGCGGTGGTAAACACCACCTGGGCGCCGTCCTTCACCGCCTCCTTAATGGCGTAGAGGGCATCCTCCGTGGAATTGGCATCATAATAGCTGCGCACCGTGACCCGGTCCCCCAGGGACTTTTGCAGGTACTCAGCTCCCTGCTCATGACCCAGGGCCCAGCCGCTGGTGGCGGGGGTGAGCTGATACACAAAGGCCACATTGAGATGCTCCGGTCCCGGAGATATGATTCGGGTAATAATGTTCGGCTTTTCCCCATCCACCTTTGTCTCCACCTTTACGGTGTCCGGCCGGGAGGAGGAAAGCACATCCTCCCACACGGAAGACAATGTCTTCTTCAGCTCCGGGGCGGTGAGCTTTCCCAGGTCGGTGTAGGGATACAGCTGGAGCCAGTGCAGCAGCGCTTCCTCCGGCAGCACATCCGCCCCCCGGGTATTGAGGGCATTGAACGCGTCCTGAAAATATTGGAAATAGGCCTTGAAGGTACGGACCTCCGCCTCCGTCCAGGGCTCCCCGGGCTTCTTGCCCAGATAGGACAGGAGCTTGGCATAATCCGCCGGGCGGCGGTATTGGACGGTATAGAGCTTGGTGGTTTTGAAAAATTCCAGGAATTCATAATAGGCCTGAATTCTGGGGTCGTCGCTGGGAGCGGGCAGGACCCGCCGCACGGTGGCGGGGATCCGGGTGGCGCCGAAGTGGCGCAGAACACTCACCCGCTTATTTCCCTCCTGGACATAGAAATTGCCCAGATATTCATAGCAGGAAATGGGATCCCGGATGCCGGTGCTGCCCAGGTGGGCGTCGCACAGGCTGATCCACTTGGAAGCGAACTCGGTATTGGCTTCCAGCAGGGGACGGAAATGGGGGGTGAAAGCGGTGATCCGTCCCGCGGATTTGGTGCCGATGATCCGCTCCGAGGGAATCTCCATGAGGCCCAGATCCCGGGTCATCTCGGCAGCCACATCGGGAACCAGCTCATCCAGCACGGCGGGATTGACTTTTTTCCCCGCCGCTTCCAGCTCTGCTTTTTCTTTCAGGCCCTGCCGCAGCGCGGCATTGTATTCGTCCATTGCGTTCTGCGTCGGCATGGTCTTCCTCCTTATTACGTCACTTTTTCCGGATAGGCAGAGAATGCACACCTTGGCATTTTATCTTTATATCATATCCCATTTTGGGAAATTTGCAACAACAAATTACCCCTCCTGCGGAAAAACCCCTCCGTCGCATCGACGGAGGGGTTTCCCGCAAAAGGATTTAGAAAGAAGAGAGGTAGAAAAGAGGATCTACGGAGTGGAAAGGAAGCGGCTCACGGCTTCCGCAACCTTTCTGATTACAAGATACCCGGCAGGTTTGAACGGTGAATAACGGAAATGAAAACAAAATAAGACGATTTTGTGAACATTGCCTTCTTACACGCCGGGGAAGATCAGGGTTGCCTTGAACAGGTCCCCATCCACCAGAAGCTGAAGCTGGCCCTTTTGCAGCTCCATCAGGCTCTTGGCAATATTGAGGCCCAGACCGCTGCCCTCCGTATTCCGTGAGGTATCTCCCCGGACGAACCGCTCCATCAGCTCGTCGGCGCTGACATTGAGCTGCTCCCGGGAGATATTCTTCATGGAGATCATCACGCTGCTCCCCGCCCGGCTCAAATCGATATACAGCCGGGTGCCGGGGAGGGCGTACTTTACCGCGTTGCTCAAAAGGTTACTCATGGCCCGCCAGGCCAGCCGCCCGTCCGCCATCATAAGGATCGGCTCCTCCGGCTGGCGGAACACCGGCGTTAAGTCCGCCGCCGCCAGCTTGTCGGAAAACTCGCCCAGAGCCTGGTTGATGGCCTCCCCCGCGTCCACCTGGGTGATCTCCACGGGAAGGCTTCCCGAGGCCGCCTTGCTCATTTCCATCAGGTCGTCAATGAGCTTTTTCATCCGGGCCGACTGCCGGGACAGAACCTCCAGATATTCCTTTTCCTGCTCCGGAGTATGGGGCATTTGGAGCAAATCCACATAGTTGATGATGGAGGTCAGCGGGGTTTTAATGTCGTGGGACACATTGGTAATCAGCTCCGTGCGCATCCGCTCGGATTTGAGCTGCTCCCTTGCCGCCACCAGGGCGGTATCCGACAGGCCGTTCAGGGACTCGGCAAACTCACGGAAGCAGCCCACCAGCATTTTATCGTCCACCTTGGTGCCCAGATCCCCGTCGCACATCCGCCGCGCCCCGGCAAGCAGCGTCCCAAAGGCGGAGGCCAGGTACACCGTTGCCAGCAGCACGATCCCCATCCGCAGGAGGATCCCCGCGGGGCTGGCAGAGCCGATATTGATGAGCAGCAGGAAAAAGAGCAGGGGGATCGCCACCAGCCACTGCCAGATGAGGGGCAGCATACTATACATCCGGCTTAAGCTTCGGCCCAGCGCCTTGGCCCACCGGGCGATAAAGCCCCAGACCGCACCAAAAAACTGTTTCATCAGGTTCCAGGTCCACAGGATCAGTTTCCGACAGGCCCTGAATACCCGCGCCGCCAGGTTCCATCCCCAGCGCAGCACCCCGGGAAGTCCATGCCACACCCGCAGCCACAGCTTCCAGCACCATCGGCAGACCAGGACAAACAGGTGCCACACCCTGCCGCACAGGGAGTTACGCCACCAGAAGTATTCCGGTGTCTTCACCTGGGCGGCAACGGCGAAGCAGAATCCCACGATCAGCAGGGCGCAGCAGTAGCTGCCGTAGCCCACAATGGAAAGGGCCAGGGTCCGCTCCAGCCTCAGCAGATCATCCGCCCCCTCCGCAAATACCACGCCGATGCAGCCCACGCCCAGGATCACCAGGAAGCCGTACAGGTCCAGGGGCATCCGGTTGAGACCTCCGGCGCGAACCACATCCGTGCCGGGCTTCCGTCCGGCGGCGCAGCACAGGTAAACCGCAAGCAGGGCAAAGATCAGCAGGCTCACTCCCAGGCCCACCATGAACTGGGTCCGCCAGGTATAGACAAGCCCAATAAGCTGCCAGACCGGGTTCCGGTTCATGTCAGCATACTCCCCGGAAACGTACACCGTCACCCGGTACTCCGGCGTCTGCTCCCAGGTATAGTGCAGGGCCTGCCTTTCACCGTTGTCATCCGGATAATAGTAGATGTTGTCATCCGTTTCGTCCCATTCCGGCTCCGTCTCCAGCTCCGTGATGGCCGTTGCTTCCACAGAATCATTCATTTGCTCGGACAAAGTTTCTTCCGACCGGATTGTGGTTTCGGCGGTATCGGTTTCCTCCCCGGTATCCGCATCTCCGGTTTCCAACACCGTTTCGGTGGGAACCGTTTCCTCCGTCCGCACCTGCCCGTCGGGGAAGGTTTCCGGAATCGTTTCCTCCGGTTCTTCAGCACTATCTTCCGGCCCATCTGCCCCGACTTTCTCCGCCCCGGTCACCTGCATATACTCGGTGACAACGGTATAGGTGTAGGCGGTGCCGTCTTCCGAAGTGCCGCCCGATTCCAGCAGGTTCCCGCCGGCGTCCTCCAGCCGGTAACCCAGAATACCGGAGTAGTTATTGTACCAACGACCATACCAGTTGTCCACCAGCTGCTCCGGGGCATGTCCCAGGGTCAGGGAAGCGTACCGCCGGGCAATGTTATCGGCGCTGCTGAACCAGCGGTGCTCCATTTCTTCTTCAAACCGCTGCTCCACGGTCTGCCCGGGATCCAGGTCCATGGCCGCCAGGGCAATGATCCCGGCGGCGCTGACGGCAGCGCCCAAAAGGAACAGGGATGCAAGGAGAACCGCCAGGAACTTAAAGGCGATGTGATTTTTCACATCAGTTTCCTCCCTCCAGCTTATAGCCCTGCCCCCAGACCACCTTCAGGTATCTGGGCTCCGAGGGATTGATCTCGATTTTCTCCCGCAGGTGCCGGATATGTACCGCCACGGCGCCCTCGCTGCCCAGGGCGGCCTCCCGCCATACGGATTCATAGAGGACCTTGGTGGAAAAGACCTTGCCGGGGTTCTTCATAAGCAGCTGCAAAATCGCGTACTCCGTGGGGGTCAGGGCCACCGGCTCCCCATCCACGGTGACGGACTTGGTCCGGTCATCCAGGGAAATGCCCCCCAGGGTCAGCTCTCCGGGGGTCTCCTCCGGGCGGCTGCCCAGCCGGGCGTACCGGCGCAGCTGGGACCGGACCCGGGCCAGCACCTCCACCGGGGCAAAGGGCTTGGTGATGTAATCGTCGGCGCCAACGTTGAGACCCAGAACCTTGTCCTCCGTCTCGGACTTGGCGGTGAGCAGAATAATGGGCACGTTGGAAAATTCCCGGATCTTGGCGGTGGTGGCAATGCCGTCCATGCCGGGCATCATAATATCCAGCAGAATCAGATGGATGTCGTTATTTTTGACGGTTTCCAGCGCGGCTTTTCCGTTAAAGGCTTCAAAAAGGTGATAGCCCTCCGGCGTAAGGTAGATCTTCAAGGCGTTCACAATATCCGGCTGGTCGTCGCAGATCAGGATGTTGTACATTCCGGTTTCCCCCTGTTTTCCGGAAAACTCTGATTTCATCCGCGGCCGCGGTCATGTTTTCAAAGCTTCCCTGATTTATGGCCCTATTATACCACCGGATTCTTTAAGATAAAAGGCCCTGTTTTATTAAGAAGCCTTTAATCCGGATGCACCGGGCTGACATTCCGGGGTATCAACCCGATATTGCTTATTTTCTCATAAAAAATAAGAAGCCCAAGGGCTTCTTATTTTTAAGGCAGCACCGCATAATGGGGCAAGGAGATTCGGCGAGAGGTTTTGGCACAAGCGAAAGTATGAAAAATGCGGGAATACTGGATGTATTTCCCATTTTTCATACTGCACGATTGGGGCAAAAGATCCGCCGAAGCCCGCAGCTCCCATTGTGCGGTGTTGCCTTAATTGTCGTGGCTCATGGCTTTGAGCATCTGGAGAGCTGCAGCTTTCTGGTCCGGGGTCAGACACACCCAACAGTCGAACAGTTCTTTCATGTCCGGTGTCAGTTCCACCATATCCGCCTCGGCAAAGAACTGTGACAAGGTGATGCCGAATCCTTTGCATATCGTTTCAAGGGTCGCAATGGAGGGCTCGGTATTTCTTCTGAAGATGTTACCGATGGTGGACTGTGCCAAGCCGCACTCCTTTGAGAGCTTATACTCCGTCCATCCACGTTCGCGCAATAACTGCCGGAGACGATCATGTGTATCCATAGCACCACCACCTTTTTCATAACTATTTTACTTCCAAAGTGAATGATAGTATACTTTTGTATTGAAGCGAAAATAGATATATGATATGATGTATTGGTGGGTCTAAGAATATACACGGGGGGATTCGTATGACGGAAGCTGAAAAACGAACCCACAGGGTGTGCTTCACAGGCCATCGCCCGGAGAAACTAAAACGGTCCGAAAACGCAATCAGAATTGATCTGGAATTTCAAATTCGCCGGGCCATTGCTGATGGGCTGAATGTCTATATAACGGGTATGGCAAGAGGTGTCGATATTTGGGCAGCGCAAATTGTGCTGAAACTTCGCGATCAAGGTCACAATATTAAATTAATGTGTGCCTGTCCCTATGATGGCTTTGAGAGCGGATGGAGTTTTGATTGGCAGAGGCAATACAGGCAGGTACTTGCATCTGCGGATTTTGTAAAATATGTCTGTCCAGGCTACAGCCGTTCCTGCTTCCAAACAAGAAATGAATGGATGGTAAACCATGCAGCTAAAGTAATCGCAGTTTTTAACGGTGAAACGAGCGGCACGAAAAATACTATTGATTATGCTGCAAGACTCGGTGTGCCGGTTATCTGCATTGATGGATAAATGATTGTTTAGCGCACTTGCCCCAAATGGTGTGCGGGTGGTTAGACGCCTTGCCCCCCGCACTTGTGAGGGGGGCGAGGCGTCTAACCACCCGCGCACCTTAACTGCCCGCCAAATTCCAATTTACCTGTGTACCGAGTCAAGCCGATTACCACAATGATCATTTATCCGATATTTCTCCCGCGGCGGAATTGCTGCGCCGCCGGTGCAGGCAAAAGCCCGCCCTTAGAATGCATGGCCTGCATTCTATACTTAATATGCGATTGAAAGTAGACATGGATTTCCGAGAATAAATCGTGATAAAAAAGGCCGAGGACGCAGATGGGCTGTCGCCCATCAAGGACGAGAACGCATTTTAGCGCGATTTAGGCCGGAAAGACTGTCTGGTTTTAATAGCATATTAGTATAAGGGCGGGCAGATTGTTTTCAGTTCTTCGGCGCTTACCGTTTTCTTCGTCAGCGTAAGGTTGTTTCGTCCCCGCCGGGCTGGGAGGCCCAGAACTGCCTTATGGTTTCCAGCATATCCGCAGGGACGGGACTGAGCACCGGCGAGGGGCGGGCAAGGGCAAAGCCCTGCAATAGATCCACGCCCAGCTTCAATACGGTCAGCATCTCCGCTACCGTCTCCACGCCCTCGGCTACCACCCGCTTATTGCGCTCATGGGCGTAGCTTACAATATTGGCTACGATATGCTGCTTGTCCGGGTCAGCGTCGATCCCACGGATGATGGCAATGTCCACCTTGATGTACTTGGGGTTAATGAGCAGCAGATTCCGCTCGCTGTTATAGCCGCTGCCGTAGTCGTCCAGTGCAAAGGCATTCCAGCCCGCAACCGCCGAGCGCTTGCGCTCCAGCATTTCCGGGCTTATTTCCTCCGATTCGGTAAATTCCACCACGATCCGGGGCGCCAGATCCCCGAATTCCCGGGCATACCGGGCTTCCACCTCCGGCGGCATGGCCTGGCTGGAAATGGAGTTGACAAAGAGCAGGGCATCCGGCGCGGCCAGACCCTGCAGGCGCAGCGCCCGGTAGGCTTCCGGCGCTTTCATCCAGGTCAGGCACTCGATCTGCTGCAGCATATTGAGTTCCCAGGCCACCCGGAGGATCTCGGTGGGCGTGCGCAGAGTGGGATAGTCGCTGCGCATCAGCGCCTCATAGGCAAACACCTCACCGGTATGGCTGTCCACAATGGGCTGGAAATGGAAGAAGACTTTCTGTTCCTCGATAAGCTGGCGGAATTCCCAGTGGGCCTGGAACGCGTAGGTCTCTTCGTTAAAGCTGCCCATGCTGAACTCCGCCACCCGGCCTTTCTGGGTGCGCTTGACCTGGTACATGGCAAAGTCGGCAAACCGCATCAGCTCCCGGAAATCCCGGCTGTCCTCCGGATACCAGGCAACGCCCCCTGAGGCGGACAGGGTCAGGCTCTTTCCGTCGGGCTGGAGGAACTGTTCCCGCGCCACCGCTTTGGAGAAGCTGCGGATCACCTGGCGGATGCTCTCCCGGTCCGGGAAGCCGTGCAGCAGGAGAAAGAATTCATCCCCGGAGACCCGGGCGCACACCGTCCCCTCGGGAACACTGGCGGCAAAGCAGCGCGCCGCCTGGCGGATATAGCTGTCGCCGAAGTCATGGCCGAAGTGGTCGTTGATAAATTTCAGGTTGTCCAGATCCAGCATCAGAAGCGCCCCGTGTCCCATGGCATCGGGATCGGCGAAAAGGCTCTCTGCCTGGGCATAGAACGCCCGGCGGTTATAAAGCCCCGTGAGCAGATCATAGTCCCGCTCGCGCTCCACATTCATCCGTTCCAGAATGGCGGCAGTCACATCCTCCGCCACCCCCACCCGGCGGTTATCCAGATCGGTGACCTTGACCCGGATATAGCGGGGCGGATCCGTGGGAATGGTATAGACCCGGCTGTTGTCCGGCCGCTGGTCACAGGCATAGCGCTCATTCAGCAGCCGCATTCTGTCGAGAAATACATCCACCGTCAGCTCCTCCGGTGAAACGGGGGGCAGGTCCAGCATGGCAAACAGGTTGTCGGTAACAAAAACCGAACGCTCTTCGGCCCGGATCTCAAAGCCGCCCAGCTCCACACTGGCAAGCCGGAGAATTTGCAGGAACCGGGAGGAATCGTCAATCACCCGGCGGCTCAGGGTGGTGATGGCATCGGAGAACTGGTCGATCTCCCAGATCCCGGTCCTGGACAGGTCCGGGATGTTCCTGCCGCCCCGGAGCAGGCGCACCTCATTGGAAAGGGAGCGGATGGGATCCGACAGCCGGCTGCTGATAGAATAGCCGCCGGCAATACCGCTGACCAGCATGATGACAATCTCTGCCAGGAGCAGGAGCGCCAGATGAACGGTAAAGCCATGGAGCTGCCGGATGGGCACAGCCCCCAGGAGCAGCCAGTGCTGGTCTGCGTAAGGCGAACCGGCGCTGTACAGGGGAATCCGCGCCGCGGAGAGGAAAAACGGGGTGCCGTTATTGGCGTAAAAACGGTAGCCGTCCCGGTAAGGGGCCAGCGTGATGTTCTGACCGGGATCTGTGACATCTCCGGAGCACTGTCTCAGAACCGGATTAACCGTACTCAGCCGGTCCTCCCCCGCCCGCTCCACAGCAAGCAGGTACACACCGTCTCCGCTTTCCATCAGCTCACCGCTGGGAAGCAGGGCTTGCAGATAGGCGTTCAGAAGCTGAATGCCCAGAACTCCGTACATCCTGCCGTCCTCCAGCACCAGGGGCACCGAGTAGGTGACGCAGCTCTGGTTTTCATCTCCGATTCCCAGAGTGGTCCAGCACCAGTAACCGTAGTCACCGGTATTGCGGATTCGGTCCGCGCCGAAAACAGCCCGGACAGGTTCCAGGAAAAAGCCGCGGGCGGAAAAGCTTCCGTCCTCCGGGAACGCAAAGCGGGTCTGACAGTCGGCAAGCGCGGCAATGTCCGAGGATTTGACCACGGAATCGGGGGCACAGCTCCACAAAAGGTTCTCGTTTCTGGCGGAGGGTCTGGAAGCCGGATTCCGATTCATCAGACAAACGCCGGTTTTGGCGGGAATGGGTTCCGTATCCGAAAAACCGGACAGATCCTGGGTGTTAAACACCAGAAAAACCCCGCTGATCCGTTTGGAATAAAGGGTGGCGATGAGCTCATCCGCAATCCGGTCCACCAAAGGGGCGCAGGCCTCGGGCTGGCTGTCCAGGGTGTCCAGGGACAGTTCCCCGGAAGCAAGCATTTCCTCCGCCGCGGCGTTGATGGTTTCCGTCAGGCGGTCCAGATTCGCCCATCCCGCCAAAGAGGCGCTGAGATAGCCGGCCCGACTGTGGACCTGCTGCTCCACGCCGCGCTCATAGCTCTGGTTCAGCCGGGTGAACACGCCGCTGCCCAGGAGCACCAGGGCAAGCAGAAGCGCCTGACCGATCAGCAGCATCCGCAGCGGACGCATGATGGTATTAAAAACAGACTGGGGCTGTCTTGCTTTCTTCCGGAACACAGAGCGCACCTCCTTTTTCCTTTGGCAGCTCCCAAGGGACCGCCGGATGGGGTAAATCAGCAAAGCAGCAAATTGGAATTTAATTGACAATTGACAATGAACAATTGACAATTAAGGAATCCCTTCGGGATGATTTAAAATAAAAAGAATTTGGATGAAAAACAATAGAAATTATTTCTAAATTGTCCCGTAGGGACACAATAATTGTCAACTGTCAATTGTCAATTCGGCGAAGCCAGCAAATTCCAATTTGTTGTACCACAAAACGATACCGAGCGGGTGGTGCTGCACGCAGTGAATTAAAATCCTAATGATTGCCGGGGGCAATCATACCGAAATTAAAAGGCAGGGAACGGAAACAGACCACGTTCGTCACGACTTGTCAGCGGCGACTCGCCGCCAAATTCCAATTTATCTGTTTACTGCGGAAAGCCGGTAAGCATTTTTACCCATCTTATATTTAACAATATACCATGGAAATTCCGCAAATTCAACAAAAACAAAAAGAAAATGCCTGCAGGAAAAGCTGGAGAATCTCCCCGCGGGCCCCGGAAATGACGCGGTGCATTTTTCTTCTGTGGGCGCTGACCTGGCAGTCAGAAAAAAATCCGGGGATTTCCAGAAATTGTCCTTGACATTTCCGAAAGATTGGGTATAATAGGAGCGTTCCCCGAGGGAATATAGAGGATTTGTGTAACGGTAGCACACCGGACTCTGACTCCGTTTGCGGGGGTTCGAATCCCTCATCCTCTGCCAAAAATCCCGAATGCGAAAGCGTTCGGGATTTTTACTTATTACCTTTTCACTATTCACTCTTCATTAAAACGCATGCGTGTTTTTTGGCAAGTAAAAGGTAATAGTGAATAGTGAAGAAGTGTGGTGGCGTTTCGCTTTGGCGAAACGCTTATTTAAAAATAGCTGCGAAGCAGGAAAACGCTTTGTGACGGATATTGAGCTTACCTATCTGGCAAAGGTGCTAAGGGTTTCCTACGCGGAGCTTCTGGACGAAAAGAAGTGAGTATTGTCAAGGGAACGGGTGCATCGACACTTTTTTCTGCATCTGAACAGCAAAAGTTGTGGGCGTACCCGTCCCCTTGACACGTTTTGATATAAAGGAGCCTTTTTATGACCCGGGAGATTGCTTCCACCGCCGCCGGACAGGTCCGGGGGACCCTCAACGGCCAGCTCGCCCTGCCCTTTGCCGGGGAGAAGCTGGGCCTGGGCACCTACGGGAAAAACGGCTGCGGCATCATCGCCGTGTATAACGCCCTCCAGCTTCTGGGCCGCCCCCGGCCCCTGGGGGAAATCGGGGCCGCCTTTGTCCGGCGTCACCGGCTTCTGTTCGGCGGATTGGGGGGCACCCCGCCCCGGTGTATCGCCGCCTTTTTCCGGGAATACCGGATCCCCTGCGCGGGCAGCTTTTCCTGCCGCCGCCTGAGTGAAACCTGCGCCGAGGGAAGCGTTATTGTCTTTACCGTCATGAATGCCCGGCACCCTTTCCGGGGCTTTCACACCATGGCTGCCCGGAAAGGCTGCGGGGGCTTCACCGTATACAATGCGGGCCCCTATGATTCCGGGAGCCGCCGCTGTTCTTCTCTCCGGGACGCCTTTCCCGGCGGTATCTTTATCCGGGGCTTCCGGGTGGGATAGCGGTGCCCGGGGGCTATTGGCTGTCCTCCCTGCCCAGAAGCAGAAGAATTCTCTCCATCTGGGCGCCCTGGCGGTCCGCCATCCTCTGGAACACTGGGCCGTATTCCGGGTCCGGGGTCATCCCCGCGTAATTCCGGTAGGCCTCCCGGCACCGCAGCAGCCGCAGGGGCAGCGCCCGGGCAAGGGGCAGCCGGCCAGGCACAGGGACCGCCTGGGGCGGACGCAGGGATGATTGGAGCATCATGGCCCGCAGGCAGGCGGCGCTGTCCGCCTCCCCCTCCCCCAGGGCAAGAAGCGTTTCCCGCCGCCACCCGGCGGCGGACTGGGCCAAACGGCGGTATTCCGCCGAAGCTTCCATGGCGGCAAGCAGCCAGGGCCGAAGCAGCTCCCGGCCTTGATTTTTCTGGGCCGTCACCCGCTGCCACACCTGCCGCTCCCGGGACACATCCAGATTCCCCATAGGCATTCTCCTTTCATCGGTGGGTTATGTTCCAGTATAGCAGCGGGATAAGAAAAATGTTCCCCTGTTATCAACCGTCAATTAAAAAGGGCTGTCATTGCGGATCGTGGCATCGTTCTGCAATGACGGCTTTTTCTCTTTCCGGCTTGTGCGGCAGGAGGGGAACCGCTATACTGATAATACCAAACCTTCTTATCGTCTTAATCCAGCGAAACGATAAATTGGGAATTTGTAAGGCTGTTTGAACAGTGGCGAGCGGTGTCGATGTGGTACACGGCAAGGGCTCCCCTGTGTAAGGGGAGCTGTCA
>CAZVDH010000019.1:0-23971 GCA_964625595.1 uncultured Oscillospiraceae bacterium | reverse complement strand
AATCATTTGAATTTTGATTCGCTGCGCGGAGCACCACCCCCGGGGGAAGCGATGGCGCTGCCGCGCCAGAGTGTCAAATCGCAATTTGCTGCATAACAGCCGATAACCTTAACATCATTTTATCGAATTTCTTAACTTAATGACATTGGTCTGCGGACTAGTTCGCAATGATTGGTAATTCGGGTTTGGAATGACTCGTTCTGACGGTGCGCCAATCGCAATGACCGGAAATTCGATGCCGCGCAGGAAATTCGTACTCCCCCCGCCACCAGTTTGCGAACTGGTGGCACCCCCCTCACAAGTGCGGGGGGCAAGGACGTGTACCGCATCGGCACCGCACACCACTGCTCAAACAGTTCTACAAATTCCATTCTAACCAATTGCTGAATAAAGCAGATGTGCATATAAACAAATCCACTGCTTATACAGGAGGTTTTCTATGTTTGACCCGAAAAAAACGACTGAAGCATGTGTTGCCTGGATCCGGGATTTCTTTGCCGAAAACGGCAGGGACTGCAACGCGGTGGTGGGGATCTCCGGCGGCAAGGACAGCTCCGTTGTGGCGGCGCTGTGCGTAAAAGCCCTGGGCAAGGACCGGGTGATCGGCGTGCTGATGCCCTGCGGGGAGCAGAGCGACATCGATATGGCAAAGCTTCTTGTCAGCCGCCTGGGGATCCGGCACTATATCATCAATATCCGGGACGCGGTGGAGGGCCTGAAAAAGAACCTGCCTTTCGAGCTTTCCGCCCAGACGGCGACCAATATTCCCCCTAGGGTCCGCATGACCACCCTCTACGCGGTGGCCCAGAGCCATAACGGACGGGTTGCCAATACCTGCAACCTTTCCGAGGACTGGGTGGGCTATTCCACTCGGTACGGCGATGCCGCCGGGGATTTCAGCCCCTGCTCCTACCTGACGGTGGACGAAGTAAAGCAGGTGGGAAGATATTTGGGGCTTCCCGATGTTCTGGTGGACAAGGTGCCCACGGACGGCCTGTGCGGAAAAACCGACGAGGACAATCTGGGCTTTACCTACGCGGAGCTGGACCGGTATATCCGCACCGGGGAGATTGACGCCCCCGAAAAGAAGCGCATGATCGACGAAAGACATGAAAGGAACCTGTTCAAGCTGCGGCTGATGCCTGCCTTTGAACCGGTGATAGACTGAAAATGATGGAAACGGATGGAAAGCCTTTTCACTTGGGGCTGGTCGTGGGGCGCTTCCAGACGCTCCACACCGGCCACGAGGATATGATCCGCAAGGCCATTGCCCTGTGTGACCGGGTGGGGCTTTTTGTGGGCTCCGCCCAGGAAAGCGGCACTTTTAAAAACCCCTTTTCCTATGAACTGCGCCGGGAAATGCTCACCGATGTGTTTGAGGATAGCGTATCCATATACCCTCTGCCGGATATTGGCGTTGGAAATAACGCCAGATGGGGGGACTATGTTCTGGGGCAGGTGACGGAGCGCTTCGGCGGACTGCCGGATCTTGTGGTGTCAGGAAAAGAAGAAAGGCGCCTGGACTGGTTTGACAGCATCGCCGGAAACGGCATTTCCGAGCTGTATGTGCCCAAGACCATAGAAATGTCCGCCTCCCAGATGCGGCAGTTTTTTGCCGAGGACGATTTCACGCAGTGGAAAGCCTACACCAATCCCGGGCTCTGGCCCCGGTACCGGCAGCTGCGGGAGATTGCCCTTGCCTCCCAGGGCAATCTGGAAACAAAAAGTGTGTAACGGGGCACCGAGAAAGCAGCTTTCGGCTATCGGCTGTAAGCACACCAAATTGGAATTTGTCGAATTCCCGGTCATTGCGAACCAGTGACCGATGTCACTGGTGTGGCAATCCCCCGGATAGAAGTACCACTTCTCGTGGATGAACTACAGAAAACGGCACGTTAGAAGCTGGTTCGCAATGACACGTTCTGACGGTGCGCCACATTCCCAATTTCACGATCAGCTGATGAAACCCGATATCGAAAAGCAGCTTATGCGGCTGCCAACTGGAAAGGAAAAAAAGAATGAAGCTGGAACCGATCATAATTTCTCTGCTGGACACCGACCTTTATAAATTCAATATGGATCAGGTGATCTTCCATAAGCACACCGATCTGAACGGTGAATACTACTTTAAGTGCCGCAACGAGGGCGTGGTGTTTTCCCAGGAGGTGGTGGACGAGATCAACGCCCAGATCGACCACCTGTGCACCCTGCGCTTTACCAAGGAGGAGCTGGACTATCTGCGCTCCATCCGGTTTATCAAAAACGACTATGTGGAGTTCCTCCGGCTGTGGCACCCCATCCGGGAGTATGTCACCGCCCGGCGCACGGAGAACGGGGAGCTTTCCCTGGTGGTGAAAGGGCCCCTGTTTTCCGCCATGCAGTTTGAAATCTACCTGCTGGAAATCGTCAACGAAGTGTACTTCCGCATGAACTTTGACTACGAAAAGCTGTTAAAGAGCGCAAAGGAACGGCTGGATAAAAAGATCCGGGCATTCAATGACGGAACCTATACCTTCACCTTTGCGGAGTTCGGCTGCCGCAGACGGTTAAGCCGGGAGTGGGAAGACGTGGTGGTTAAGCGCCTGGCTACGGAAACCCGCAACTGCGCCGGCACCTCCAATGTCTACCTTGCCAAAAAGCACAACCTGAAGCCCATCGGCACCTATGCCCACGAATTTGTCCAGATGTATCAGGGCATTGACAGCATCCCCCTGGCCTATACCAACCACTACGCCATGCAGGACTGGTACGACGAGTACGACGGGGACAACGGAACGGCCCTGACGGACACCGTGACCACGGACCTGTTCCTGCTGGACTTTAACCGCTCCATGGTCAATAACTATTCCGGCGTCCGCCACGACAGCGGCGATCCCTATGAATGGGGAGAGAAGATCATCGCCCACTATGAAAAGTACGGCGTGGACCCCAGAACCAAGCAGCTGCTGTTCAGCGACAGCCTGAGCTTTGACAAGGCCCAGGCCCTCTATGAGCATTTCCGGGACCGGACCAAGGTGTCCTTCGGCATCGGCACCTTCTGCTCCAACGACACCTGCGAGGAAGCGCTGAACATTGTCATCAAGCTGCAGTATGTCAACGGACGGCCGGTGGCAAAGCTGTCCGACAACCCGGAAAAGGCCATGTGCATGGAAAATGATTACTTAGCCTACCTGAAAAGCTCGGTGGAATTCCGCCTGAGGCGGGAAAAATAATGCCGGGGATGGGAAACGGAAAAGAGGCACGGGAAGCGCTGTGACCATTTCCGGGAGGTACTGGACGTTAAAATGAATCTGCCCTCCCTGGGGACCTGCCGCAAAACGAAGGCTTTGCGGCAGGTCTGTTTCTTTTGCGGTTTTTACGAAAAAAGTCCAAAAATACGATCCTGCCGAAAACGGAGCATCTTTACGCGGGGAACATTTATCCGCTAGGCAAAGACATCCGTTTGCGAAGAATCCTGCATAAAATCGGATGAACAACTGTATTTAAGGGGCAGACAAGTGTCCTTTTTGCAATATTAAAAGAATGAAATTGCATAAATTGTTTCAGAAACCAAAAAATATTCAATTCGTGAGGACACGCCAGATTCAGAAAAAAGGAGGCGTTTTGTTTGCTTTTTTTGGGAGTAAATTTTTGCCAAAAATGAAATTAGACAAATATCGACAAAATGCGATGAAAAAATGCACATGATTTTATTGCCAAATTGTGAAATTTATGTAAGAACCGGCAATTGACTTCATAATGATGAAGCGATAAAATGTCTCTATCGAAAATCGAAAGGGAGAACCGCCCGTGGAAAAAATTTATAAATATGTGGATGAACATGCACAAGAGTATATTGAACTCTTGCAGAAATTTTGCCGCCAGCCGAGCATTGCGGCGCAGAACCTGGGCATCCGGGAGATGGTGGCGCTCCTGGTGGAGGAGCTGGCAAACATCGGGATCACCGCCGATGTGATTGAGACCGAGGGCAACCCCATTGTGTACGGCGAACTGAAAGGGGAAAACGATCAGAAAACGGTTTCCTTTTACAATCACTACGACGAGATGCCGGTTGACCCCATCGACGAGTGGACCAGTGATCCGTTTGGAGCGGAGATCCGGGACGGAAAGCTTTTTGCCCGGGGCGCCGTGGACAATAAGGGAAGCCTGCTGTGCCGTATCTGCGCGGTGAAAGCGTTTCAGGCGGTGTACGGCAAGGTCCCGCTGAACATTAAATTCATTTATGAGGGCGAGGAAGAGATCGGAAGCCCCCATCTCCACGAGTTTGTGGACCGGTATCCGGAGCGGCTGAAGACCGACGGCTTTGCCTGGGAGGGCGGCAGCAAGCAGATTGGCGGCCCGCTGGAGATCTGTATGGGCGTCAAGGGCCTGCTGTATGTGGAGCTTCGCTGCCGCACTGCGGTCAGCGACCTGCATTCCAGCAACGCCGCCATTGTGAAGAACCCGGTGTGGCGCCTGGTGCAGGCGTTGTCCACCATTAAGGATGAAAATGACCGGATTCTCATTGACGGCTTCTACGATTCCGTCAAGCCCCTCACGGCCTATGAGCTGGAGAGTCTGAAGACCCTCCACTTCCGGGAGGAAAACACCAAAGAGCGTATGGGTCTGGATGGCTTTATCAACGGCCTGACCGGGCTGCCCCTGCTGCAAAAGCTGTACTTTGAACCCACCGCCAATATTGCGGGCATCAAAGCCGGCTATATCGGACAGGGCGCCAAAACCGTGCTCCCCGGCAGCGCCATGGTCAAGATGGATTTCCGGCTGGTTCCCGATCAGGATCCGGAGGAAATCCTGGCCCTGCTTCGGGCCCACCTGGACCGCCGCGGCTTTACTGATGTGGAGGTCGTCCGGATCTCCGGTGAGAAGGCGTTCCGGGCCAATGCGGAAAGCCCCTTTATTCAGACGGTGGTAGAGTGCGCCGAACCGGTTTACGGCATGAAGCCGGAGGTTCTGGTGAGCAGCTCCGGGACAACGGCCATGTACCAGTTCTGCCATGCGGCGGGGCTGGACGCGGTCATGTTCGGCGCCGGAAACGAAGGCTCCAACATCCACGCACCCAACGAGAACATCATTCTGGAGGACTACATCAACGCCATCAAGATGGCTGCCACTGTGATGAAGCGGTTCTCCGAGAAATAACCCCATGTAAAGACGCCCAGCTGCGTTCGATACAACTCCGGTTTTATCCGGAGGATACCCGTTCCCATATCCAGAAAGGAGAAGAAGAAATGAGAAAGCACGTTCAGTCCATTTTTGCCCTTGCCCTTGCCGCGGCGCTTCTGCTTGCCGGCTGCGGCGGAGCCGCGACTGCCGACACCACCCCCAGCACTACGGGTGCGCCCTCCGACAGCACCGCTGCCACCACCGCTCCCGCCGAGGAACAGAGCAAGGTCCTTGTTGTCGGCGCCTCCAGCGACATCGTCACCCTGGATCCTGCCGATCAGATGCAGACCAACACCAGCGACCTGTTTGATTCCATCGGTTCCCAGCTGTTTACCCATGACCTGGACTTTAACCTGGTGGGCGACCTGTGCACCGGATATACCCAGGTGGATGACCTGACCTGGGAATTCAAGCTCCGTGAGGATGCCGTTTTTGCCGACGGTACTCCCCTTACCGCCAAGGATGTGCAGTGGAGCCTGATGCGTGTAGCCACCGACGAGGGCCTGGTTGCCCATACCAATTACAGCTGCATCGACCATGTGGATGTGGTGGATGACTACACCGTTCAGGTCGTCACGGCTACCGCCCGTCCCGACATGCTGAGCCTGCTGGCAATGCCGAGAGCCACCATCCTGCCCTCCGACTACATCGAGGCCAACGGCATGGACGCCTATACCGCAGCGCCTGTATGCTCCGGCCCCTACATGCTGAAGGAGTGGGTGCCCGATGACCACTACACCCTGGTTCCCAACCCCAACTACTATGGCGAGGATAAGGCGACCTGGGACGAGGTTACCTACCGCATCATCCCCGAGACCTCTACCCGTGTGTCCGAGCTGCTGACCGGCGGTGTGGACATCATCGACAACGTTGCCGTCAATGAATGGGACCGGGTGTCCAACAACACCGATGGCTACGGCACTTCCCTTGCCTACGGCGAAACCTCCCGTGTTATGCTGATTATCCTGCGTCTGACTGACGGCTGGGCCTGCAGCGATCCTGCTGTCCGGGAAGCCATTGAGTACGCCATTGACAAGGACACCATCTGCAACGCCCTGCTCATGGGCGCCGGCACCCCCACCCGTACCCGGATCGGTTCCTCCATCCAGGGCTGCAATCTGGACCTGTTCGGCAGCGAGAACGCCAACCTGTACGATCCTGAGCACGCCAAGCAGATTCTGGCGGACGCCGGATATAAGGAAGGCGACCTGGTGCTGGATATGACCGCTCCCAGCGGCCGGTATCTGATGGATGCCGAGATGGCCCAGATGATCGCCGCCTACATGGAGGCTGTGGGCATCAAGGTCAACCTGGAGCTGGTGGATTCCACCGTGATCTCCCAGCGCTTTACCGGCAAGGAAAACAAGGATATCTTCCTGATCGGTCTGTCCGACGGCCAGTATGACGGCTGCTACCCCCTGGCTCAGTTCTGTGACCCCGCCCGTACCACCGGTATGAGCGACTACAACAACCCGGATGTTGTGGAAATGTACCAGCAGACCCGGGTAGAGATGGATCAGGAGAAGAAGGCTGCCCTCAGCGCCGAGATCCAGAGAATCGCCGCGGAGGACCGTCCTCAGATCGCGATTTGCCAGATGAAGGCTATCTTCGGCATCAGCAACCGGGTCGTCTTCAACGGCAGAATGGACACCTGCATCAAGCCTGACGAGGTTTCCCTGGCCGGCTGATCCGGAAAAACGTATAGAGCAATTGAATGGCGTGGAAAGAAGCCGCGACTGACCATCGCGGCTTCTTTTTCAATGGTGGAGTGAGATTATGACAAAATACATTCTCAAGCGGATCGTTCAGATCCTTCCTGTGCTGCTGATCATTACGGCGATTGTATTCTTTCTGGTAAATGTCGCCGGCGACCCCACGGCCAACATGCTGCCCCTGGACTCCACGGAGGAAGAACGGGAAGCACTGCGGGAGGCCATGGGCCTGAACCGCCCCCTTATTATCCAGTATCTGGAATTTTTGAAGAACGCGCTGACCGGCAATTTTGGAAATTCCTACCGGTATAACCAGCCCGCCATGAGCCTGGCGCTGCAGCGGATGCCGGTTTCCGTCAAGCTGGCAGGCATGTCCCTGCTCATCGCGGTGGTGATTTCCATTCCCCTGGGCATTCTCAGCGCCCAGTTTTCCAACAGTCCCTTTGACCTGATTATCAGCGGCATTTCTGTTCTGGGACGGGCGATGCCCAGCTTCTGGGTGGGCATTATGCTGATTATGGTATTTGCCGTAAATCTGAAGCTGGTGCCGGTTTCCGGCAGCGGAACGGCAGCCCATATGATCCTGCCGGCCGCGACCCTCGCTATCCAGTCCGTCGCTCAGATCGTTCCTCTGATCCGGTCCAACATGCTTTCCATCATTCACGAGGATTATATCCGCACTGCCCGCAGCAAGGGCCTGCCGGAGTTCCTGGTTATCTGCCAGCACGCGTTCAAGAATGCCCTGGTGCCGGTCGTTACCATTGTGGCCCTTCAGATCCCCTCCTTGATCGGCGGATCGCTGATCACGGAGACCGTGTTTGCCTGGCCCGGGATCGGCCTGCTGCTGATCCAGGCCATTAAGAATCAGGATATGAATGTGGTCCAGGCATGTATTTTCCTCATTGCTCTGATTACTCTTGCGGCAAACCTGATTGCCGATCTGGTCTACTGCCTGATCGACCCCAGAATCAAGTATGAATAAAGGGAGGCGTGCAAATTGAAGAATTCTGAACAGAAAAAAAGCAGGAAGCACGTTCTCCCCCGCTGGGTTCGGCTCCTGCTGAAAAGCAAAACCGGTTTGCTTGGCTTCATCATTGTCACAATTGTGCTCTTCTGCGCAATATTCGCGGACAAGCTCGCACCCTTTGACCCCAACCAGATCAATCCGCTGTACATGCTCAAGCCTCCGGCGTTTATGAAGGGCGGGGATCCCCAGTTTCTGCTGGGCACGGATAATCTGGGCCGGGATATCTTCAGCCGCCTGCTCTACGGCGCCCGGATCTCCATGCTCATCGGTCTTCTCAGTGTGGCGGTGTCCGGTATCATCGGTACATTCCTGGGGCTGGTGGCCGGGTACTATGGCGGATTCCTGGACTCGGTCATCATGCGTACCACCGATGCTTTCCATGCCATTCCCCGCACATTGCTTGCGCTGGTGGCGGTGAGTATTGTCACCGGCGGCGTTACCACCCTGATCGTGGTTATCGGTGTCACCGGCTGGGTGACCTATGCCCGGCTGATCCGCAGTGAGGTCCTGGGCCTCAAATCCCGGGAGTTCGTCAAGGCGGCCATTACCATTGGCACACCCAATTGGAAGATCATTGTGCAGCATATCCTGCCCAACATTGTTTCATCGGTGATCGTGGTGTCCACCCTGGCGGTGGCTACCAGCATCATTGCCGAAACCAGCCTGAGCTTTCTGGGACTGGGCATCAATCCCCCCAACATTTCCTGGGGCGGCATGCTGAGTACCGGCAGAGACTACATTGCCACCAACTGGTGGGTCGCCACCTTTCCCGGTGTTACCCTGACGCTGACGGTGCTGGGGATTATGTTCTTCGGCAACTGGATGCGCGACGTGATGGACCCCCATAACCAGGGATTGATCTGAGGTAGAGTATATGGAAAGAGAAAAGCTGCTGCAGGTTGAGAACCTGAACGCCTATTTTAAAACGGAAAACGGTATGGTCCAGGCCGTGAAGGATGTGTCCTTTGAGGTTCGCCAGGGCGAGCTGATGGCGCTGGTGGGGGAGAGCGGCTGCGGTAAGAGCCTGACCTCCCTGTCCATCATGGGCCTTGGCGCCAAAAACTGCGTGGTCAAGGCGGATTCCATTCGCCTGGGGGACAAGGAGCTGACGGGGCTCAAACCGGGTCAGCTGCGGAAAATGCGGGGCAAGGATATGGCTATGATCTTCCAGGAGCCACTGACCAGCCTGAATCCTCTGTTCACCATCGGTTTTCAGCTGGAGGAGGCGATCCGGCTGCACAACAAAGTGGGCAAAAAGGAAGCCCGGAAAATGGCGGTGGATATTCTGACCAAGGTGGAGATCCCCCGCCCGGAATCCATTCTGAACGAGTACCCCAACGCCCTCAGCGGCGGCATGCGCCAGCGGGTCATGATCGCCATGGCGCTGGTGAACAAGCCGAAGCTTTTGATCGCCGACGAGCCCACAACGGCGCTGGATGTGACCATTCAGGCTCAGATCCTGTCGCTGATGCGCCACCTGATGAAGGAATCCGGGACCTCCATTCTGTTCATCACCCACGACCTGGGGGTCGTGGCGGAGATCGCGGACTATGTTATGGTCATGTATGCCGGGCAGATGGTGGAAAACGGAACGGTTCATGATATTTTCCATAACCCGCTGCACCCCTATACCCGGGGCCTGATGAACAGCACCATCCGCATTGACCAGTCGGATGAAAAACTGCAGATCATTCCCGGCACGGTGCCCGCCCTGACCGAGATGCCGGAGGGCTGCCGGTTTCATCCCCGCTGCCCCTACGCCACGGAAGACTGCCGGTGTCAGGAACAGGGCATGATGGATGCCGGTGACGGACGGATGGTCCGCTGCTGCCGCTGGAAGGAGATCGGAGGAGAGAAGAAATGAACGAACAGCATTTGCTGGAAGTAAAGGATCTGAAAAAATACTTCCCGGTCAAGAGCGGGCATCTGGGCGGCAAGCCGGGGATGCTGCGGGCGGTTGACGGCATCAGCTTCACCCTGGACCGGGGCGAGACCCTGGGCATCGTGGGAGAGAGCGGCTGCGGAAAGTCCACTTTGGGCAATACCATTATCCGGCTTCTGGATCCTACTGACGGACAGATTTTGTTTGAAGGAAAAGACCTGGCCAAGATGAGCCGAAAGGAGCTGGACAAGCACAGAGCGGACATCCAGATGATCTTCCAGGACCCGTTCTCCTCCCTGAACCCCCGGATGCGTGTGTTTGACATCATTGCGGAGCCCCTGCGCACCCACCACGTTTTTAAGGAAAAGCGGGAGCTGAACGCGGCGGTCATGTCCCTGATGCGGGAGGTGGGCCTGAACGAGAGCTACGCCAACCGGTACCCTCACGAGTTTTCCGGCGGCCAGCGGCAGAGGATCGGCATTGCCCGGGCTCTGGCGCTGCACCCCAAGCTGATTATCTGCGATGAGCCGGTCTCCGCGCTGGATGTTTCCATTCAGGCCCAGATTCTGAACCTGCTGTACGACCTGCAGAAGAAATTCGGCCTGACCTATATTTTCATTGCCCACGGGCTGCCCACCGTCCGGCATATCAGCAGCCGTGTGGCGGTGATGTACCTGGGAAAAATGGTGGAGCTGGCCGGAAAGCATGAGCTGTTTGAACATCCCATGCATCCGTATACCGAGGGCCTGTTCGCGGCCATTCCGGTGCCGGATCCGGACATTCGGGACAACGGCGAGCGGATCATGAACGGCGACATTCCCAACGCGCTGTGTCCGCCCTCCGGCTGCTATTTCCACCCACGCTGTCCCTATGCCACGGAGGAATGCCGGACAACCGCGCCCCAGTGGCGGGAAATCCGGCCGGAGCACTTCATTGCCTGCCACCACCCCATCATGAAGGACGAGACAAATGATAAAGCGTAATCTGCCGCTGCTTGCCAATATCGCTTCGGCGTTCCTGTTTGGCTTTGCCTACTATTTTATTAAGATGGGCATGGAGGTGGTCAACCAGGATACGGTGAAGTTTCTGGCATTCCGCTTTACCCTGGGCTTTCTTGTGATGACGCTTCTGGTGGTTACGGGCGTTCGGAAAGTCAATTATCACAAGGGCGCCATCTCCATGATCCTGGTCTGCGGCTTGTGCAATCCCCTGGTCAGCCAGGTTTTGGAGACCACCTCCACCACCTACGCCCCCACCTCCACCATTTCCCTGTACAACAGCCTCATGCCCATTGTGATGATCGCCCTGTCCGCGCTGATCAACCGGGAGTACCCTACCCGGCGGCAGCTGTGCTTCGTGGGGGTAACTGCCCTGGGACTTCTCATCATCAATGCCACGGCCGGTGCCGGGAGCAAGGTGTCCGGTCTGGGCTATGCTCTGATTTTCAGCTCCATGCTGGCAATCGCCCTGGGCCGGGTGCTGGTGCGCAGAGCCTCCGGTGTGTTTTCCTCCTTTGAGATCATCTACATAACCACTGCCATGGGAGCCCTTGCCTTTACTGTAACGGCCCTTGTCCGGCACCTACGGTACGCGCCGCTGGGGACTTTCTTTGAAGGCCTGTTGGTTCCCCGCTTTGTAATCGCTGTGGCCTATATGGGTATCGGCTCCTGCGTCGCGGCGTTCCTGCTGATGACCTACGCGTCTGCAAACCTGCCCTTTGCCGTCTTCGCTTCCACCAGCACCCTGAGCAATATTGTCGGCATTCTCAGCGGTGTATTTCTGCTCCATGAGGCGGTTTCCGCCCAGGACATGATCGGTATGGCTGTCGTTCTGACCGGCATTATCGGCATCAGCCTGTCCTATAACCGGGCGGATACCGAGGGCAACCGGTTCCGAAAAAGGCAGAAAGCCAAGAATGTTTCCCGCTGAATTACCCGGTATATCGCAAAAACAGCATTCTCCCTGCCGCGGCGCTTGCACCGCGGCAGGGGGAATGCTGTAATAAATCAGCAGCGCCCTCTGTGTTATCACAGGGGGCACTGCCGTTTGCTGGAAATCTGCGATTTTTGTGCCGCAATTCCGGTGAAAAGCGGGGATTCCCGTAGGAAATGGTTATTCCGGGTCTTCCAGAACAAGATACCGGCGGATCAAGCGGCAGGAGAGGTTTGCCGCCAGGCTGAACCAGATCAGCAGCCAAACAAAGGTCAGGGCAATGAAGATTTTGGGCAGAAAGAGAAACAACGCCCCGGGAAGAAGCCACAGAACGGCCATGCAGAAAGTACGGGGAAGAAGTCCGATGGAGCGGATAAAGGACGCGTGAATCAGCTGACGGAATTTTCGGGTGGGATTGGCGGCCAGCAGCGGAAAGTAAAACAGGGAAACACACAGAAGCAGGAGAAAAAGCAGGATCACGCCCCCGGCCATGAATGTGCGCGTTCCCTCCGGCATGAAGCCGATGATCCGCAGGTCCCCGAGAAACAGGGCGGCAAGGGCGAGAAAGAGAAGCCAGGGTAGGGTAGCGGTCCGAAAACCGGCTTTCCAATAGCCCCAGAAAGCCTTTGGGGAAACGGAATCCTTTTCCCGGAGCGCGTCCAGAACCACCCGGTAAAGGGCGGTGAGGCTGGCGCCGGCGGTGAATACGGGCAGGGACAGAAGAAGCGCCAGAACGTTAAGAACCATATAATCAAATACCGAGGCCAGGAAGCGGAAAAAAGGAGAATCGAGATTAAACAGGTTGGACATGGACTTTTCCTCCGTTACGGCTGAAAGTTTTCTTCTTCCAGGCAAGCAGGAAGAATACATGGACGGCAAAGGTGAGGATCCAGGAGATGGGATAGGAGATATACAGGCTTTGCAGGGTCCCGACGGAGGCAAAGACGGTGAAGATCCACACAACCCGCAGGGCGCAGGAGCCCAGCAGGGAGGTAACCGTAGGATTCACGGTTTTTCCAAGGCCCCGCAGGGAACCGCAGGCGGTTTCCATGAGGCCGCCGACCCACTGGAACTGGCCGATATAGCTGACCCGGATGCAGCCCGCCGCCATGACGGCGGCATAGGCGGGGTCGCTTTTCTTAATGTAAATATGCAGCAGCGGGACACGGAAGACGCTGAGCAGACCGCAAAGGACCCAGCCAAGGACAGTACCGGAAACGATGCACGCCCAGAAGATGGGAAAGACCTGCTTTTCCTTTTTCGCGCCCATGGCCTGGCTGGTAAAGGTAATGGCGGCCTGGTAGTAGGCGTTCTGGGCGGTGTGAATAAAGTTTTCCAGGGAGTTGGCGGCGGTGTTTCCTGCCACGGCTGCCGCCTGGAAAGTATTGACCCTGGACTGAATCAGAACGTTGGCGATGGAGAAAACCACGCCCTGGAAGCCGGCGGACAAACCCACCCGGATCATTTCCTTTGCACGGCTGGGGATCAGCCGGATGCCGCGCAGCTCCAGGTGCCAGGCCTCCTTTGCCCGGACAAGACGGCAGAGCACCAGGATGGCGGAAAGGGTTTGGGAAATGGTTGTGGCAATGGCCACACCGGCCACATCCAGGTGAAAGACGATGACGAAAAGCAGGTTCAGGCAGACATTCAGAAACCCGGTAAAGATCATCACCACCAGGGGGAAACGGGTATCCTTTACGGCCCGGAGGATGGCGGCACAGAAATTATAGATGACAAGAGCGGGGATTCCAAGAAAATAGATCCGCAGGTACAGGGAAGAAAGGGGAAGCACATCCGCCGGTGTGTCGGCAAGCTTCAGAAGCGGCGTGGAAAGGAAAAAGCCGAAGGCACCGGCCATGAGGCCGAGGATTATGGAGAGGAAGACGGCACAGTGGACCGTCTCTGACAGGCCGCTTTTGTCGTCCGCCCCAAAGCAGCGGGCCGCCAGATAGTTGGCGCCGATGGAAACACCGTTGAACATGGTGATGAGCAGAAAGACAATGTGGGTCGTGGCGCCCACGGCGGCAAGGCAGCTGCTTCCGCCCCATCTGCCTACAATGGCAGAGTCGGCGGCATTGTAAATCAGCTGAAGCACGCCGGTGAGCATCAGCGGCACCGCGAAAAGATTGATCGACCGGTACAGATCCTTTCTGGTTGCGTTGTCAAAAAAATGTTGGTTGGATGGCTGTTTCATTCTGTTTCACCCTCAAAAGCAGCAGATTATACTCATTCAAACAAAGTTCCCCTGATTTCAATATAGCAGAAATGATTGCCGGTGTCAAATAGTTCGACAATTGTCGAAAAATAACGTATAATCCCAGAAAAACCGTAAAAACCGGAGAAAAAAGGAGACAGAGTTTGGCTTAAGACATATTATTGCAATAAATAATGAATTTTTAATCAAATTTAATTTGCTTCGAAACAAATTAAATTGACAGAAATAAACAAAGCAAATATATTTAATTTGTCGATAATGAGCAATTGACACAAAAACAGTTTCAGAATATAATCAGTATGTAATGAATCTTGTGGATAAATTTACATAACATTTGAAAATGTTTCAGAAACAAAAGGCGTGAAATATATGAAACTGACAACCAGAGCGATTGCCGCCGAAGCGGGGGTCTCTCCCGCCACAGTATCCCGTTACTGTACGGGCAGTGAAAATGTCAGCCAGGAGCTTGCGAAAAAAATCGAAGACGCGCTGCAAAGAATGGGTGAGAACATCGAATTGAAGCGTTACCAGAACCAGGTTGTTCTTGTGCTGCTGACCCATCTGCGCTTTTCTTTTTACAGCCGCGCCATTCAGGAGCTGCTGGATCAGGAAGACAGCAGAGGCTACTCTTTTACGATCCTTCGTTACGATCCCCGTACACCGGAATCCGTCCGCAGCTTTGTAAACCGGATGCATCCTGTGGGCGCGATCTACTTCGAAGAGGAGATCGATTCCACCATTTTGCAGTTCATTCAGAGCACCGGTGTCAAAACGGTGATGTGCGGCGGCGCGGCTGTGGACCCCAATTCCGATATGGTTCATGTCAATGATATCAAAGCGGCCTATGACGGCACACGGTATCTTCTCGGCCTGGGGCACCGGGACATTCTGTTCCTGTCCGATGATATTTCCAAAATCGGCGCCGGCTTTCAGCGAATCACGGGGTGCCGCAAGGCTATGGAAGAATCCGGAGTCTGCCTGCCGGATACTTCCGTGATCTGCGGCTCGGTCACCTTTGATGCCGGGTACGCGGCCATCCAGAAAGCGCTGGGGGAAGAACGCAGGTTTACCGCGGTATTTGCTTTCAGCGACGAGCTTGCCGTTGGGGCCATGGCCGCCCTCCATGACGCGGGGCTGCGGGTGCCGGAGGATGTGTCCGTTCTGGGCTATGACGATCTGCCCATTGCCCTGCGGGTCCGGCCGAAGCTGACGACCATTCATCAGCCCATCGATATGTTTATCAAAAAGACCCTGGAGCTGTTTGGCCAGGGGCATCAGGGGCTCAGCACCGAGCTTCTGCTGCAGCATTCCATCATCCAGCGGGACAGCTGCAAACGGCGTTCCCCCTCAGACGGTACGAATTGAGGGTCCACATAACGCAATCCAATCAAGAAAAAGGAGACGAACAGAATGAAAAAAGCATTGGCACTGATTCTTGGCATTGTCATGGTCCTGGGCTTGCTTGCCGGCTGCTCCGGCAAGGAAAAGGGCCCCGTCGAGCTGACACTCCAGCTGTGGGATGAGGCACAGCAGCCTGTGATCCAGGAGAATGTTGACAAGTTCAACGCTGCCCACGAGGGCCAGATCCATGTCACCATTGAGCAGATCCCCTGGGGCACCTACTGGACGAAGCTGGACGCCTCTCTGGAAACCGACGAGGCCCCCGATGTGTTCTGGATGAACGTGTATGTCTACAAGTACTCCGAAGCCGGCCTGCTGGAGCCTCTGGACGCGTACATCAAGAAGGACAATTTCGACACCAGCATTTATGCCCAGGGCCGTTTGAACGCCTATAACCTGGGCGGTGTGCAGTATGCCCTGCCCAAGGGCCTGGATACCGTGGCGGTTGCGCTGAATACGGAAATCTTCTCCCGCTACGGTGTTGACCTGCCCAAGGAAGGCTGGACCTGGGACGACATGCGCGACATCGCCTCCCAGCTGCGGGACGCCATCGCTGCCGCCGGCGGCTCCGAGTATCCCATCGTCATGGAGCTGGATGCCCAGCCCTCCTGGATGAACTTCCTGTATCAGAACGGCGGCTACTACCTGTCCGCCGACGGCAAGACCACCGGTATTGCCGAAGCCGCTTCCAAGGATGCTATCCAGCAGGTGGTTGACCTGATGGAAAATAAGCAGATGGCTCCCTACTCCGTCCTGTCCGAGACCAAGGGCACCGACCTGTTTATTTCCGGCCAGGCCGGTATCGTGTTCATCGGCTCCTGGAAGTCCAGCGTTCTGGAAAACTCCACCCTGGCACAGGAAGGGAACATTCAGCTGATCCAGATGCCCAAGATGGCGGAAAACAACAGCTGCGGCATGGGCGGCCTGGGCTATGTCATGGCCTCCAAGTGCAAGAACAAGGATGCTGCCTGGGAGCTCATCAAGTACATCACCAGCGCCGAGGCTGAGCAGTACGAGGCGGAAAAGGGTATCGATATCCCCGCCTGCCTGTCCGCCCAGAGCGCCTATGTTTCCAACTTCCAGAACATCAATGCCCAGGTGTTCATGGATGCCTCCGCCACCGGCTTTGCCTATCCCTCCAACGGTAACTTTGACTGGACCGGCTATGTCAACGATGCCATGGCGGAAGCTTTCGCCGGCACCAAGTCCGTCAGCGACGCTCTGGACAACGGCGCTGCCCAGGCCCAGGCTGTCCTGGATGAACTCTTCAAATAATTCTGACGTTACTTTCTGAGAACCTCTGAACAAACAGACTGCGGCTGGCGGCGGCGCTTTGGCTCCACCCGCGCTTGACGCCGGACCGGAAAATAATATTGTCTTCGGAACTTCCGGCACAAAGCTTGATCCCTTTTCCGCCAGCAACTGCCGGTATGGTCAGAGGTTCCTTTGCAGCTGCCTGCCGCGGCTTCGCAAAGCGGAGCCGCGGCAGGTCCATACTCTTACAGCCGGAATCAGACGGAAGTCTTCCCCGGTAATTACTATATGCTGCGCCGGAAGCGATCCGGTATGCTACCTATTATCACTTGAAGCGCAGCGGAAAGGCATGGTCATATGAGCAAAAAGAAAATGTCTATGAACCGATTGAAAAGACAGGAAGCCACCGCTGCGTATATTTTTATCGCGCCCATGTTCCTGGGATTGATGGTATTCAGCGTTGTCCCCTTTGTACAGAATATCCTTTACAGCTTCCGCAAGATGGGCACTTTCGGCAACGGCACCTTTGTGGGACTGAGCAACTATCAAAAGCTTTTGCAGGACGAGACCTTCTGGCTGGCCCTGCGCAACACATTCTTCTACGCGGTAGTGGGCGTTCCCCTGGTCATTTTCTTCTCCATCTTCTTCGCGAACCTTGTGAACAAGAATATCCGCGGACGGACGGTATACCGTACCCTGCTGTATATTCCCGCGATTACAATGCCCGCGGCCATCAGTATTCTGTGGCGGTGGATCCTCAACTACCAGTACGGCATTTTAAACTATTTCCTGGAAAAGATCGGTCTGCAGCGGATTTCCTGGCTGGGAGATGTCCACTATGTGCGGTGGGCCATCATCCTGGTGCTGGTCTGGTCCATGGTAAGCTACTACACCATCATCATGCTGGCGGCCATGCAGGGCATTGACAAGTCCTACTATGAGGCTGCCCGGATCGACGGCGCCTCCAACCGGCAGCTTTTCTTCAAGATCACCCTGCCGCTGCTGGGTCCCATGATCTTCTTCTCCATGATTATGGTAACCATGGGTATTTTGCAGATTTTTGATTTCATCTACCTCATGGTTGACCGCACCACCTATTCCTACACCTACAGCATGAGCCTTGTGACCTATTTCTATGAATGCGCCTTTAATAAGAGCAGTATGCGCGGTTACGGCGCTGCAATCTCCGTTGTGCTGGCTCTGATCATCATGGTAATTACCATCATACAGATGATCGTAAAAAAATACTGGATTAAGACGGGAGATTGAGTTACTATGAGTATCAGAAAAACTGAGAGCCTTTTTTCAAGGATCATGAACCATGTCTTCCTGATTCTTGGCTCTTTTCTGGCGGTGGGACCCTTTATCTGGATGTTCCTCACCTCCATAAAGACATATGAAGAAACGATTCAGATCCCTGTGAAGTTTTTCCCGGATGTTCCCCAATGGGAAAATTACGCGATCATCTCCAACAAGCTGAATTTCCCCAGGCTGTATCTGAACACCATTCTGGTGGCGGTGATGATGATCGTCGGTCAGATCCTGATCGTGACCATCTGCGCCTACGCCTTTGACCGGCTGAAGTTTCCGGGCAAGCAGGTCCTGTTTCTCGGTATGCTGGCGCTCATGATGGTGCCCGGGCAGATCTTTGTCATCCCCCGCTTTAAGATCATGGTGACCCTGCATCTGACGAATACCCTGATCGGCCTTGTGCTGCCGGGACTTTTCAACATCTTCGGTGTGTTCCTCATGCGCCAGTTCTTCTCTACGATACCAAAGGAGCTGGATGAAGCGGCGCTGATAGACGGCTGCAGCTATTTCCGGATCTATTGGAATGTGCTGCTTCCCCTGACCAAATCCGGAATCACCACTCTGGCGATCCTGACCATGCTGAGCGCGTGGAAGGACCTGATGTGGCCGCTTATCAACAACTCCCGGGCGGAAATGATGACGCTGGCGGCCGGTCTTGCCATGCTCATCGGCGAGCATACCACCTATTATGAGCAGGTCATGGCAGGCGGCGTCATCGCGGTGCTTCCCCTGATCGTTCTTTTCGTGATCTTCCAGAAGCAATTTGTAGCAGGTATCGCCCAGAGCGGTATCAAGGGCTGAGTATAGACAGCAGAAAGGGTCTGATCCTATGTTGTATCGTTATCCTATCAATGATGTACATATCCACCTTTTTGACCCCAAGGATATTGACGACTGCATTCATATGGTGGATTTTTGCGGCTATGAGCACTGGGCGTTTATGGCCTGCACCGTAGTCGGATCCCCTCTGGCGCTGGCGCAGAACCTGCTGTGCGCGCTGATGAAGCTGAAAGAGGGAGGCAGATGCCAGGCTTTCGGCTCCTTCCATTATTATGGCGGTGTGGTTCCCGATGCCGACGAGCTGCTCCGCCAGATTAAATGGCTGGAGGCAGCCGGCTTTGACGGCATTAAGATGCTGGACGGCAAGCCCGGTGTCCGTGTCCGCAACGGGATTCCCCTGGACGCCCCCAACTATGATAAGATGTTTGACTACGCTGCCGAGAAGCAGTTTCCCATCCTGTACCATATCAATGACCCTGTGGAGTTCTGGCATTGGGACCAGCTGCCCGAGTGGGCAAAAAAGAAAAATTTCTTCTACGGCGACGGAACCTATCCCCACAAGTTTGAAATTGACGATGAGACCTTCGGGATCCTCCATAAGCATCCCAACCTGAAGCTCTGCATCCCCCATTTCTTCTTCATCTCCGACCAGCCCGGCCTGTGCAACGAGCTGCTGGACCGCTACCCCAATCTGTATCTGGATATTACCCCCGGCTGGGAGATGTTTGAGAACTTTGCCAAGGACCGGGAGTACTGGCGCAGCTTCTTTGGCCGTCATTCCAAGCGGATCCTCTTCGGCACAGACACCTTCTCCGACCACTGGATGGAGACGGTGACCTGCCTGCAAAGAGTGATGGAGACCGATGAAACCTTCGTGGCCTTTGAGGAAAACTGCATTGGCCTGGATCTGCCGGAAAAGACCCTGCGGGATGTGTACTACAATAACTATTATGACTTCTGCGGCTCTCTGGACCGGAAGATCAACGTGCCCATGATTCTGGAATATGCCGATACCCTGTACCAGCACATTCCCGCGGGCGAGCACTACGAATATGTGAAGAATACCATCGATTTCCTGAAGGCTGAAATCGCGAAATTCGCTTGAAAGGACGTTTCCCCATGAAGCTTTGTGTAATCGGCGGTACCGGCGCCCGGTCGGCGTTTCTGACCAAATCCCTGGTCAAAAACGCCCGGAGCATCCGGGTGGATCATATCGTCCTGCTGGATAATGACGAGCGCAAGCTGCGGACCTACGGCAGTATCGCCCGGGAAATTGCCGCCCGGTTGGAACCGGAACTGAAATTTACCGTGACCAGTGATGCCGTCGCCGCCCTGACGGATGTGGATTATATCATCACCACCATCCGCGCCGGGGGAGACGAGGGCCGTCTCTTTGACGAGCGGACCTGTATGGAACTGGGGGTGCTGGGTCAGGAAACCACCGGCGGCGGCGGATTCGCCATGGCCATCCGCTCCATTCCCACCCTGCTCTACTACTGCAATCTGGCAAAAAAGGTGGCAAAGCCCGGTCATCTGATCTTCAATTTCACAAACCCCAGCGGCATTATCACCCAGGCCATGCGCCAGCAGGGCTTTGACAACGTTTACGGCATCTGCGACGCCCCCAGCGGCTTTATAAAGCAATTGGAGGAGATCCTGGAGGTGCCCTATGGTTCCCTGGACATTGCGTGCTACGGTCTCAACCATCTTTCCTGGTTCCGGAACGCGAAACTGAACGGTAAGGATGTCCAAAAGGAACTCCTTGCCAACCACAGAACCTATGAGCACTCGGAGATGCGGCTGTTCACGCCGGAAATGGCGCGGCTTAATGACGGCTGTATGCTCAACGAGTATCTGTATTTCTATTACCGCAGGGAGAAATCCCAGAGCATGATCCGCAAGGCCGAGCATCCCCGGGGAGAGATGATTTATCTCATCAACCGGGAGCTGGAAGAGCAGCTGGACAAACTGGAATTTCCCAGGGACTTTGAAAAAGGCTTCAATTTGTATATGCAGGCCTACGGCAAGCGGGAGAACGCATATTTCTCCGTGGAGAGCGGCGCGAACCGGGAAAAGGTTTGGGTTCCGCCGACTATCGAGGAATTTCTGGCCCAGCCGGATGAGGGCGGTTACGCGGCGGTGGCCCTGCAGTTTATCCATGCCATTACCGACGGGACGCCCTGCCGCATGATCCTGTCCGTGCCGAATAACGGTGCCATCGATGGTCTCGCGGACGACGATGTGGTGGAGATCACCTGTGACATCACCCGGGAGGGCGCGAAGCCTGTGAAGATCGGCAAGGTCAGCAGCTTCCAGCTCCTGCAGATCCAGCGGATCAAATTCTTTGAGCGCTGCACGATCCGGGCGATTCTGGAGAACGACCGGGATGCGGCGGTGCAGGGCCTGTACATGCATCCGCTGGTCAATGACCTGGAAATCGCGGAAAAACTGGCGGACACTTTCTTTACGCGGTATGAAAGCTTTATTAAAATGAGCAATTCTTAATGAATCAGGATGGGGAAGATGCGTATGTTTGATTTTAAGACATTTGCGCAGATGAATTTGGACTGCATTTTCCAGGGCTTTGACCGGCTGCCCGCACTGGGGGAGGAGGTCTTCGCCAAGAGCTTTACATTGCAGCTGGGCGGCGGACCCATGGTGTGTCCCATTGTACTCAACCAGCTGGGCTGCAAGACGGAGCTGGGGACTTTTCTGGGGGAAGGGGATGTAACGGCCATTTGCCTCCGGCTGTTGGAGCGGAAAGGCTTCCACGCTTTCCGCAGCTTTCCCTCTCCGAAAAAGGACCCTGTGGTGGTGACGGCTGTGTTTTCCGGACCTGGGGACCGGGGATTCCTGGCCCACAATGAGCAGGTTTATGAAAGCTGTCTGCCGGAGGATGTGGTTTTCGATTTTCTGTCAGATGCCAAGGTCACCTTTGCGCCGGTGGGGCATCCGAATGTTGCCAAGCGGCTGCATGAAGCCGGCGTGAAGATCGTTTATGACAACGGTTGGAGCGATGATTTGTGCATTGACAAGATCAGAGAGCTTCTTCCCTATGTGGATGTGTATTCCCCAAATGACAAAGAGGCCAGAAAGATCGCCGAAACGGAGGACCTGCAGGAGGCGCTTCGGTTCCTGGCGCGGTATACGCCGAACCCTGTGATCACCATGGGCCAGGACGGCTGCGCGTTCCTGAAAGACGGGAAAATGCAGATCATCCCGGCGGCGCCGGGGATCGTTGCGGTGGATACCACCGGTGCCGGTGACAACTTTATCACCGGCGTGGTTTACGGGATGATCCATGACCTGCCGCTGGAGAAATGCCTGCGCCTGGGCAATATGTTCGCGGGAAAATCCATCACTGCCGTGGGCTGCTTCGGCGCGACTGTGACCCGGGAAGAGATCAGCCGGTATCTGTAAGGACTGGGCAGTATGGAAAGAATAATAAATTCTCAACGGCTTTTGGACTGCTTTCGGGAGCTTGTTGCCATTGACAGTCCTTCTTTTGGGGAAAGAACAATGGCGGACGCACTGACGGCCCGGCTGCGGAAGCTGGGCTTTGCGGTGCGGGAGGATGACGGGGCGAAGAAGATTCACGGAAACGCGGGGAACCTCTTTGCTACGCTTCCGGGCCGGCTGGATATGCCCCCGCTTCTGCTGTGCGCCCATATGGATACCGTAGCTCCCGCCTTTGGGAAAAGGGCAGTGGCGGAGCCGGACGGACGGGTGCATTCTGCCGGGGATACGGTGCTGGGGGCGGATGACCTGGCCGCGGTGGCGGAGATCCTGGAAGCGGTTACCGCCCTGGAAGAACAGGGAATCCCCCACCGGCCGGTTGAGGTGCTGTTTTCCGCCGCGGAGGAAGCCTACTGCGTGGGTGCTTCCGTGTTTGACTTCAGCACTGTCCGCGCCCGGGAAGCCTATGTGCTGGACTATGACGGCGCTGTGGGAACGGCAGCCAACCGGGCGCCCACGCTGCTGGATTTTGAAATCACGGTCCGGGGAAAAGCGTCCCATGCCGGATTCGCGCCGGAAAAGGGTGTGAGTGCTGTTCTTACGGCGGCCCAGGCCATCTGCCGGATCCCCGGCGGGCGGGTATCGCCGGAGGCAACATTGAATTTTGGAACCATTCAGGGGGGCACGGCGACGAATATTGTGCCGGATATCTGCACGGTTCGCGGAGAGATCCGCAGCCTGGATGACGGATATGCTTTCGAATTGCTGGAAAACCTGAAAGAAAATTTCCGCCAGGTCTGCGAAGAAAACCGGGCGGAATTTGAAATCCGTGAGCGGTGCCTGTTCCATGCTTACCATGTTCCCGCCGATGCCCCTGTGGTCCGGCGCTACCGGAAAGTGTGTGAAAGCCTGGGCTATCAGGCGGCTTTTGCCGATACCTTCGGCGGAAGCGACAACAACTGGCTGGCAGCCTATGGAATCCAAGGAATTGTGATGGCCTCCGCCATGCACGCCTGCCATACCTGCGGCGAGTATACGACCGTGCAGGAAATGGCGGAAATTGCCCAGATTACGGCGGAACTGCTGTGTGAAAGGTGAGAAAATGGAATTACCGATTATCATTGATTTTGTCTGCCCCTATTGCTACTACCTGGTGGCGCTGCTGGATACGGTGAAAGACACATTTCCCCATACGATTACCTTTCTTCCCAACGAGCTGACGGAGGAGGGGCAGCCTGCGGTGGACGTGTGTTCGGACCCGGAGCGCCGGGCGAGATTCGGAAGGACCCTTGCCCCTGCGTGCAAGGAAATCGGCCTGGATATCAAGCTGCCCCCCAATGTCTGCCCCCGGCCCTATACCCAAAAAGCCTTTGAGGGCTTCCACTTCGCTGCGGAGCGTGGCCTGGGCAACGAATACTGCCGCCGTGTGATGCGGGCGTATTTTGCCGAGGAACGGGACATTGGCTCGGAAGCGGTGCTGACGGAGCTTGCCGGGGAGATCGGGCTGGATCCCGCGCTGTTTTTGGGGGCGCTGAAAGACGGAACCTACACAGAGCGGCAGCGGCAGGCTGTCCGCTACGCCAAGGAGACCGTAAAGGTGGAGATGGTTCCCACGATCCTGCTGCCAGGCGGCAGGGTGCAGGGCTTTTTCCCCTCCGGGGAGGAACTGGTCCGGCAGCTCCGGGAAAAGGCCGGTGCATGAATGGGGCTGTGGATGCAAATAAAAAGGACTGCTGCAAACGAAAGCTTGCGGCAGTCCTTTTTGCTCATACTAATATGCGATTGATACTAGTGTTTTGTTAAGCCGAAATCTTGTATAAATCAGAACATTGTGCTAT
>CAZVDH010000018.1:0-24069 GCA_964625595.1 uncultured Oscillospiraceae bacterium | reverse complement strand
ACCAAAGTGCATTTTTCTGTTTGCTGCATAAAGCCGATAGCCTAAATTCCAATTTCTCTGTCTGCCGCGGGAAAGTCCCGAAAGATACCCTGTGCTTCTACCATCATACACTTACTGCCGGGGAAATGCAAGGGAAATCTCGCGTTCACAAATTGGGGCGGAAGTCTTAACAATTTATTCACGCCAATCCCGGGAAAATCGCTATAATAGGAATTATCAGACAAATCAGAATTCCGGCCCGGTGCCGGAAGCGAAGAAAGGGAGGATCCACATATGGCTGTTTCTGTTTTGATCGTAGAGGATGATCACAATATCGCGGAGCTTCTGCAGATGTATCTGGAAAAAGAGGGGTACGCCGTAACGGTAGCCCCCGACGGAGGCCAGGGCCTGGCGAAATTCCGGGCCATCAAGCCGGACCTGGTGCTGCTGGACGTGATGATGCCCGTTATGGACGGCTGGTCCGTGTGCAAGGCCATCCGGGCGGAGAGCCAGACTCCGGTCATCATGCTCACCGCCAAGGGCGAGACCGACGACAAGGTGGCGGGCCTCAAGACCGGCGCCGACGACTATATCACGAAACCCTTTGAAATGAAAGAGGTGCTGGCCCGGATCGAGGCGGTGCTCCGCCGTTCCGCCGGGGGAAATCCGGAGAAAAAGGCCCGGCGGCTGGTTTTTGACAAGCTGATCATCGATATGGACGCCTTTGAGCTGACGGTAAACGGGAAAAAGGTGGACACACCCCCCAAGGAAATGGAGCTGCTTTATTATCTGGCTTCCTCCCCCAACCGGGTGTACACCAGAAACCAGCTTCTCGACGAGGTGTGGGGCTTTGACTACTTCGGCGACTCCCGGACGGTGGATGTCCATGTCAAGCGCCTGCGGGAAAAGCTGGAGGGCGTCTCCGAGCAGTGGAACCTGAAGACCGTCTGGGGCGTGGGCTACAAGTTCGAGGTGCTGTAAGCCATGAAATCCTCCTTCACCCGCAGCTTTTCCACCGTGGCTGCCATATTGCTGGTGGCGCTGACGGTGCTGGGGGCTGCGCTGCAGATCCTGGTCAAGAATTTTCTGACCGAGAATACCTTTGCCGCCCTGGAACAGGACGCCCGGATCATTGCCAGCCTGGCCGCCTCCTATTCCGTGGACGGAACCCTTACCAACCGGGAATTCCTGCTCAACCTGAACATCGCCTCCCAGGTCTCCGACACCGACGCGGTGATCTGCGACAGCAGCGGACGGGTGGTGGTGTGCTCCGACCAGCCCTTTGGCTGCAAGCACCAGGGCCTGCAGGTGAACCGGGACTACCTTTACAAAGTGATGCACAACGGCCTGGATACCGCTGCCGGCCTGATCCGGGGCCTGTACGACGACAGCCGGTTCATGGTGGCCATGCCCATCACCACCTCCTCGGAATCGGCGGCGGTGGGCATCGTGATCGTATCCGTCCCCGTCACCTCCACCAACCAGATCCTGAATAAAATCGCCCGGATCTTCCTCACCGCCTCCTGCGCGGTAGTGCTGGTGTCCGTGGCGGCGGTGAGCCTCTTTGCCCGCCGGGAAAGTAAGCCGCTGCAGGATATGGCCAAGGCCGCCAACGCTTTCGGCCACGGGGACCTGGAGGCCCGGGTCCGGGTGGAGGACGACTACAGCGAGGAAATGGCGGAGCTTGCCCTGGCCTTTAACAATATGGCATCCTCTTTGCAGAAAAGCGAGTACCAGCGCCAGGAGTTCGTCGCCAATGTGTCCCACGAGCTGAAAACCCCCATGACCACCATTTCCGGCTACATCGACGGCATCCTGGACGGCACCATCCCGGAAAACCGCCGGGAGCACTACCTGCGCATCGTTTCCGACGAAACCAAGCGCCTGAGCCGGCTGGTGCGGAGCATGCTGGATATTTCCCGGCTCCAGAGCGAGGGCGGCATCCCCGACGAGAAGAAGATCCACTTCGATCTGGAGGAATGCGCCGGACAGGTGCTGCTCACCTTTGAAAAGAAGATCAACGACAAGCACATCAATGTGAATGTGAATATGCCGGAGCATCCGGTGGTCACCTTTGCCAACCAGGACTACATCACCCAGGTAATCTATAATTTGCTGGACAACGCGGTGAAGTTCTGCCCCGAGGGGAAAAACCTGGGCCTGACCATCCGGGAGGGCGGGAACAAGGCCTATGTGTCCGTGTCCAACGAGGGCGACACCATCCCGCCGGAGGAGCTGCAGCTGGTCTTTGACCGGTTTCATAAGCTGGACAAGAGCCGCTCCCAGAACCGGGACGGCTGGGGCCTGGGGCTGTACATCGTCAAGACCATCGTGTGCAGCCACGGGGAAAACATCAGCGTCACCAGCCGGGACGGAAAGACGGAATTTACCTTTACCATGCCGCTGGTGAATTGACAGGCTGTTGGCCCCAATAAATTGGAATTTGGCGGGCTGTTTGGGCAGTGGTGTGCGGGTGGATGCGGTACACGGCAAGGGCTCCCCTGTGTAAGGGGAGCTGTCAGCGTAGCTGACTGAGGGGTTGTAACGTTGGACTTCCCAATCTACCCATCGTCAGAACGGATAGTGTCTTTTGTGGTCCCTTTTCGCCGATTCGTTGTTGGTTTTAAAACATTTTACTGCACAATCCCTCAGTCGCTGCGCGACAGCTCCCTTTACACAAGGGAGCCCTTGGCGTGTACCGCATCGGCATCGCTCGCCACTGGACAAACAGCTCTGCAAAATCCAATTTGCCGTACCGCAGAACGATACCGAGCGGGTGGTGCTGCACGCAGTGAATCAAAATCTTAATGATTGCCGGTGGCAATCATACCTAAATTAAAAGGGTGAGAACGATTACAGACCACGTTCGTCACGACTTGTCAGCGACGACTCGCCGCCAAATTCCAATTTTCCTATTTGTTTCAGATGGCGCAAAAACACAGAATACCCCCTGCGGGGAGGAGGATAAAATGGACGATCGAAAGCACAATTCCATAGAGCCCTGGGGGGACTGGGAATACGGCACCGGGCGGACCAAGCCGCCGAAAAGCCACAGCGGCATGATCGCGGTGCTGCTGATCCTGGTCATCCTGCTGTGCAGCGTGGTGTCCGTGCTGGGTGTCCTGAATATCCGGCTGTTCCAGAAGCTGAGCCAGCGGGAGGAAGAAGAATCCGCCATCGCCTTTGCCGAGGAAACCACGGAAACCACCGCCGCCACCACGGAAAAGGCCCTGGACCCTGCCGGCAGCGATGTGACCATGGACCTGCATACCGCCCCCCAGTCCCTGGACAACGTTCCCCAGACCGGAGGATTGTCCCTGCAGGAAATTTATGAAAAGAATATCCCCAGCGTAGTATCCGTCTCCTGCACCCTGTCCGCGGGCTCCGCTTCCGGCACCGGCGTGATTCTGTCCAGCCAGGGCTATATCGTCACCAATGCCCATGTCATCGACGGCGCCCAGGCAATCCGGGTCCTGCTCACCGACGGCAGGGAGCTGGATGCGGACCTCGTGGGAACCGACGCGGTTTCCGATCTCGCGGTGCTGCGGATTCAGGCGGACGGCCTTACAAGCGCCCAGTTCGGCGACTCCGATACCCTGCGTGTGGGCGACAGTGTGGCCGCCATCGGGGATCCCCTGGGTGTGGACCTGCGGGGCACCATGACCAACGGCATCGTCTCCGCCATCAACCGGGACGTGAGCATCAACGGCAGGACCATGAACCTGATTCAGACCAACGCGGCCCTGAATTCCGGCAACTCCGGCGGCCCCCTGATTAACTGCTACGGGCAGGTGGTGGGTATCAACACCATGAAAATCAGCGCCTTCACCGACCAGGCCGGTGTGGAGGGCCTGGGCTTTGCCATCCCCAGCACCACGGTAAAGGAAGTGGTGGAGCAGATCATGGACTACGGCTACGTTCCCGGGCGGCCCACCCTGGGCATTACCTGCGAGGCCCTGTCCCGGTTCTACCAGCATTTTTACCGGCTCCCCGCAGGGCTGTATATTACCCAGGTGGATGCCGGCGGCGCCGCGTGGAACGCCGGACTGCAGGCGGGGGATATTCTCGTCAGCATCGACGGCGAGGCCCTGTCCGCCACGGACGACCTGAACCGAATCCTCGGTTCCCACGCCGTGGGGGACGAGGTCACCCTCTATATCTACCGGGCAGGCTTCGGCGAGGGCACCGTCACCGTGGCTCTTACGGAAGCCAGAGGCTGACCGGGCAGTAAATTGGGAATTTGTAGGGCTGTTTGGACAGTGGCGAGCGGTGTCGATGCGGTACACGGCAAGGGCTCCCCTGTGTAAGGGGAGCTGTCAGCGAAGCTGACTGAGGGGTTGTAACGTTGGACTTCCATAGTGATAATCGTCAGAACGGACAGTGTCCTTCGTGGCTCCTTTTCGCCGATTCGTTGTCAGTTTTAAAACGTTTTCCTGCACAATCCCTCAGTCGCTTCGCGACAGTTTCATTAAGGTATGATTGCCCCCGGCAATCATTGGAATTTTGATTCACTGCGTGCAGCACCACCCTTTACACAAGGGAGCCCTTGCCGTGTCCCATTTTCCACCCGCTCACCATTCATCAAACAGCTCGCCAAATTCCAATTTATCTGTTTCGTCAGGCAGATATGCATATCCATAATTCTAATCTTTATCTCGGAAGTGACATCCATGGAACCCATTTATCAAAAGGAATTTGAAATCGACGACAGCCGGGTGGACTGCTATGGAAGAATGAAGCCCTCCCAGATCCTCTACGTCGCCCAGGAGATGGGCGGCGAGCACTCCGCCCTCATGGCATTGGACTATGACACCCTGGCAAAGCGCCGTCTGTTCTGGGCGGTGACCCGGCACCGGGTCCAGATCACCCGGATGCCCCGGCGGGGGGAGACGATCCGGGTGGAGACCTGGCCCATGCCCACCACAAGGGTAGCCTACCCCAGAAGCGTGGTAGCCTATGATTCAGAGGGCCGGGAGTGCTTCCGGGCCATCAGCCTGTGGGTGCTTATGGACCTGGACACCCGGAACATGATCCTCCCCGGGAAAAGCGGCATCACCGTGGTGGGAACCGTCCGGGGCACGGAGCTGGCCATTCCAAACGGCCTGATCCCCCGGCCGCTTGCCAATGACGCCGTTCGGAGCGTGTGCTTTACCGACCTGGACCGGAACGGGCACATGAACAATACCCGGTACTTGGACTGGATCGAAGATCTGTTCCCCAGCTCTTTCCACAGGGAGCACAGCCTGAAGGAGTTTACCGTGTGCTACCTGGCGGAAGCCCGGGAGGGCCAGCGCCTGACCATGCACTACGGGGTGCCGGAGGAGGGCTGCATCCAGGTGGACGGCGAGCGCCGGGAGGGAGAGGAATCCCACCGGGTCTTCGCCGCCCGGCTGCTGTTTGAATGATGTTGTTTCAGGCTGGCAGCTTAACTCGGAAGTGCGGCAAATTGGAATTTGGCGGGCGGTTAAGGTGCGCGGGCGGTTAGACGCCTTGCCCCCCGCGTTTACGAGGGGGGTGCCACCAGTTCTCAAACTGGTGGCGGGGGGAGTACGAATTTCCCGCAGTAAAGCGTCAAGCACCATTATTTTTCTGTATTTGCCGTCGTTATTCCTTGTTCTTTTTTGAAAGATATATGGGTGACGAACTCCCCCTGGCACCAGTCTGCGGACTGGTGCCACCCCCCTCACAAGTGCGGGGGGCAAGGACGCGTACCGCGTTAGTCCGCGCACTACAGAACGATACCGAGCGGGTCAGGCAGGGAACGAAAACAGACCACGTTCGTCACGACTTGGCCGCCCGCCCTGCGGGCAAATTCCAATTTACAGCACTACAGAACGATACCGAGCGGGTGGTGCTGCACGCAGTGAATCTAAATCTAAATGATTGCCGGGGGCAATCATACCTAAATTAAGAGGTTGGGAACGATTACAGACCACGTTCGTCACGACTTGGCTGTCGGCCCTGCCGGCAAATTCCCAATTTGTCAAGCTGCCGCGTTCTGGCAATACCCCAAATGTTGTTTTATGTAAACTCCGTAAATCTCCGCAGTTCCACAGGGACTGTGGAGATTTTTATGTTGACCGAAAAAAAGCCCGATGTTTTCAGCACTTTTTCTTTCCGGCCTGTGGAAAAACCTGTGGATAGTGTTGAAAACTTATGTGGAAAACTTGTAATCTTTTGTTACACTTTGCGGTTATGTAAACAATTCGCCCATTCCCGCAAAAATGCAATGGATTTACCAGGATGCTTTTGAAAAACGAGGCGACACGCCGCCGGACTGCCGGAAAAGCGGTAGTTGGAATAGTCCACCGTCTGCCCCCCGGTATCCGTCAATGAAAGCCAGCAGCGCAAACAGACCACGTCAAAGGACATCTCCGCCTCCCAGGAGTCCAATGTGTTATCTCCAAAGGAAAGGGTCATGGGAACGGCTTCCCGGGTGTCCTGAATGGACAGGGGCAGATACTTGTCCTGGGCGCGGAGCACCCCCGGGTCAGGTCCTGCCGGGCGCACCGCAGGCGCAGCAGAAACCGCCCCGGCTCCAGGCAGATGCAGTCCTGCCCCGTGGCGCTGCGCTGTATGGCTCCAAGGGTCATGGTTGTTCCTCCCTCTGAGAAGCTTCCGCCGAATTCGGATAATTACCCTGCCGTTTTACTCTGTAATCCCTGGGTGTCATGCCGGATTTTTCCTTAAACACCCGTGAAAAATAGGATGCGGAAGTAAAACCGGTCTGCTCGGCAATCTCCAAAATCGTTTTGTCGGATTCCGTTAAAAGCTGGGCCGCGCTATGGAAGCGGATGGTATTCAGCGCCTCGATGGGTGTTATTCCGTATTCTTCCTTAAAGGTCCGGATGATATGGGCAGGATGAAAGTGAAACAGCTCCGAAAGCATTTCCAGGCTGATATTTTGGGAATAGTTTTTCCGCAGGTATTCCATGACGCTTTTTGCCAGCCGGGTCTTCCGGTGGGTCTTCTCGTGCAGCTGCAGCATATCCAGCAGCTGCAGCATCAGCTGCTGGGTCACGATTGCCGAATAGGGCTGCTGGCTGATAGGGGTAAAGCTGTGTTTGTAATTGTCAAACAAAAGGGATGACAGTTCCTTGTGCAGGTGCAAAAAGGTTTGCTGCTGCTGGGATGTCAGATGATTATTCGCCGGGATGGAAATAATGCTCTTGGACGGGACATACAGCGACGCGCTTTTTTTGGTCAGGCTGATCACTTCTTCCGAAATGATGTATTCTCCGTCATGTCCGAAATGAAGCCAATGATACAGCGTTTCCTCTTTTACGGGCTTTTCCGAAAAGTGCTTCCCCGTAGGCGACAGAATCAGATAGTCGCCCACGGACAGCGTGTACGGCCGGTTGTTCTCCGTAATGTAAAGCTCTCCGTATTCCACAAAAATCAAATCGAACACACCGATGGACGAGCGGCTCCTGTGCAGATCCCCGGGACGGTACAGGGCGGATCCTGCGGTTATAAAATACGGAAACGAGGGAACGGTGAGATTGATTATGCTCATAAATTTTCTCTTTCCAATCATCAATTTTATACAAATTATTATATCGCAAGAATGCGAAAAAAGTCAATAGCTGCCAGCATTATTCTGCTTTTTAAGATTCCGAACCGAATCTCGAGATTTGAAAAAAGCGCATAATTTACTATTTTTTATGTTAATATACTGCTATTTATTGTTTTTCATTGTTATTCCCTTTCCGGCATCTTTCCACTAAGATATAGGCAAGGAAAATGATTGGGTGGCGACGGATATGAAAAAAATCTCTCGAACCGAAAATCTGTACGGCAAGCTTTTTATCGCGCCGCAATTGATTGGCATGGCACTGTTTGTCATCCTGCCGCTGTGCTTCGCGCTGTATCTGAGCTTCTGTGACTGGAATCTGTTCGGTTCTCCCAAATGGGTCGGCTTTGAAAACTTCAGATTGGTTTTTGGCTTTGACGGGGACGTGTTTTTCAAGTCGATCAAGAATACCGTTGTGTTCATGGCGGGGATCGTTCCGCTTACCATGGTTTTTTCTCTCGGCCTGGCGATTCTCGCCAACCGGGAACTGCGTTTTCTCAACTTTTATAAAAGCGCCCTGTTTATGCCGATGATTACATCTTCTGTGGCCATCGCCATGGTTTGGTATTGGCTGTTCGCGCCGAACCTGGGGCTTATCAACTATATGCTGGAGCTGTGCGGAATCACGGGGATCGGATGGCTCACGGATCCCAGGTGGTCCAAGCTGGCGGTCATCCTCATGACCGTGTGGCAGAAAACAGGCTACTATTTCATCATATTTCTTGCCGGCCTGAAAGGGATCTCAAGAACCTACTATGAAGCCGCTCAGCTGGACGGGGCATCCTCCTGGCAGCAATTTATCCATATCACCCTGCCCCAGATCTCCCCGGTCACCTTCTTTGTTTTTGTGATGCTTATCATTGATGTGTTCAATATGTTTGGAGAGGCCTACGTTCTGACCAGGGGCGGCCCGGTATATTCGACCTACACCCTGATGATGTATATTTACAATGAGGGCATGCATTACTTCAATCTGGGCAAGGCGTCCGTGGCAAGTATCGTGCTGATTCTGCTTGCCGGTTCGATCAGTGCCATTCAGTTCTACCTGTCCGGAAAGTGGGTGAATTATGAAAAATAAATCGGAAAAAGCCAAAAGGATCTTTTCTTCTGCGGTCCTGATGTTCGCATCCCTGGGCATGCTGTTCCCGTTCTTCTGGATGGTGAAAACAGCGTTGATGCCGAATAAAGCGACATTGACCTATCCGCCGAAGCTCATTGAGTGGCCGATCGTCTTTGACAATTTTGTAAAGGTCTTCACCTCCACTGGCTTGGCCAGAGCCGTGCTGAACAGTCTCATGATTGCTGTGGTTTCCACGGCAGGTGTACTGTTCTTCACTTCCCTGGCGGCATATGCCTTTGCAAAGATCCGTTTCCGGCGCTCCGGGTTCTATTTTGGGATGATCTTTTCGACCATGCTTATCCCGTCGCAGATTCTGCTGATTCCCATGTATGTGCTGTTCGCGAAAATCGGCTGGGTCGATACCTATCTGCCCCTGATCATCCCCCAGGTCATGATCAATGGGTACGGCGTATTTCTGATCCGGCAATTTATGGTCGGAATTCCGGATTCCTATATTGAAGCCGCGAAGCTGGATGGCCTGGGGCATTTTGGGATCTACTGGAGGATCATGCTTCCCCTGTCCAAGCCGCCGCTCATCACTTTGGGCGTATTTACCTTTATCGGAAACTGGAACAACTTCTTCGGCGCGCTGATATACCTTGATTCCGAGGAAAAATTTACCCTGCCTCTTTTAATGAATATATTCCGGTCCCAGTATACCGTGGAGTGGGGAACCCTGATGGCGGGCGCCACCATTACCGTTCTCCCGCTGATCGTAATCTACCTGTTTGCACAGAAGTCATTCATAGAGGGAATCGCGATGACCGGTGTAAAGGGTTGATAATACAAAAGAAACTTCAGGAGGGAATTATGAAAAAAACACTTTGTATCGCGCTTGCGTTTGTGCTCGCTTTCGGCATTCTGGCCGGCTGCGGAGCAAAGGAAACAACCTCCGCTTCCCCTGCGGGCAGCGCGGGGGAACCCACCGTCATCCGTCTTGCCTTAATGAACGCTGAAACCGAGATCGCGGGTTGGGAAGCCATGGTCAGCGCGGCGAATGCCAAGCTGGCCGCGGACGGTGAAAACATTGTTATTGAGATTCAGAAGATCAATGCCACGGACTGGCCTGAGTATTATCAGAAAGTCGCTGCGGAGATGGCCGCCGGAAGAGCCCCTGACATTGGGCGGGTGGCGGAATCCTTTATGCCCACACTGATCGACAGGGGCCAGATCGTGGATATGACGGATTTTGTGAAAAATGAATTGGACCAGAGCCAGTACTACATGAAAACCTTTGAAAATGCCGGTTATGTGGACGGCAGGTACTACGGTCTTCCCTCCGGATTATATAACTATGTCCTCTATTACAATAAGGACCTGTTTGACGAGGCGGGTATTGCATATCCTTCCTCTGACTGGAATAATCCCACCTCCTTTGAGGAGATTGAGGAAATGGCGGCTGCCCTTACCAAGCAGATCGAGGGAGGCACACAGTTCGGCTTCTATTCCGCGCCCTATATGGCAGAGGTCGGCATGTACAGCAAATCCAAGGGCGGCTTCAGTGTATTCGATGACAACGGCAACCCCGTCATGAACAGCGCGGTCACCAAGGACGTATACAACTGGTATGACCGCATGCTCACCTCGGGAACCATGCCCACGCCCACTTCCACCGACATTATGGACGCAATGACGATGTTTACCAACAACCGCCTGGGAATGATCGTTGACGGCACCTGGTATCTGGGAATGTTCGGCGCAATGACGGATACTTTGAACGTGGGTATCGCCGCCGTTCCCGGCGCAAAGGGCGCGCCGTCCTATACCAGCCAGTTTGTGGATTCTTTTGTTATGTTTACCGGCACAAAGCAGGAAGCAGCCGCCTATAAAGCCCTTGCCGCGATTATCAGCAAGGAGGGCTTTGAAGCCCTTGCCGCCACCGGCGTCGGCGGTATTCCCGTTCAGAGAGAAGTTTCTGCCGCGGTTACGGATACGCTTCTTGGCGACAAGTTCAGCGAGGACGGCAAGGCGTGCGCGAAGAATTCCCTGGATTACACGCTGAAGGTGCCCTACAACGCGTTCTACCAGCAGGCGGATGAAAAGGTCAATAATATGATGGGCGAATGGATGCTCGGTCAGATCAGCGCCGATGAATTCGCGGAAAAGGTACAGGACATTCTGCTGGCGTACAAGGCGGAAGCCGAAAAATAAGGATGAAGAAAACCGGCATGACGGCGGAAAATGCCGTCATGCCCCGGTAAAAATGGAGAGAGTACATGCAGGACTTAAGCTTTTCTTTTAAGAACCAACCTGTGAATTTGGGATGCTGCGAAGCGGAGGTAATGATCTATTCCTTTACAAACGCCTATTCTCTGGATCCCGCCTGCACGGAACTGACCGCGGAAGGCAGCCGGATACGGCTTGCCGCAAAGGGCCTGCTGACCCATGGCGGACAAACGGAGGCCGCCGGCTCCGCCGTCCTTACGATTACGAGACAGGGAAGCCGCTTTCGGATCGATACAAGGGTGTGCATTCAGGACGCTTCTGAGGAAATACGCTCCGTAAAGGTCAAATTGACCGGGCTGAAATCCGGCAGCATCGTCAATCTGATTGACAGCAGGCCGATGCCGGTGGGAAGCGCGGGGGTCATTCTCAGCTACCCGGAGGGATGGCGCTCTCTTGGTACACCGCTGGTCATTCTCACCCAGCCCTCGGGACGGTATCTTTTCTTTCGCTCCCTGGACACGGAGGTCAGGAAAAAAACCTTCGCATTTTCGGAAGAACAGAGCGGCCTGCGCGCCGAGCTGATCTTTGAGGAAAACGCGGTCCGTATGGGAAGCCGGCTGACCGTTCCGGCATGGGAGTTCGGCTTTGCGGACCGTCCGGAAGACATCTACGCAGAACACCGGAAGCACGTTGAAAGGGCCTACGGTTTAAAAAATTGGGAAGACCGGACCGATGTTCCCGACTGGGCCCGGAGTATTTCCCTGATAGCCTCCATCCACGGCCAGCACTGGACAGGATATATTTTTAACGATTACGCCGGGATCCTGGAAAACATAAAGCGGCTTGCGGAAAAAACGGATCCCAAAAGGCTCCTTGTGTACCTGCCCGGTTGGGAAGGCAGATACTACTGGAAATACGGCAATTACGGTCCCGATGAAAGAATGGGTGGGGCTGACGGCCTGCACCGTCTGGCGGATGAGGCGCATAAGCTGGGCGTGCATTTGATGCCCATGTATGGGATCAACATCGCGGGAGTTCACCATCCCGGCTTCATGGAGTGGGGGGATGTATCCGAAGCGCGGTCCGCTTCCGGGAACATTCGCAGAGGCAGCGTGGATTGGGACGGGTCGCGGCATTATGACCACGGCTCGGGGAGGACCCTGAACCCGGGAGCGCCCAAATGGCGCAACCGGCTGGTCCGCCAGATTGTTGCCCTGTCAAAGGAATATGGCTTTGATGCCGCGTTCCTCGACATTGCCGCCTACTGGGAAAATGACCCCAATCACGAAGTGTATCAGGGTGTATGCGACATGGTGTCCGGACTGCACGCCGACCTTGATAACTTCCTTGTAGCGGGAGAGGGGTGGTATGACGCGCTGCCTGCTGCCATTCCGCTTCTCCAGTCCGGCCACACGGATGGGTATCTGCATTGGCACGATGATGCGGATCCGGAGTTTTTCAACACATACGCACGGCAGTTTGCCCACCTGTGCCTGGGCGACCCGTCAAGATTCAGTACCGGTGTACATGAACAGGGGACCAATCCCCAGTGGCGGGCGCCGCTGAGAAAAGGGATTATCCCGACGCTGACAATCGTGGACGGCACACTCGGCAAGGCAGAGGAAAAAGTTAACAGAATCATTGCGGATTCGGAAGAATACGCACGGTGCTTTCTTTGATCTCCTCCCGCGCCGAAAGAAAAAACCTCACAGCCCTTTTGCTGAATGGCAAAAGGGCTGTGAGACTGTCGAAAAACCGGTCATTGCGAACCAGTCCGCTTTCCTGGTGCGGCAATCCCCCTCGAATTTCTAAATCACAGACGCCACACTCCGTAAAACAGACCCGGCAGTCAATATTGGGATGGACTTTTCCGCTCCTATCTGCTATACTTCCTGTCAGAGAGGGGGCATACCCATGAAGCAGGAAGAAAAGAACCGGAAAAGCAGGGAGCATATTCTTTCCTGCGCCTTTGCGGAGTTTGCGGCCCAGGGCTATCTGGGCGCGTCCGTCAATACCATCTGCGCCGCCGGAAAAATCTCCAAGGGACTGCTGTACCACTATTACGCGGACAAGGACGCGCTGTATCTTGCCTGCGTGGGAAAGTGTTTTCAGGAGCTGACCGCCGCCCTTTCCGACGCGCTGGCGGCCGAAACCGTGACGGCGGACCAGTATTTCAGCGCCAGGCTGGACTTTTTCGGGGAGCATCCGCTGCATCAGCAGCTGTTCTGCGACGCGGTGGTGAATCCGCCCCGGCATCTGCTCCGGCAGCTGGCCGAGTGCAGGGCCGCCTTTGACGCTTTGAACGAGACCATGCTCACCGCCATCCTGGAGAGGCAGACGCTGGCGGAGGGGCTCAGCGTGCAGGACGCAATCTGCCAGCTGCGGATTCTGGAGGACTGTGTCAGCACCTATCTGAAAAACGCCGGGCAGGAAGCCAGGCAGGCGGAGCAGCATAACCGGCTCTGCCGCCAGACCTTTCAGACCATGCTCTACGGCCTGATCGCCCGGCCGGCAATGCCGGCGGATAAGCCGTGACGAACCTGGTCTATAGTCGTTTCCTACCTGACCCGCTCGGTTTCGGTCTGTATGTGATGGCGGTCAGTCGCAGCCTGCAGGGCGGGCAGCCAAGCCGTAACGAACGTGGTGTGTAGCCGCTCTGCCTTTGGGCACCGCTCGGTATCGTTTCGTGGTGCACGTTTGGACACGGTACGCGTCCTTGCCCCCCGCACTTGTGAGGGGGGTGTCCCTGCGCTAGCGCAGGGACGGGGGGAGTACGAATTTCCGATAACAAAGTGCCAAAAAATTTTTTCTGTGGTTACAGCTCTATTCTTGACACTTTTTTGTAAAAGACATGCGGGTGACGGGCTCCCCCCGCCCCAGTGTGCGCTACTCTTATCACCCCCCTCACAAGTGCGGGGGGCAAGGCGTCTATCCACCTGCGCACAATAAAACGATACCGAGTGGGCCAGGCGTAAAACGACTATAGATTCGGGCCGTCACGACTTGTCAGCGGCGACTCGCCGCCAAATTCCACTTTATCGGTTTGCCGGGTAACGCCGATTTCCGTAAGACCGCGCAAAATAACCTGCCCCTTTGCCGCGTGGCAAAGGGGCAGGTTATTATATGGGCAAAGGGGGTGCGTATAAAACCCTTACGGCGCGGCGTGGCGGTCCAGCACCGTTTCTTCATCATAGAAGGTCCAGTTGTCCAAATTCCAGAGGTCATCGCTGACGCTGGCCCACTGGGCGGGGAGGAACGTGGTGCCGTTGTTCTCGGCAATCTTCCATTTTCTGGACCGGATGATAAACTGGTCGTGGGCGGTCTTTTCATCGCTGTTGATGGCCTTGCCGGTGAACGGATTGGTGGGGTTTTCAATGAGCCCTGCTGTTGCCAGGGTGGGAACGTCGGCGTTGGTCATAAATTCCCGGGAGGTGGTAAAGCTGTGGCTGTCAAAATCCTTTACCATCAGCAGGGGGAAGTAAAATTCCAGATTTTTCAATCCGTCAGAGGGATCGGCCATCAGCTCTTCCAGCTGCCCGCGATCAGAGCCGTGGTCGGACACCAGGATAATTCTGGTGTTGTCGTAGACACCGTTTTCCCGGAGATAATCGAACCATTCCCCCAGAAGAAGCATTGCCGCCATGTTGCTCTGGTAGTGGACCATTTGCCGGGGTTCCTCCACCAGAAGCGTTCTCCCATCCACCGTAAACCGGCTGGTATTGGCAGCGTCAAAGGCGGTATTGTCAACGACCTGGGACGGTTTGTATTCCGGCTCCTGAAGAAGGATCGGCTCATGGGTTGTATCGTTGGACAGGAACAGATAGGTGTTTGTTCCGTCTTTGCTGACGGTGGTCATTTCCGGCAGGTTATCCAGCACATGATAACAGTCCATGAACACGGCGCTGATTCCGGTGGACCTGGATATGGACTCGATGGTCTGCCCGGAGTAAACCGCTTCCTCAGAATCGTATGCCGACTGATTGTAGAGGCCATCGTTGTATATAATGGGCTGCAGGCACAGGGGCATGGATTTCATAACGCTGAAAACGAAAAAGTTTCTGCGGTTGTTGAGGATTGTCTGCTCTTTTTGGGCGGTGTCGCCGAATTTCCCCTTGGTGATATAGGCGCTGATCCGGGGATCGTCGTCGAAAATCGACAGGTCGGGGATCCACTGATAGTTGGCGTAAACCGGATCGCACACCGTGACCTTGTAATCATTGTCCGCGAAGAGCACCGGCATCACCTTCAGCGCTTCGTTCTGCTTATCCACCAGCAGCTCATCGCTGCGCTTGTTCAGCTCCACGGGGGTGTACTCATAGCCTCCCAGCAGCGCGGGGGTGGCGAAATTTGTACATCCGCCGAAAGAAATCGTGTTGGAATAATAGGTGAAGCCGTCAAACTTTTCCTGAAGCTCCGGTTTTTCGTTAAACAGATAGGGTACATATTCGCCCATGGCCCGGTCCAGCATCAGCACGACCACATTTTTGCCGGTTTTGCTCAGCTGGAAGCCGGGCATCTCATTGGCCTTCTCCACGGAGATCTCATCCACGGAGCGCTTGATTTTCACCAGGTTCACAGCGGACATGCCGCCAAGGGCGATAATGGCTGTCAGCAGCACCGCCCCGGTGCTGCGGGTCTGCTTTCGGGCGAACAGATACATCAGGAGCGCTACAGCAGCCAGGATCGCCAGGTTCAAAAGCTGCTCTCCCCGGGAAAATTCCATTCCTCCTTCATACTGCAGTGTAGAGGAAATAATTCCCAGCTTGGTGCCGAAGAACATGTAGTTTACCACCATGACACCGCACAGGACCCACACCAGACGCTGAAAAAACACCTTTCCTTTGGGCTTTGCCAGCCAGTAGAACACGCCCATCCACACAAGAAAGGTACCGGCGGACAGGCACAGGGCGCTGACTACATACCACAGGGGATTATGGAAATAGCTGATGTCCACATATTCCTGGGGAGACGCGGCAATAAAGGTGGAGGGGATCAGCAGGCCTACGAGAATGGTCAGGAACAGAGCGCCCAGCAGGAACAGCCTGCGGTCCGGCTTCACCTGGGCGGTTTCTTTCGGAAGGGGGAGCCTGGCTTTCAGCACCGGCAGAAGCAGCGGCAGCTCCAGCAGCAGACCGATGCCGAGGATAAAGACCTTACGCTTCACGGAGTGGGTATGATAGAAGAACAGGCCGAAAGCCAGGACTGCCAGGCCAAGGCCGAAAGTCAGGTACCCCAGGATCTTCCGGGGGTTTTTCAGCTTGTAGAAAATGGTCTTTACCAGGGAGAACAGGTTGTTCAGCGTCCAGTAAAAGACGAGGCAGGCCGGGGAGGTGTACAGGAAAACCAGGAAGAACAGGGCCATGCCGTAGAGCTGGAGCTTGGTTTTCAGAGGAAAGCCCTTCAGGTAGATGGCGCTGGAGACAAAGTTGATGGCCGTCATCAGGATCGGCAGGAGGTTGATGGTCAGGCTGCCGATCACGAGAAGTCCGTCCGGCGCGCCCAGGTCCCGGATGGGCCCCAGGGATACGCCGTTCAGGATCTGCACATGGGACAGAAACTGGTAGGCTGCCATAAAGAAGGGAATTTCCAGCAGCAGGGAGACGGAGCCGTTCAGGGCATCGGTGGGCCTATAATGGTTCTGCCGGTAATAGGTCTGCAGAATCATCATCCGCTCGTCGCCGGAGAAGGTTTTCTTGATATGGGCCACGCCCTCCCGGAGCTTTGCCTCCGTATCCCGGGATTCCTCCTGCATGGCATCCGCCCGCCGGTACAGGGGCAGGACCAGGATGTTCATGACCAGGCTCAGGACGATGATGGAAAGGCCGGGATGGCCGATGAACTGGTTGGCAATGGTAAAGATGATCTCAAAGAGCAGCTTCAGCGGCCCGATGAGCAGGGTTTCCAGAATCGTAAAAAATGACATATTATGCATCCTCTTCCCCGGCAGTGAGCTGCGCGTATTTTTCCAGCAGGTAGTCCACGGTGCGCCGTGCGCCCTCGTCCGGATGCTCCCAGGTTTCCGCTTTTACCTGACGGCGTCCCTCGGCAAACCGGGGATCTGTCAGACAGGTGTCGATCAGCTCTTTCAGGTTCTCCATATTCTCCGGTGTCAGCTGACAGCCCAGCCGGGGCAGGGCGGAGGCGGTCCACAGGGGCTTTTTCAGCCACCAGGCATCATAAAGGCCGACATCGAACTGGGGATCGGTATAAATAACGGGCTTATCGTAGATCAGTGTAAAGTCGAAAATGACGCCGGAAAAGTCCGAGATCAGAATGTCGGAACGGCGGAGCACCTCAAAATTGTCGGTGTCCCGGTTCCACTCCAGCTGCCCGGATTCCGGATAGGCCTTCATCAGCTTTTCCATCATTTCCGTTTCGGACTTGAAGGACTGGGGATGGGGCCGGACGATCACATGATAGCCGGTTTTCAGCAGCACCTCGATGATCCTGCCGCCGTAGACGCTGAGCGCGGCGCTCTTACCCCAGGAGGGGGCAAGGAGCACTGTCCTGGGATGCTCCGGGGCGGGGCCGGACCGCCGGAGCCGGGCGGCCATCTCGTCCATATAGGGGATGCCCACGGTGACAAGCTCTTTTTCGGGAAGTCCCCGCAGCTTTTCCAGCGCCCGGAGGTCCCGGGCCTGATACGCCCCGGACAGGAGCACCGCGTCGTAATAATCCAGGCCGAACATCCGGTACAGGGTGATGTCGCTGGCGGCGTGGGGGATATGGACATAGAACCGCACGTCCTTTGCCCGCTTCCACTGATAGACCTCCAGGCCGGGGGTGGTGGAAAGGACAATGGCGGCGTTCAGGAAATTCAGCCGGGTAAAGGCCTTGTTCCCCGGCCCGATGGCCTCGGCCTTTACATGAGGGTAGGTACATTTCAGGGCGGGATCATCCTCCGACGCGGTCAGATAGACGATGTCCCTGCCCCGCCGGTCCATTTCCCGGCAGATCGGTTCGAAAACGTTCCAGTACCGTTTGTCGTCGGAGAAAATGACGAAGGGAATCTTCTTTGTCCCGGTCTCCGCTTTTCCGCCGGTCAGCCGGAAGCGGAGCTTAATCAGCAGCATCCGCAGGGAATAAAGCCCCGCGCCGATGACGCCGATCAGAATCGTAAAAAGCATGCTTCCCGTACCGGGATCGATGTACAGTGTCATATTGTGCGCTCCTTATTTTGTGACGTTTTTGCACAGACAGATTCCGAAGCCGCCGCAGGCGGCAATGCAGAGCCAGAGCCAGGGCGCGGTTCCGGCGGAAGCGGGGGCAGCGGTGACATTGGTGAGGAAATGGGCAAGAAAGCAGGGAATCAGGCTTCCAAACCGGACCGTAACGGCGCCATAGCAGATCCCCACGGCAAAAGCGCAGAAAACCTGGGCCAGCGTGTAGGAAAAGCCGCTGCCGCCCAGAAGATTGACCCAGTGAAAAAGAGCGAACGCCAGGCTGCTGATTATGATTGCGGAACGGGTTCCGTATTGCATCAGGAAGCGCAGGAGAAAGCCCCGGAAGAAGATTTCCTCGGCGGCGCAGACAGCCAGCATGAGGACCGCCGCCGGAAGCCGGGGAGCAAAGGCTCCGGCTGCCAGCAGGTTGCATACCGGCAGCAGCAGAAGCAGGGCAAACACGCCGTATTCTTTCCCGGGCATCCGCCGGGGCGGGCAGAGGCCCAGGGCGCGGTGCTGCCCGGTGTGGAAGATCCAGCCGGTCAGCGCGCAGATGTACGCCAGCATAGCCAGAGACAGTACCCACTGGGACGTGACCTGTGCCAGGCGGCTGAAGAGCAGATAGCTGAGGCCGTACCCGGCAACCCACAAAAAAGGCATTTTCCGTTTCTCCCCGAATTTTCCCGCTGAAAGGGGATATTGTGGTTTTTCTGATGAAAGCTACAGGTCATTATAGCATGGGGGTTTTCTGAAATCAAGACTGCACCAGCAGCAGTTTCCACAATAAATTAAGAAATATCGGTAAAAAAGGGTTGATTTGCGTGCCTTTCGCGTGTATGATAATAATCAGGAAGCAAAAGGAAGCCCTCAGAGGACATTTTTCGCGGTTAGGGAGGATACCATGTGCTATCAGGTTGACAATGCGGTGATTATGGCGGCGGGCACGGCCAGCCGTTTCGCACCCCTGTCCTACGAACGGCCCAAGGCTTTGATTGAGGTAAGAGGGGAAGTGCTCATCGAGCGGCAGATCCGGCAGCTCCGGGAGGCCGGGATCCGTCAGATTGTGGTCGTAACAGGCTATCAGAAAGAGCAGTTTCTATACCTGCGGGATCAATTCGGCGTTGAGATTGTGGAGAACAACGACTATCTCACCCGGAACAACAATGCCAGCATTTATGCGGCAAGATCTTTTCTGCGCAATACCTATATCTGTTCCTCCGACAACTATTTTTCCGTGAATCCCTTTGCGTCGGAGGTGGACGATGCCTACTATGCCGCCGTCTATGTCCAGGGTGAAACCAAGGAATGGTGCATGACTGAGGGCGCGGACGGCTACATAAACAGCGTTCAAATCGGCGGCCGGGACGCATGGGTCATGCTGGGACATACCTTCTGGAACGAAGCTTTCAGCCGGAAGTTCCTGGAGATCCTGGAAAAAACCTATGATCTTCCGGAGACGGCGGATCTGCTTTGGGAGTCCATCTATATGGCCCATCTGGATGTGCTGAAAATGAAGATCCGGAAATATCCGGCGGATACGATTTTTGAATTTGATACCCTGGACGAGCTGCGGGCGTTTGACAGCAGCTACATCCGCAATACCCGTTCCCGGATCCTGGCGGAGGTGGCGGAGCGGCTGCGCTGCGGCCAGGAGGACATTGTAGAGGTGACCGCCTACAAGACCGGCAGCAACGCCGCGGCTGGTATGCGGTTCCGGGTGGGAAGAGACACCTATGAATATCCCTATGAAACAGGAGAAATACGGAGGCTTTGATTATGGCAAAAGAGATTGTAGCGGAGGATCTTCAAAAGGTTTCCCGGCTGCTGCTGGATGTGCTGGGCGTGGGGGACTACAAAAGCATTGAAAGGATGGGCGGACTGACCAACCACACCTATCATGTAGTTCTGGAAAACGGAAAGGAGTATGTGGTCCGGATTCCCGGGGAGGGGACGGAGGAGCTGATCGTCCGCAGCGATGAGATGGTCAGTACCCGGCTTGCCTGCCGTCTGGGGGTGGATGCCAATATGCTCTACTTTGGCAAGGACGGCGCAAAGGTAACGGAGTATATTCCCAATGCCGTCACCATGTCCGCGGAGCTGCTGGCCCAGGAGCGGCATATTGAACAGGTGGCGGAGATTTTCAGAATCATGCACGGCTGCGGCGAGGATACCGGTGTCCCCTTTGAGGTCTTTGACATGGCTGCCGGTTACGAAAAGATCATCCGGGACATGCGGGTCGCCATGTTTGCGGACTATCCGGAAACAAAGCGGCAGGTCATGGCAATCAAGACGGAGGTGGATGCCTCCGAGCGGATCCGGAAGGTTCCCTGCCATAACGATCCGCTCTGTGAGAACTGGGTGGAGGGCAACGGACGGATGTACCTGATCGACTGGGAGTACGCCGGCATGAACGACGGCATGTGGGATCTGGCGGATGTGTCTATTGAAGCGGGGTTTGGACCGGAGCAGGACGGACTGCTGCTGACAAAATATCTGAGCCGGGAGCCGGGCACCCGGGACAGAAAGCATTTTCTGGCAAGCAAGATCTATGTGGACTACCTGTGGACCCTCTGGGCCAAGGCGAGAGTGCCCTACGACGGTCAGAGCATGGAAGACTGGGCCCAGGAACGCTACGCCAGGCTCAAAGCCAATATTCAGGCCTTTCTGGACATTAAGGAGGGATAAGCTATGATTGCCGGTATTATTGCGGGTATTACCTGGGCCCTGGAAACCGTGATTCTGGGCATTGCCCTGGGCATGACCCCATTTCTGTCCACACAGCAGGCGGTGTTCCTGGCTCCCTTTGTCAGCACATTCCTGCATGATGCCTGCTCCGCTGTCTGGGCATGCTGCTACAACGGAATGAAAGGGAATCTGGGCGGCGTTTGGAAAGCGTTCAAAACCAAAAGCGGCAAATGGGTGGCGGCAGCCGCTGTCATCGGCGGCCCCATCGGCATGACCGGCTATGTGATGGCGGTCAATTACATGGGCGCTTCCATCGGCGCGGTAGCCAGTGCCATCTTCCCCGCTGTTGGCAGCATCCTTGCCTATATTTTCCTGAAAGAAAAGATGAAGTGGTATCAGTGGATCTTCCTGATCTTTACGCTTCTGGGCGTGTATGGCCTGAGCTATTCTCCCAATCTGGACATCCGGAATTTCTGGCTGGGCCTGCTGGGCGCGCTCATGTGCGCTTTCGGCTGGGGCATTGAGGCGGTGATCCTGGCAAAGTGCCTGAAAGACCCGGAGGTTACCGACGAATACGCCCTGCAGATTCGGCAGACTACCTCCGCCCTGTTCTATGGTATTGTGCTGCTGCCGGTGCTGAAGGGCTGGGGCTTCACGGCAAGTCTGTTCACTGCCGGTACCGGGTGGCTGCTGCCTGTCATTGCTCTGGCGGCGCTGTTTGCCACCGCGTCCTATCTGTTCTACTATAAGGCAATCGCCCAGATCGGCGCTTCCAAGGCCATGGCGCTGAACGTTACATACTCTGCCTGGGCGATGGTATTCACGGTACTGCTTCTGAGAGATACCAGTGTTCTGACCCCGATGACCGTGCTGTGCGCTGTAGTGGTGCTGGTGTGCGGAATTTTCGCCGCGGCGGATTTCAGGGAGATCCTCAGCAGACGCAAATAAAGACTGCATCAAAACACCTGCCCCTTTGCCGCAAGGCAAATGGGCAGGTGATTGTATATTTTTTACTCCACTTCGCCTTCGGTAATGGCCCGCATGGCTTTCTTTGTGGCGTTTTCGTCAAAGAGCAGGACGCTGTGCTGATTGCCGTCGCCGTAAATGTCCACCAGGTCGCCCCAGGATTCCGCGGGGCACTTTCCGCCGGACTGGAGCGTCAGCTCCGGCAGCATGGGCAGGTAATTGATCAGGTACTCTGTGATCTGCTTGTTGTCCATACTGGTGGTGATGAGGGGCAGAACCTTGTTGGCAAGGTTCTGCAGCTCGGAAAGGCTCAGACCCCGGATCTTATCCAGGAGGATCGAAAACATCTTCTGCTGGCGGTCGGTACGGACGAAGTCGCTGCCGTTGTCGCCGGCTGCCTTCCGTAGACGGGCATAGGACAGGGCAACATATCCCTCCAGATGGTTCATGCCCTCGGTGAGCACATATTTATCATTGATGCGGCCCTCGTTCTGGATATACTTATTGAGCCAGTCACATTCGGCCTGGGTCAGCTCAATATCCACACCGCCCAGCATATTGATAATGTCCACAAAGCCGTCGAAATCGATCTCAAAGTTGTGGTCCACCTCAATGCCGAAGTTCTTGTACAGTGTCAGGTTCATCAGGCCCATGGCGTCGGCTTTGCTGTTGGTGCACAGATAGCCCATGTGGTAGATGGTGGTCAGCTTGATCCTGCCGCCGTGATGGGCCTTGCCCGCGGTGTCCGTATAGTTGGGGTACTGCACCAGGGTATCCCGGAGGATGGAGGTCTGGGTCAGGGTTTTTTCATAGGTGTTCAGAGTCAGCAGGAGCATGGTGTCCGCAAACAGCTCCGGCTCGCCCTCCCGGGCTGCCTGGCCCACCACCAGGAAGTTGATATAGTCCGCGCTGGAGGCAACATGGGGCTCCGTTGCTTCCGTGGTGGCCTCGGTGGTTTCGGCGGTGGTCTCGGAGGTCTCGGCGGAGGGCTGGGTTGTCTCGGTGGCTTCCTCGGTATATTCAACGGTGGGGACTTTCACCTGGTTCATTTTATTCAGCATGGAATTATAGTAAATCACCCCGCCGATAATCAGGGCGGCCAGCAGGCCGATGATTACCGCCAGTACGACCAGTAAGGTTTTCTTCCAGTTCCAGGTATTCGGCTTTTGATAGCGTCCTTTCATTTGTATATATATCCTCCAGCATTCGTTTTCATTATCCAATGTATCATAGCATGGGGGGATTCCATTTGTCAACAGAAGAATTGTTGAAGATTTTTCCCATAAAGGGCGCGTGCCTCTTTGGAATGGCACCTTATTGAGAACGCGTCCGCCTGCACGCGCCGGAGAATTATCAACAAAAGTTGAACTTCGGTTGAGGATGAATTGAATAAGCCCCTGTAAAATATCAGGCAGATGATGGCCTTTCTGTCAATACCAGGGCCCCAAATTTCTTTTCCGGAAGATGACATATGAATCTTTTATTCGCGATTGACCGCAGTTTTATCCCCCATCTGTTAAACTGCCTGCGCTCCATTGCCTTACGGGGCGGAGCGGAAAGCTATCACGCCTACATCCTCCACTCCGACCTTACGGAAGCGGATACGCTTGCGGTGCGCACGGCTGCGCCGGAGGGGGTCGCCTGCCATTTTGTACCGGTGCCGGACAGCCTTTTCGCGGACTTTCCGGAAACGGACCGGTATCCCCGGCAGATTTACTACCGGCTGGCCGCGCCCCTGCTGCTGCCGCCTGAGCTTGACAGGATTCTGTATCTGGATGTGGACATTGTCATCATCAATTCCCTGGTTCCCCTGTATGAAAGCAGCTTTGAAGGGAACCTGTTTATGGCCTGCACCCACACAAACGATGTGGTCACAAGGCTGAACCGTGTGCGCCTGGGCCTGGACCCGGAAAGCCCCGTCCCCTACATTAACACCGGGGTCATGATGATGAATCTTCCCCTGCTGCGCCAGGTGCTGGACATGGATGCCATCCGGAATTACGCGGCGGAAAAGCGGTATGCCCTGATGCTGCCGGATCAGGATATTCTCACGGCGCTGTACGGGGACAAAGTGAAGCTCCTGGACACCATGATCTACAACCTGAGCGACCGGACTCTGAACGCCTACAACGCCAATCCCAGGCATGAGAAACGGGATGTGGACTGGGTGCGGAAAAACAGCGTGGTAATCCACTACCTGGGGAAAAACAAGCCCTGGCTGCCGGGGTATTCCGGCGTGCTGGATGTTTTTTATCACGAGAACGTTCCCCAGGCGGTCCCTTAGGCGCTTTTGCGGTGGCAGAATCCCGGGCGTTGTGGTAGAATAGAGCTGTTTTATCGTATGTGCTGTCAGCAGCGCGGGAAATTGGAATTTGTCGGGCTGTTTGGGCAGTGGCGAGCAGTGCCGATGCGGTACA